>NZ_JAUCGU010000034.1:0-40244 GCF_059916625.1 Chromobacterium sp. CCUG 76385
ACTGGGTATCCATCATCACGCTCCTGGTGAGAGGCTTACTTCAGTGTAGTTACCAACTTACAATTGGGACATAGCCATAAGAAAACCCCGCTGATTAGGCGGGGTTTTCTTTCTTAAGGAACCGATCTGGCTTACAGCACCATCACCGCTTCGGCCTCCACCAGCACGCCCTTGGGCAGGCTGGCCACGCCGACTGCGGCGCGGGCCGGGAACGGCTGGCTGAAATACTGGCCCATGATTTCGTTGAAGGTGGCGAAGTTGGACAGATCGGTCAGGTAGGCATTGAGTTTGACGATCTGGTCCAGGCTGCCGCCGGCGGCCTCGCACACGGCCTTCATGTTCTTGAACACCTGGTGGGTTTCGGCGGCGAAGCCGCCTTCCACCACGGCCATGGTGGCCGGGTCCAGCGGGATCTGGCCGGACAGGTAGACGGTGTTGCCTGCCTTGACGGCTTGCGAGTAAGCGCCGATGGCGGCCGGAGCTTTGTCGGTGTGGATGATTTCCTTAGCCATTATTCATCTCCTTCTTTGAGGAACAGGGTGAGCAGATCGTTGAGAAAGCGCTGGCCTTTCAGCGTCGGGCGCAGGATGGCGCCGTCGCCGTCCAGCAGGCCTTGCGCCTGGGCCTGGTCCAGCTGGCGGCGGATAAGCGCCAGCGGCAGCCCGGTGCGCTCCTGGAACAGGCGGCTCTCAAAGCCGCCAGTCAGGCGCAGCAAATTCATCATGAATTCAAACGGCAGGTCGGCGCGGGCGACCTTCTGCTGGCTTTGCAGCGGATTGCCGTCCGCCACCGCCTTCAGATAGGCCGCCGGCTGCTTGTGCCGCATCTGGCGCACAATGCCGGCGTGGCTGCTGATCTTGCCGTGCGCGCCGGCGCCGATGCCGACGTAGTCGCCAAACTGCCAGTAGTTGAGGTTGTGGCGGCTGTGGCGGCCGGGTTTGGCGAAGGCCGAGGTTTCGTAGTGATCGAAACCAGCGGCTTCCAGACGCGATTCTATCGCCTCCTGCATGTCGGCGGACACCTCGTCATCCGGCAGATTCTGCGGCGTCTGCGCCGCGAACAGCGTATTCGGTTCAATCGTCAGGTGGTAGGCCGACAGATGGGTGATGCCGTAAGAGAGCGCGGTATTCAGGTCGGACAGCGCCTCGTCCAGGGTCTGGCCCGGCAGCGCGTACATCAGATCCAGATTGACGTTGTCGAAATGGGTCAGCGCGATCTCGACCGCGCGCTTGGCCTCATCGCCGTCATGGATGCGGCCCAGCGCCTTCAGGTGCGTGGGATCGAAGCTCTGGATGCCGATCGACAGCCGATTGATGCCGGCCTCGCGGTAGCCGCGGAAGCGTTCTATCTCGAAGGTGCCGGGGTTGGCCTCCATGGTGATCTCGGCGTCCGGATGCAGTTTCATCCGCGCCCGCACCCCGGCCAGCAGCGCGTCCATCGCCTGCGGACTGAACAGGCTGGGCGTGCCGCCGCCCATGAAGATGCTGGTCAACGGGCGGCCCCACACCTCGGGCAGCGAGTATTCCAGATCGCGCAGCAGCGCGTCGACATAGGCCATCTCGTCGAAGCCGTTCTTCGGCTCGTGCGAGTTGAAGTCGCAATACGGGCACTTGCGGATGCACCACGGAAAGTGGATGTACAGCGCCAGGGGCGGCAGCTCGCGCAGGCCGCCACTCAGCGCCGAGACGTCGATCACGCTCATGCCAGCGCCTTGAGCTTGGCCATCAGCGCGGCCAGCGCCTGGCCGCGGTGGCTGACACGGTTCTTTTCGGCGGCGTCCAGTTCGGCCGCCGACACGCCGTAGCTCGGCAGATGGAAATGCGGGTCGTAGCCGAAGCCGCCCTCCCCGGCAGCCTGGTCGCGCACTTCGCCCAGCCAGATGCCATCGGCCACCAGCGGCTGCGGATCGTCGGCGTGGCGCACCAGCACCAGCACGCAGTAGTACCAGGCGCGGCGGTTGGCCTCGCCCTGCAGCTTTTCCACCAGCAGCGCGTTGTTGCGCGCGTCGGACTTGGGTTCGCCGGCGAAGCGGGCCGAGTACACGCCCGGCGCGCCGCCCAGCGCCTCGACGCAGATGCCGGAATCGTCGGCCAGCGCCGGCAGGCCGGTCAGCCGGCTGGCGTGGCGCGCCTTCTCCAGCGCGTTTTCCAGGAAGGTGTGGTGCGGCTCCGGGCATTCCGGCACGTCGAAATCGCGCTGCGGGCGCACGGTGACGCCCAGCTCGGCGAACAGCGCGCCGAACTCCTTCAGCTTGCCGGCGTTATTGCTGGCGAGAACCAGTTGGTCGAACATCTTTATCGCTCTTTCTATCTTGTAAGCGGCCGGACGATCGCGCATGGCGTCCGGCCAGGCCGCCAGCTTAGCGGCTGACCTTCACTTCCGTCCACATCCGCGCCAGTACGCGGCGCTCGGCCGGCGTCAATTCGCGCAGCACGGTCCATTTTCCGGCCTGTTCCGGCGTCGGGTTGATCACTGGATGCGCTTTCAGATCGGCGCGGAAAAACGCGCCGGCGGTGGAGACCGGATTCGTCGCGCCGTTCAGGTTGGTCAACTGGGCGGCATGCTTGCCATCCAGCATGAAATTGATGAACTGGTGCGCCAGGTCCGGCCGTTTGGCGCTGGCGGTAATGGCCATGGTATCCACGCCCAGTTCATTGCCCTCGCGCTGCGATACATTGCCGATGTGGAAACGCCGCTTGCTCAGACGGGCATCCTCGCTGGCCTGGAAGAATTCCGTGGAATAGCCCAGCGCCACCCAGATATTGCCGATGGCAAGCTGCTTCAGATAGCTGGCATTGGAGAAGGCGGCCCAATACGGCTTGGCGCGCTTGATCACGTCGCGCGCGGCGCGCATGTCGGCTTCGGCGGCTTTGTTCGGGTCCTTGCCCAGGTAGAACAGCGCGGCGGCGAACACCTCGCGCGAGCTGTCCAGCACCGTCACCTTGCCCTTGAGCTTCTGCAGCACCTTGGGATCGAAAATCACCGACCAGCTGGTGGGATCGATGCCAAGCTGCTGCAGCTTCTCCACGTTGTAACCCACGGAGGTCAGCGACAGCACGGTGGGGATGGTGTAGCGGTTGCCCGGATCGTAGCTTGGCGACAGATAAGCCGGCGCCACATTCTTCAGATTGGGAATCTGCCGGTGATCCAATGGTTGCAAAAGCTTCTGCTTGGTCATGGCCTGCACCACGAAACTGGACGGAAACACCATGTCGTAGCCCTTGGCCCCGGCGGCCAGCTTGGCCAGCATTTCCTCGTTGTCGCCATAGTAGTCCTGCACCACCTTGCAACCGCAACTCTGCTCAAACTGCTTGACGATGTTGTCGGACAACGAGCCGCTCCAGTTGTAGATGTGCAGCACGTCATTGGGACCGGCCCAGGCCAGGCCGGAAGACAGCGACAGGGCGAGCATCAACTTCTGCAACTTTTTCAATTGGGATTCACCTCCAGACGGTCATGCCAGGCATGACAATGACAAAAGGCGGCACCAGGCCGCCCGGATCGACAACCGCCAGCGGGCGGTCATCGCGGTATTCAGGCGCGGCGGCCTTGCAGCGTCGCTTCGTAGGCTTGGCGCAGCAGTCCGGCGTCAGCGCCGTCCAGCAGCTTGGCGTCGGACAGCATGCGGCGCCAGTTGCGCGCGCCAGGCAGGCCCTGGAACAGGCCCAGGATGTGGCGGGCGATATGGCGGACATTGCTGCCGTCGCCCAATCGCGCCGTGACGTAAGGCATCATCGCCTCCACCACCGCCGCGCGTTCCGGCCGTGCGCTTTCATCGCCATAGAACAGCGCGTCCCACTCGGCCATCAGCCAGGGATTGTGATAAGCCTCGCGGCCCACCATGACGCCGTCCACATGCTTCAAGTGCTCTGCGATCTCGGCATTGGTCTTCACCCCGCCGTTGATCAGGATTTCCAGGTCCGGCCGCTCCCGCTTCAAACGATAGACATAGTCGTATTTCAGCGGCGGGATCTCGCGGTTTTCCTTAGGGCTCAGCCCTTTCAAGATGGCGTTGCGCGCGTGGACGATGAAGGTATGGCAACCAGCCTCGGCCACGGTGTCCACGAATTCGCGCAGGTAATCGTAATGCTCGATCTGGTCAATGCCGATGCGGTGCTTAACGGTGACATCGATATCCACCGCGTCGCGCATCACCTTGACGCAATCAGACACCAGTTGCGGCTCCGCCATCAAACAGGCGCCGAAAGCGCCCTTCTGCACTCTCTCGGACGGGCAACCGACATTAAGGTTCACCTCGTCATAGCCCCATTGCTCCGCCAGCTTGGCGCAGGCGGCCAGTTCGGCGGGCTCGGAGCCGCCCAATTGCAGCGCCAGCGGATGCTCCGCCTCGTCAAAACGCAGATGGCGCTCCACATCTCCATGGAGCAGCGCGCCGGTGGTCACCATTTCAGTGTACAGCCAAGTATGGCGCGTGATCTGGCGGGCGAAATAGCGGTAGTGGCGGTCGGTCCAATCCAGCATCGGCGCAACGCTCAGGCGCCGGGACGGCTTGTTTGCTTTAAATCCTTGATTGGCGCGGGTTGCAGCGCCATTGGGTGCAGTCTTGTTTACGTTCATTCCGGCTGATTTCCGCCTATTTCCGTCCCGCCGGTGCTACACAAAGCGCGACTTTCCGGGGCTATAGCACCACTCGCACGCCTTGCGTAGCGCCTGCCTTCTAGCCCACAAGGCGGCGCTGACTAAGCATTTGAATAAACGAGGAATTATCCCCCTTACACTGCGCAAGGGTCAAGTTTGGCAGACAGACACATGCCAATCACTCAGCGGCGGATCGCCCCGCTTGCGGGGCATCCGCCCTACGCGAGATCATCCGCTATAGGGCGAAATATACAGGGAAAGCCAAGAGTGCCCTGGCGATGTCGACGCAGCGAAGATATCAGCCTACAGAGTCCAGCCCATTAAACTACGGTCTTCACGGACCCGCCCTAAAACCAACGCATGTCCTTCGCAGTAAAATTGCACTGCCCAGACTCTTGCAGAACTTAAGTCCAGTGCGGCCGCGACTTATCCAGACCTCCTTATGCATTCATGCTGGCATCTCTGAAAAATGGGTCATGCCCGTCAAGACGTTGACACTGCGCCTCGATCTCCGCTGGCCATTGCGGGATCTTGCTGAAATGCATGGCAATCATCCGACCTGGATAGAATATATAGTAAAAAAGAATGAATGGATTGAGATAGCTGCCGAGAGAGGCAGCGATGCGCTCAAAACTGAATGCTAGCGTTTCTTTCTTGTCTTTGATCGGCAGGCAGCCACTAATTACATCCGAGACGCTGGCAGGGCCTTCTTCCATGTAGCGGCGGATAAATTCCCAATACCCTTTCGCTCTCTCCCGTCCCCAACTTCCCATCGCGCATGCTGGCAGCCCAAAGGTTTCGCGCACTGTTACGCCATCCCCATCCAGAACATGGCCAACCATATCCCACATCCCGTAGGTGACAGGAATCTGGGTAAAAAATACTCTATCCCACTTCACACTCAATACGGTTCCATCCTGACGGAAAACATGGACCATGCGTGTTTTTCGATTAAATCGGATGGGGTAGTGGGTATAATTGATTTCTTTCTTTGTTACCTTCCAAGTGCACCACGAAAAAAGTATTAGTATTGGATTTACTATAAAGACATACCAACCCTCAGCATTTCCTGATGCTATCGCAGATAGACCATAATAAAACCCAATTAACAATCCGAACATAGTAAATGCAGCTTGAGTTAGCCAGGCTGTAGTCAAGGTCCCCTTGTCAAAAAAATACTTATCCACCACCTCCAGCCAGTTAGAGTTAATCTCAATAACCGAAAACTGATGATAAAGATCAGTATTTAGGTTCTCTTTTTGCTTTAATTGACGATCGCGCTCTTCAATCGAAAGCGGCCTACTAATTGCGTACGGAGTGGCCTGTCCAGTAAATTCCATATTATCCCGCCACGGCTAATTCTAATTGCTTTTGCTCTTCGTCTGGTGTTTTATACGTTCGCCCACCCCAATATCCATTTTCCAGCCAAGCTTGAACTTTGTTGTCCTTAAATAGTTCAATCAGCAAAGCAACTCCAATCAGTGCAATAATGGCGACCCAGCCAATAAATGGAAATACACTAGCAAGTGCCATATACGCAACTATCACTCCCAGCCCCATTGACACTAGGTATAAAAAACCCATCCCAATCTTTCCCGACCTAAATGAGTTAAGCGCATTCTTCCCATCCCAAAATGCCATGATGGCGCCGCCAATGAATCCACCTAAGCGTCCAATGCCGCTAAGTAGACCTCCAAACTTACCCAAGCCCTCGGCAAACTTCGGCACCCAGGCCGCAGTTTTTTTCAGGCCCTGCCCCGCCATGTCAACGATGGTCCCGGCAAGCGCGGTGGTACCTGCACGCAAACGCCAGCTAGCCTCTTTTGCCTCGTGGCTCATCGCACCTTGTTCATCTTGTCCCAGCTTGTCCAAAGCGGCCCACTGCCAAATGGCTGCCAGCAGTCCACCGGCGAACGGTATCGCGCCCTTGGCGCTGGAGAGTGCCGCGCGCCACTCGCCCATGACGATATTATCCAGCTGAGCCGCAGTATGGATACTGCCTGCCAGCCATTTAGCCTGCTGAGAAGGTGTCAGCCCATTGGGCATGCCTCTAACTTGCTTGGGATCGAGCAAGAGGGTGAATGTCTTCTTTTCGGTGTCATCCAAGTGCACGCCGGCTGCTTGCAGATTGCGCAGCTGTGCGCTGACCGCGCGCTCCATCTCGCGCGGATTCATCGCTTTGCCGCCTTGCTTGACCAACTCCTTGATCAAGCGCGTGCGGAAAGCTTTTTTGCTGCCGGTGACTTCGACTTGCACGAAGACTTTTCGGCTATGCATCGCCATGGCAGTCCAGAGTGGCCGTGCAACCTTGTTGGCTATGCCATCGAAGAGTTTGACCAAGGGGGCGCTGATCGTCAGCAGATAAGCGTTCAGGCTGGTATCACCGTGAGCGATCTTCTCGGCCACGCCCCCCTGGAAACCGATATAGGCATCCGCGGGGAAGATGCGCGGATCAATGCTTTGCGCTCCGACTGCTTTTTTTACCTGGTCTTTCAGTGATTTCTGATTGAGCACGGCCGCATTGAGCACGAAGTTTTCCGGCTCGAAGTTACCGGATAGCAATTGCGAGAGGTGGTCCAGGCAAAGTTTCTTGTCTTGCGCACCCGAAACAGCCAGTGTGACCGCCCGCGTGTAGGCTTCCCCGCTATCTAGATCATCTTCATCGTAATTGCACTGAAAGGATTGCTTGATGTCCTGACCGCCTAGCCAACCCAGATATGCCTTGGCGAGCGGCTGGATGGTGGTCTGGTCAAACTTTTGGCTTTCCGCCTCAAACTTGACCTGCCAGGCCTGCATGGCCGGTTCGTTGAACTTGGCTCGGTATTTGTCCCAGGCCAGCTTTTGGGCGCGCTTGGCTTCGGTTGGCGTGACGGTACGCAGGGCATCGTACTGGGCCTCTCTGCGTTTTCTGGCGCTGGACGAGAACAGCACGAAGAGGTCGGGCTGCGAGATGTAGTCATTGGATAGTTCTTCTGCCGCTTGATGCTCGGCTTCCAGCGCCTGGTCCTCCACAGCCATCTTGATCTGGCTGATAGCCATGCTGGCCATCAGCGGGTGCTTGTTTTCCTTCTTGTTGGCGAAGACGCTGGCGTGATGAATCATCAGGGCGGAGAGCTCCGCTGCGATGCCGACCGGATCGCTCAGCGCGACGATGAAGCCTTTGCCGGGGGCGAGTTTTTCTGCCTCCGCGATCAACCGCTCGGCGTGGCCTTTTCTGCTAGCAAGCGGGACGGGGGAGAAGCCCACGGCCTTGCCCAGAGCCGCTTTATCCAGTGCATATTCCGCGATTTTGCTGCCTGCATCCTTGATGGGCAGGCAATGCTTGGCATCGATACTGGCGCTGTAAGCTTTGACGTCTACGCAGCGCATGTGTTTCTTGCGATAGTCTGCGCTGTCATGACGCTTGCGCACGGCCTCCGTCCATTGGCCGTCCGAAAACGCCAGCCAGACCTTGGTGGCGCGCTTGGCATCGGGGATGGTGATGCAACTGGCGATGGCGCGGTGTCCTTCATCGGGGCAACTGAACGGTTTTTTCGGTAGAACCAGCGGCTGACCTTTGGCTTGGGTGCTGGTCTTGAAGAAATAGCCATCCTCGGTGACGAAATAGTCATCCCAGCGTTTGCGCGCCTCATCGTAAACATAGAGGTAGCCGCTGCGGAGGGCTCTCAACGTGTATTGACTGCTTGCATCGGGCAGCGCCACCGAGGGTTTGTTGGTTAGCGCCGGCGCGTTGGCATTGGGGAGGGCAACCGCATACCGAGCCGGGAAAATCGGTACGCCGCGCTTATCGCAGTATTCGCAACTGGGGTTAGTGCTCATGTTTTCTCGTTTGGGTATGCGTTATTCAATAGCGGAAGTTTGGATGACGGCCCACTGCTCGTCTGTGAGCAGCGCGAGGCAATCCACCACCGTGCTGTCTTCACGCTCCTCCGGGCTTTGCGCCATCCAGCCGGCGATCTCGCGTTGGACCAATGGGTGAGAATCAAACTGGTCGCCGTAACGAATGCCATAACAGGCAAAAGCTACTTGGTCCTCAAGCCGGCCCATCTGGTAAAGATGTTGCGCCCGTTGGACCAGGCCATCCACTCGCGCCGCGCGGTTGATGGCGCTCTCCCAGTCCAGGCAGCCAGTTTGCGCGAATGCGCGATTCATTGCGCCGACTCTCAGCAGTCCCTCCCAATCCATTGCTGGCGCGGTGTGCTGGGCCGAGTTGGACGTTGGGGGCGTCATCAAGGCCCAGCGGCCATACAGATTGCTTGCCCATAGGCTGACCGGGCCATACAAACCGATCATGGCCGGGGCATTGAGTACGCGCGGCAGTTGTGACCAGACTCTGCCATCAAAAATTCTCAGCCAGGATTTCTGTCCTTGATGGACCAGCACTTGGGCCTGGCATAGATGGCGCGCCATAGCGGCCGGAGCGATGGCTGCCGACAAGAGCGCGCTGAGCGGCGCCGGTTCATCGTCTTGCTGGGCGTTTTCCAGTTGGGTGAACAAGGCGCGCCGGTCATCTGGCTTGAGCGCCGATAGATTCAACAAGGAAGGCATCAGCCCTTCATTGTCTTCAAAGCCCCTGGGCGTAAGCAAGGTCCACGGCCAATCATCAGGCAGTTCGGCCCTTTGCTCTGCAGAGGCAATGGCAAAATTGAATGGACCCAATTGGCCTTGAGTCAGAAATGCGCCAGACAGCGGTTGCCAGTTTTGTTGATTCATTGCGCGCCCCCTAGACCCTACGCTGCCGGGACAACCGCGTCGCCGCCTGCGGCTGCCGCTCGGGCGCGCATCTCGCACATTTTGACTTTCAGTTCGGGCATCGGCGCGTTCAAGCTGGCGGGGCCAGACAGGTCATGGCTGGCGCCTTTCACGCTGACGGTGCCGGGGGCATGCACCTCGATATTGCCATCGGCAATGCGGAAATAGGCGCCGCCGGCGGTCAGCAGAATTTCCTTCTTGGCCTTGACCTCAATCCGACCCTTGCATGAGGTAATGGTCACATCCTTGTCGGCCGTGATTTCCATCGCATCGCTCTGCGCCTGAACCTGTACTTTGCCCTTGGCTGCGATCAGCTTCAGGGCCACCTTGTCCTTCACCCCGGCCACGAACAGGCTGATGCTCTTGCCCACGTTGTGAATCCACCGCCGGCTGGTGGTGTGGTTGGCATCACGCTGGGCCACCAGGTTGAGGTTCTGCTCGGCGCTGAGGGTTTGGCTTTGTTCGGTCAGACTGGCGATGCCGGCCGGGCCGGACAGGATGAGCAGTGGCTGTTGACCCTCTTGCTCCTTGGCTGTTTTGGCGTCCTTATCGGTATTGCTGCCAGCCTCCCAGGCGGCCAGGGCATCCAGCTGATGCTGTATGTGGCCCTTGGCTTTCTTGCCGGTTTTAGCGTTGTCTTCGCCGATGGCATCCGGCCCGGTTTCCATGGTGTCGGCGAGTTGGCCGGTGGCGGTTTCGGCCAGCGCCTGACTCAGCGCGACGGCAGACTGCAGCTGGCTCTGCGCATGCTCGCGCGCCAGCTGTTTGCCGCCGGCACCGTTTTGCGCTTCGGTGGACAGCAGCAGGCCGTGGGCGGCGCGGATGGCACCGTGCTGGTCGGTGCGCAGCTCGAAGCCTTCGCCGCGTGGCTGGGCTTTGCCGTGGCTGCGCGGGTGGGTGAGGAAGCCTTGGTTGAGCTGGGTCTTGCCGGATTCGGAGCTGAGTTTGGCGCGCACTTCGCCGGGGGTGTCGTCGAACAGCAGTTCGTTGTAGCCGCCGCCCTGGTGTTCTTTGGATTTGATGCCGGACAGGGTCTTGTTGGCGGGCAGCGCGCCGGCGCCGCTGAAGTCCGGCGTCGGGTGGCTGCCGTTGTACAGCACGCCGGTGATGACGGGCCGGTCGATGTCGCCTTCGATGAAGCTGACCAGCACTTCCTGGCCGATGCGCGGGATGAACTGGTGGCCGAAACCGGCGCCGGCGCTGGGCATGGCCACGCGCAGCCAGCAGCTGGATTTGTCGTCGAGGTTGGCGCCGAAGGTTTGATGTTCTTCTGGCCGTTGCCAGTGGAATTGCACCTTGATGCGGCCTTGGGCGTCGGTATATATCTCGTCGGCCACTTGGTCTGTCGGTTCGGCCGGGCCGACCACGGTGGCGGTCTGCACGCCGCGCGATTTCGGTTTGGCCAGCGGCGTGTCGGCATAGGCCGGCGTCAGCGGAATGCCGCGGCGCTGGGTCTGCAGCGTGGTAGTGAACGGCGCGGCGTCGCTGGGGGCGCCGACGTGCTGGGCCAGATCCTGGGGCAGGTTGTTGCGCACCTGGAAGGTTTGGCCGGTGACCACGAATTCGCGGTGTTGCGGGCTATCGGTTTCGTGCGCCGGATGGTCGTCCAGGCGGAACCATTCGCCCGGCTGCAGGCCGCGTACGGTGCCGCTGGCGCGGAAGGATTTGGCCTGCAGGTCATGCGCCTGCTGGCGCAGCTGGGCGTAGCGGCCCAGCTGTTCATCGTCGCCGGCGTAATACAGGCCCGGCGCGTCGTAGTGGGTCAGGCTGCTTTGCAGCGACTGGCCGGCCTGGCCCTGTTCGATGCGGCTGCCGTCTTCGCTGCGCTGGGTGGAAACGGGTTTGTAGTCGTAGCTGGCCAGCGCCACGCTGCTGGGCACGATCTGGCGCGCGGCCTGCCATTCGGTCAGGCCGTCTTCGTCTTCGGTGGCGTCGCTGCGGTGGAAGCGCACGCGGCTCAAGGGGGCGGCCGGCAGGCTATGCGGATCGTCAAACACCGCCAGCTGAACCTGCAGGCCGTCATCGTCTTGATGCAGGAAACGCCAGGCGTAGCCTTCTTCGTGCAGCAGGCGCACGATGAATTCGTAATCGCTCTCGCGGTATTGCAGGCAGTAGCTGCGCGGCTGGGCCGGCTGCACCCGGCTGCACCTGGATGGCCAGCGTCTGCACCCGGGCGAAGGCTGGGTTGGCTTGCTGATGTTCGGAGAGGATCTGCTGGATGATGTCCGGCACCGTCAGGTCCTGGAACACGCGCGAAGTGCGACGGTGACGCAGCAGCGCGAACGGCGGCTCGATGGTCAGTTCGTACTTGGCGAAGCCGCCATCGGCGCCGGCCAGCCTGGCCTGGCTCACCACGCCGCAGCGGATGGACTCGCCGCCGGAGGCATCCTCGATGCCGATACGCGCCGGCTGGCCCAGCAGCGACTTCAGTTCGATATGGGTGTCCGGCGACAGACAGGTCAGCGTGTAGCGATACGGTTGGGACAGACCTTCTTCGGCCTGCAGGCTCAACGGCAGCAGCTGCTCGGCGGCGATCTGCCCGGTCCCCAGCCGCAAAGTCAATACCCGTCGATCTTGGCCAAAGGCGGAGGCGAAACTGGCCAGCAGTGCGTTCAAATCCATCCGAGTCCCAAATAAAAATACCCTCCAAAGAGGGTATGTCATTGAACTAAAAGAGGATAAGAATTTTATGATGCTACGCAAGCGTCAACAAGCTAGCCCTGCCACAAATCGGACAAACCTACACTAAAGTACAGGTGAAAATTGATTTCATGTCGCTTTCTTGAAGGATAACACGCTGCACCAGACAACCTGCCAGGATAGTCTTAAAGTCACGCGCCCAAGCGGCCCAGAAGCTGGCGCGAAACCCATCCTTCGCAGCAGCAGACGCGCGGCCGTGCTTGCCCGACACCCCAACGCAGGCTCGCTTCGACGCATAAGCGCTTGATCAGACGAGGAGTTATCTGACTTACAGCAAGGCAGGGGCAAGGCAAAATGTCTCTCGTCTTATTCGACTAGGCGCATATGCGCGCGCACCCAGTCGCGGTCGTCCGCTTCGAAATGCCACCACTCGGTGGCGATGGCGCGGAAACCGGCTGCCTCCATACAGTTTCGCAGCAGGAGGCGGTTGGCCAGTTGCGCCTCGCTCAAGCGCCCGGCGGCGCGCATCGCGACTTCATGCCGCGGCTGGGCCAGCTCCGTGAAATCGTCGAAGCCGGTGCCCATGTCGAGTTCGCGTCCTGCCTCGTCTTCCAGGGTAAGGTCCACCGCCATCCCGAAGCTATGAATGGAACCGCGCGCCGGATCGGCCACGTACACCCGCTGCGGCGTATCCTTGACGATGTCCCACAGCACGCGCTGCACCCGCCCGGGACGCAGCGCGTCGAAAATCCGCAAACGGTATCCGTCCTGCCGCCGCGCAAGCTCCGCGGCGGCCTGCGCCAGCTTTGCAGCGGCGTCGCGGTGCAGCCGCGCTGGCTGCGCCGCGCCATACAGATTGCGTCCAACGAAGTTGTCGGCGCTTGCATAGCGCAGATCGAGGCGGACGCCGGGCAGCCCGTCAAGCGGGACATATTCCGGATAGCTATCCAGCGCTTCCAGTTTGATGGTAGCCGACATGGCGTCTCCTCTCTCCGATGATCCATCGCAAACCTGCAGTTGGACGCGATATGCGATACTCGGATGACAATCCGATACCGGCTTGGACTGACATGATAAGCCCGGACCGACAAAACCAAAACAGGAAAGCGGACATGCTTCTTCCCCGCCCTTTGCGCCCATTCTTGCTCGCCGCGCTGCTGGGCAGCGCCTTGCCAGGCGCCGCCCTGGCAGCCAAGCCGCTGGTCTTCTGCGCGGAGGCCTCGCCCGAGGGTTTCGACCCCGCTCTATGGGACAGCGCCACCACTTACAACATCACCAAGCCGGTGTTCCAGGGTCTGGTAGAGTTCCAGCGCGGCGGCGTGACGCTGCGCCCCGGCCTCGCCGAGCGCTGGACCGTATCGGCCGACGGCCTGGAATACATCTTCAAGCTGCGCCGCGGCGTGCATTTCCACCATACCGACTATTTCACGCCGCAGCGCGACTTCTCCGCCGATGACGTGGTGTTCACCGTTAACCGCTGGATTCGGCCGGAGCTGCCATTCAATCAGGCTTTCAAAACGCCGCTGACCGGCCCGGACGGTTATGGCTTGGCCAAGATGATCGAATCGGTGCAAAAGCTGGATCAGCATACGGTGAAAATCCGGCTGAGGGAGCGCAACGCCACCTTCCTCACTTTCTTTGCCATGGGCTTCGCCGGCATGCAATCGGCCGAATACGCCGAGCAATTGCTGAAAGCCGGCAAGCCGCAACAGATCAACCAGCTGCCCATCGGTACCGGCCCTTACCGCTTCAAGAGCTATGCCAAAGACTCCACCATACGCTATGAGGCGAATCCGCAATACTGGGGCCATGCGCAGAAAACCCGCAGCCTGGTGTTCGCCATCGTCACCGACCCGCAAGTGCGCCTGCAGAAGCTGAAGGCAGGCGAATGCCAGGTGGCGGCCGCGGTGCGCGAATCGGACCTCGACACGCTGGCGGCGGACAAGCGCATCAAGATCGCCTCCACCGGCGCCAGCAATATCTCTTATCTCGCCTACAACCTGAAGCGGCCGCAGTTCGCCAAGCGCGAGGTACGGGTGGCGCTGGACATGGCCATCAACCGCGACGCCCTGTTCAAGGCCATGTTTCCCAAGGGCGGCGCGATCCAGGCGGTCAATCCGTATCCGCCGTCGATCTGGAGCTGGAACCCGAAAACGCGCAACGAATACAACCCGGCCAAAGCCAAGGCCTTGCTGGCCCAGGCCGGCTACCCCAACGGCTTCACGGTGAATCTGTGGGCGCTGCCGGTGCAGCGTCCCACCAATCCCAACGGCAAGCTGATGGCGCAGATGATTCAACAGGATTGGGCCAAGATAGGCGTCAAAGCCAATATCCAGAGCTACGAATGGGGCGAGTACCTGAAGCGCGCCGCCGCCGGCGAACACGATGTCTATATGTCCGGCTTGACCAGCAATTCCGGCGACCCGGACGACTTCCTGTGGAACAGCCTGTCCTGCAGCGTCAGCAAGGGCGGCCAGCGCTTTTGCGACGCCGAGTTCGACAACTTGCTGCAGCTGGGCCGCCAAACCACCGACCAGAAGCAACGGACGCGCTACTATCTGAAAGCGCAGGAAATCTTCAAGTACCAGCGGCCATGGATCACCATCGCCCATTCGCGCATCTATATTCCGCTGCGCAACAATGTGCAGGGCTTCATCATGAATCCGAATGGTTCTTTTGATTTCGAGGACGTATGGCTCAAATGAATCCCGCCTGGCCCTCCAGCTTCAGCAGCCATCGCTACCAGGCGCTGACGGCCGGCCCGCGCTTGATCGTCACCGGCGCGGTGCACGGCAATGAAGTGTGCGGCGCCATCGCCATCCGCCGCCTCATGGCGGAGCTGGAACAGGGCGCGCTATCACTCGTCCGCGGCACGCTGACCCTGGTGCCGGTGGCCAACCCGCTGGCCTACCAGTTGGGCCAACGCGGCGGCGAGCGCAATCTGAACCGCAACCTCGCGCCCCAGCCCAGCCCGCAAGATTACGAGGACCATGTCGCCAACTGGCTATGCCCGCTGCTGGCCGAGCATGAAGTGCTGCTCGATCTGCATTCGTTCCAGTCGCCGGGCCAGCCCTTCGTTTTTCTGGGGCCGCCGGATAACGCGGGCACGCTGGAGCCGTTTTCGCATGCGGCAAAAGAGGAAGCCCTGGCGCGATGTTTGGGGGTGAGCCGCGCCATGGATGGCTGGCTCAGCACCTATGCATTGGGTGTGGAGAGACGCCAATCGGCAGCGCTGGGCGACGCGCGCCAACGCGCGCTGAACAGCGACGTCCGCTACGGCGTGGGCACCACCGAATACATGCGCAGCCAAGGCGGCTGGGCGCTGACGCTGGAGTGCGGCCAACACGACGATCCGGCCGCGCCGGAAGTGGCTTATCGCGCCGTCGTCAACACGCTGGCGCATCTGGGCATGATCCGGGCGCCGGCGCCGACGCCGACGCGGCAAACGCTGCAAGGATTGAGCTTGTATGAGGTAGTGGACAAACAGCACGACGCTGATCGTTTCGTCCGCAACTGGGCCAGCTTCGATCCCGTGCGGCGCGGCGAAACCATCGCCGTGCGCGCCGATGGCAAAACCTTGCTGGCGCCGGACGATGGCTGCATCGTGTTTCCCAGCCCAGGCGCGCCGCCAGGGCAAGAATGGTTCTACCTGGCGCGGCCTTCGGCCAGATGGTGAGCGCCATAGGCGCGAGACTTACGCGACAAACAAGCTGCCGCGCTCCGCCACAATGGTGTGCACCTCAGCTCCAGTGCAACGGAAGTGGACGCGAAAAGGCCGCATGCGGCCCAGCAGTCCGCTTTTCCCGGTCGGCGCCAGCGTCAAGCGGCCGGCTTGCCAGTCCAGCGCCTGCACCTCGAATTCGGCGAAATCGACAAAACGGCCCAACAAGGGGTGAATCGCTTTATAGCCGGCCTCTTTAGCCGAGAAAATCAGCGTCTCCGTCACGGTATCGTCGCGCTGTCCCAGCCAGGCCTGTATTTCTCGCTGCGTGCAGCAAAGCGACCGTATGCTCCGCGCCGCGCTCGGCCTGGCCAGCCGCTCGCTATCCATGCCCAAGGCCGCGTAGTCGCTGGAAAATGCCGCCACCGCATAAGCCGCCTCGCCGTGATGGGTGATGGAGCCGACCAAGCCATCAGGCCACAGCGGCACGCCCGACTCCGCGCGGCCAACCGCGCCATTTCGATAGCCCAATTCCGCCAAAGCCCGCTCCGCGCACAGCCGCCCGCCCAGGAAGGACAACTGCCGCTTGCGCACGGCGCGGGCCAGCGCGGCCGGCAGGATCTCCGCCAGATCCAGCTCCGCCAGCGCCCGATCCAACGCGGCCAGGGAGATGCCGCAACCCGCGCCCCCGGCCAACTCATGCGGCGTGTCCAACCAGCAACCAGCCAACTGATGCTGAGCATCCGGCAGCCCGCGCTGCAAACTTTGCGTGATGCTCAAATCATGCCGATCCGTCAACGCGATATCCATTGACTCCTTATCCTTGCAAAATCCGACAAGACCGCTGCCTACGGAAACCTTGTCCCCATCATCGCTCCAGCGTACCACTATCGCCAGCGATGGCAGCGCTTCACACCCCTCGTCGCCATGACAAAACGGGGAGCCGCTTGCGCGACTCCCCGTTTGCGAAGATCAGACTCGAACCAGACTTAACGGTACGCGCTGGCATCCGCAGTCAGCATAGGCCGATGGCCATCGGCCGGCGTCTTGCCATCCACCGCCATCATCACCGACAAAGCGGTGATGGTGATGATGGAAAAGAAAAACACCTGACGCGCCCAGGCCCGGTCGTCGGTTTCCCGCTTGTAGCCGGACAAGGCCATCTTCAGCCACCACAGACTGGTGGCGCAGGCCACCGCCAGATAGCCGTAACCGGCGTAGCCGCCGAGCACCAGCATCACCGTCGCCACCGCGAAGGCCAGGATGTACAGCACGATCTGCTGCTTGGCGCTGGAAATGCCGCGCACCACCGGCAGCACCGGAATGCCCGCCGCCTCGTAATCCTTGAAGCGGAAGATCGCGATCGCGTAGGAGTGCGGCATCTGCCACAGGCTGAACATCAACAGCAGGATAGCCGCGCCCATGTCGAAGCGGCCGGTAACGGCGCAGTAGCCGGCCACCGGCGGCACCGCGCCGGACAGGCTGCCCACTACGGTGCCGTACACCGAGTTGCGCTTCATGTACAGGCTGTACACGCCGACATAGATCACGAAGCCGAACAGCACGCAGCCGAAGGCCAGCGGATTGGTCCAGCGCCACAGAATGGCGAAACCGGCCAGCCCCAGCACGATGCCGTGGGCCAGCGCCGCCTTGGTGCTCATCGCGCCGGTGACCAGCACCCGTTTCTGGGTGCGGGTCATCTTGGCGTCGATGTCCTGGTCGATGCAGTTGTTGATGGCGCAGCCGGAGGCCACGACCAGCACCAGACCGCTCACCGTGGCCAGCAGCAGCCACCAGTCAACCGGCCCCTGCGCCGCCAGCAGAAAACCGCCGACGGCCGAGATCAGGTTGCCGAAGATGATGCCCGGCTTGGTGACTTGGAGATAGCGTTTGAGCTTCAAATCGGCTTTCCTCAACCCCGCCTCAGCGCATCATCAGCGCGTCGGCGGAGTAGATGATCCAGATCGACAGGCCGACCAGCAGCACGATCACCATGCCGGTGAACAGGAAGGAGAAGGTATTGAGCTTGCCTTCCTTGCTGAAGTCCAGATGCAGGAAATACTTCAGCTGCACCACGATCTGCACCACCGCCAGGGCGAAGATGCCGATCAGGGTCGCCTGCTTGGTGAAGGCGCCGCCCATCACCATCCAGAACGGGATGACGGTCAGAATCACGGACAGGACGAAGCCGACCAGATAGCCCTTTACGCTGATATGGCTGGCGTTGTCATGCGAATGGCTGTGGCTCATCACATGGCTCCTTTCAGGTAGACGACGGTGAACACGCAGATCCACACGATGTCGAGGAAGTGCCAGAACAGCGACAGGCAGTTCAGGCGGGTCATGGCGCGGCTGGTCAGGCCAGTCTTCACCACTTCCAGCATCATCACGCCCATCCAGATCAGGCCAGCGGTCACGTGCAGGCCGTGCAGGCCCACCAGGCCGAAGAAGGCCGACAGGAAGGCGCTCTTCTGCGGGCCGTGGCCCTCGGCGATCAGGTGATGGAATTCATTGATTTCCAGACCGATAAACGCCGCGCCGAACAGGAAGGTCACCGCCAGCCAGCCGAGAACGGCGGACTTGTTGCCCTTGTGGCCGGCGATCATAGCAAAGCCGTAGGTGATGGAGGACAGCAGCAGGGCCGCGGTTTCCACCAACACGTATTGCAGATCGAAGATTTCCTTGCCGGTCACGCCTTCCGCCACATTGCGGAACAACACCGCATAGCCCGCGAACGCCGTCGCGAACAGGATGCAGTCGGTCATCAGGTAGAACCAGAAGCCCAGGACAGTCTGTTCGCTGCTGTCGTGGTGGCCGTGGTCCTCATGCGCGCCATGCGCTTGGTTTACATAAGTCGTCATGTCAGATCCAGCCTGTTACGCGGTCGTGGTCGGACGGGCAGCCTTTTTCGGCTTGGCCTGATCACGCTCGGTATAGTTGTCCACATCGATGCCCAGCTGTTCGAAGCGGGCGCGCTCGATGGCTTCCACTTCGTCCGGCTGCACGTAGTAGTCCAGGTCGTTGTCGTAAGCGCGGGCCAGCATGCTGCCGAAGATGCCCACCAGGCCAACGATGGCCAGCCACCAGATGTGCCAGATCATCGCGAAACCGAACACGGTGGCGAAAGCGCCGATGAAGACGCCGACCGAGGTGTTCTTCGGCATGTGGATAGGCTCGTACGACTTCGGCACAACGTAGGCCACGCCCTTTTCCTTCATGTCGGTGAAGGCGTCGATGTCATGCACCTGCGGCAGCTTGGCGAAGTTGTAGAACGGCGCCGGGGAGGAAGTGGACCACTCCAGGGTGTGGCCGTTCCACGGGTCGCCGGTTTCGTCCTTCAGCTCCTTGCGCTTGATGACGCTGACCACGATCTGCAGCAGCTGGCAGCCGATGCCGCAAGCGATCAGCAGCGCGCCGAACAGGGCGATGTTCAGCCACGGCTCAAACGCCGGGTTGGTGGTGTAGTTCAGGCGACGGGTCATGCCCATGAAACCCAGCACGTACAGCGGCATGAAGGCGAAGAAGAAGCCGATCTGCCAGAACCAGAACGATGCCTTGCCCAGCTTCGGCTCCAGCTTGAAGCCGAACACCTTGGGGAACCAGAAGGTCATGCCGGCCAGGTAGCCGAACACGGCGCCGCCGATGATGGTGTTGTGGAAGTGGGCGATCAGGAACAGGCTGTTGTGCAGCACGAAGTCCGCGCCCGGCACCGCCAGCAGCACGCCGGTCATGCCGCCGATGGAGAAGGTCACCATGAAGCCCAGCGTCCACAGGATCGGGGTTTCAAAGCGCAGGCGGCCCTTGTAGATGGTGAACAGCCAGTTGAACAGCTTCACGCCGGTCGGGATCGAGATGATCATGGTCGCGATGCCGAAGAAGGCGTTCACGTTGGCGCCGGAGCCCATGGTGAAGAAGTGGTGCAGCCAGACCATGAAGCCCAGGATGGAGATCGCGCCGCTGGCGTAGATCATGGACTTGTGGCCGAACAGACGCTTGCCGGCAAAGGTGGACACCACTTCGGAGAAGATGCCGAACGCCGGCAGCACCAGGATGTACACCTCGGGGTGACCCCAGGCCCAGAACAGGTTCAGGTACATCATGGCGTTGCCGCCCGCTTCCGCGGTAAAGAAGTGGAAGTCCAGGTAGCGGTCCAGCGTCAGCATGGCCAAGGCGCCGGTCAGGATCGGGAAGGAGGTGGCGATCAGCACGTTGGCCCAGGTGCAGGTCCAGGTGAAGATCGGCATTTCCATCAGCTTCATGCCCGGAGCGCGCATCTTGATCACGGTCACCAGGAAGTTGATGGCCGTCAGAGTCGTCCCCAAGCCTGACAGCTGCAAGGCCCAGATGTAGTAATCCACCCCCACGTCCGGACTGAAGCCCAGCTCGGCCAGCGGCGGATAGGCCACCCAGCCGGTGCGGGCGAAGTTGCCCACGCCCAGCGACAGGTTGACCAGGATCACGGCGGACACCAGCAGCCAGAAGCTCAGCGAGTTCAGGAAGGGGAAGGCCACGTCGCGCGCGCCGATTTGCAGCGGCACCACGATGTTCATCAGGCCGGTCATGAACGGCATCGCCATGAAGATGATCATGATCACGCCGTGGGCGGTGAAGATCTGATCGTAGTGTTCCGGCGGGAAAATGCCGTGGCTGCCGCCGGTGGCGACGGCCAACTGGGTACGCATCATCAGCGCGTCGGCAAAGCCGCGCAGCAGCATGATCATGGCGACGATGATGTACATCACGCCGATTTTCTTGTGATCGACCGAGGTCAGCCACTCATTCCAGAGATAGCCCCACTTGCCGAACTTGGTGATGAGCGCGAACAGCATCAGCCCGATCAGGCCGGCGCCGCCCAGCGCCCCCATGATGATGGGCTCATGGTACGGAATCGCGTCCAGAGTCAGTTTACCTAACCACATTAATCGTTACTCCTTGACGACCGGCGGGGTGATCGCGGCGCACAGTTCTTTGGTCATCCTGGCCAGCTTGATAGCGTCGTCGCTATCGGCCAGCGAGGGGCGCGCAGCCATGTACTTGTGCTGCACCGCTTCGAACAGATACGGCGTGCTGGACGAGTAGTAAGCCACCGGATTGTTCTCGCTCGGCTTCAGCAGCTGCAGGTAGGCCTGGGGATCCAGCGCCTTGCCGGAAGCCTTGACCTTGGCGACCCAGGCGTCGAACTCGGCCGGCGTCTTGGTGGCGATCGCGTTGAACTTCATGCCGGTAAAGCCCGCGCCGCTGTAGTTGGCGGAGAAGCCCTTGTAGATGCCCGGCTCGTTCGCCAACAGGTGCAGTTGGGTCTGCATGCCCGCCATGGCGTAGATCTGGCCGCCCAGCTGCGGGATGAAGAAGGAGTTCATCGCCGCGTCTGAGGTGATCCGGAAGCTCACCGGCACATTGGCCGGGAACGCCAGTTCATTGACGGTAGCGATTTGCTGCTCGGGATAGATGAACAACCACTTCCAGTTCAGCGCCACCACCTGCACCTGGATCGGCTTCTGGTCGGAGTCCAGCGGACGATACGGGTCCAGCTTATGGGTGGTGTGCCAAGTCAGCGTCGCCAGGAAGGCGATGATGATGCAGGGGATCAGCCAGACTACCAGCTCGATCTTGGTCGAGTGCGACCACTTCGGCTCGTAAGCGGCGTCCTTATTGCTGGCGCGATATTTCCAGGCAAAAACCAGGGTCATCACGATCACCGGAATGACGACCAGCAGCATCAGCGCGGTTGCCGTGATGATCAGGGACTTCTGCTCGGCAGCGACCGGGCCCTTGGGGTCAAGGATACCGCCTTGACATCCCGAGAGCAGCAGAGCGACGAGCGGAGAAAGCCCCCACAACAGGCGGGAGGGTCTATGGTTTCTCATCTTACGACTTTACGGGTTAAAAATCCTTCAACGCGCCGATGCGCAACAGGCGTTGCGAGCCATGCTCCAACGCCAGCGAAATGTCCAGCAGGCGGGTTCCGCCCTCCTCTCGGGGATCGGCAACGCCGCCAAGCGAAACAACAGACTTTCAGGGCTCGCGGATTCCGCGAATCACCGGCGCGCATCCGTTTCCACGGCGGAAGCGGGCCGGAGGAAGCCGCTCAAGAAGCGCTTCCCGTGATGAGGTGACAGCTGAAAACCCACTGTCCGGGTGAACGCCGGGATACGGCGCGGGAAGACAGGCATTCGGCAAACACAAACATCGAGTCCGACCCGGCCCTGCTGCGGCAAATCGTCGCAGGACGCGCGTCGAGCGGGCGTATTAGAAACAGTTTTGCCTGATATTTCAAGTGGATTGACTCAGATCAACGGCAGCAGCCGGCAAAATATGCAATTCGATTGATTACTATCAATATCGGCCGCCGGCAAAATCTGTAGCGCAGACAATGGCTTAGGACATCGTCCTTGACGGAACCAGACGATGCCCGGCGTTGCAATCTGTTACAAAATTATTTTGCCGAATATAGCGCACTGCAGCAGCGCCTGGACTGGCGCCGCGTGCTGGCACCATGGGCCGTGGGAAATGCAAAAAGCCGAATCAAAATGATTCGGCTTTTTCGTATTTGGTTGCGGGGGCAGGATTCGAACCTACGACCTTCGGGTTATGAGCCCGACGAGCTACCAGACTGCTCCACCCCGCGTCAGGAGAGAACGCATCATAATCCGACTGCGGATTGGCGTCAAGACATTTTTATCTCAATGTATAAAATCAGCGGCGGAGCTCAATAAAACAACAGGGCGGCACAAGCCGCCCTGTCGAGCACTACCGCTGGCAAGCCCCTGTGCGCCTTGGCTCACGCTTTCGGCGAGGCTTTGTCGGCCGAATTACTTCTTCTCGGCGCGCGCCTTGGCGATCAGCTCATTCAACACCTGGGTCATGCGCTCCGGCGTGCTGGTCACCAGCACGTACTTGCCGTTGACGATGATCGTCGGCGTGCCCTGGATCTGGTAGTCGCGGGTGATCTTGGCCGCGCGCGCCACTTGGGCGTTGATGCCGAAAGAGTTGTAGGTCTGCAGCAGCTTGGCGCTATCGATGCCCTTTTGCTGCTTGATCCACTTGGTGAACTCGGCTGGGTCGGCCAGATTGATGCGCTGCTTGATCTGCGCATCGAAAGCCGGGCGGTGCATCTTGTCGAACGTGCCGGTTGCCTTGAAGGTGGCGAACATGCGGGCAAAGCCTTCCATGGACTTCTGCCACACGATCTGCTCCTTGCGGAAACTCACATCGGCCGGCTGCGTCTTGGCCCAGGCGTTCATCGCCGGATCATCGTCGTAGCAATGGATGCAGTGATAGGAGAAGAACTCGATCACTTCGACTTTCTTCGGATCCGCCACCGGCTGAGGCGTGCTCAGCATGGTGTAGTCCTTCCCCAGTTCGATCGCCGCATTGGCCAAGCCGCTGGCCGCCAGCAGCATCAACAACAACCATTTCTTCATCTTGTTTTCCCGTGTATGGATTGTTCGACTACTCGGCTTTCACCACGCTGGCGGCGATGCCGTTCTGCTTCAATTGCGCGCGCAGGCGGTCCACCTCGTCCTGACGGCTCAGCGGCCCGACGCGCACCCGATGCACCATCCCCTTGTCCGGCACGCTGACCGACTGGATCTTGGCTTCCACGCCCAGCAATGCCAGCTTGGCCTTCAAGTTGTCGGCCTCGTCCTGATTCTGGAAAGCGCCGAGCTGCAGATAGACCTTTTTGGCCGGCGCCGATGACGAAGGTTCCCCCGTCTTGGCGTCCGAGGTCACCGCATCCACCTGGCCCGGCAGAATCTTGTAGAAATCGAAGCGCTGGTCATTGCCGTCATGCTTGGCCTGGGCCGGCGGCGCGGCAGGCTTAGGCTTGTTCTCATGCGTGGCGGCGGCCGGCGGCGGCAAGGGGACCGATTCGGTCGAATCCAGCGTGGCCTGCGCGCTGGACTGCGCGGGATGCGGCGGCGGCGCGGACGCCGTGGCGGACGCCGCCTCGGAGATGCGCGTGCCCGGCGCCAGCAGTTCGGTCGGCGGCTGGGAAGTTTCGGCCTTGGCCTGGTTCTTGGTCTGGAACGGCGCCGGGGAGCGGTTGAGATACATCGCCAGCCCCACAGCCACCGCCACGCCGATGATCAGGCCGATAATCATGCCCGCCATCATGCCGCCCCCGCCGCTGCGCGAAGAGGAAGACGAATTGCCGCGCCCGCGCGACGGACGAGGGGAATTTTTCAGATCTCGATTAGCCATTCACCACTACCGCTATTGTTGTCGAACGGATTGCCATCATGCCATCCGGTTGATTGATCAAATATCTTCACGCGCCCGCCTGCGCCAGGCGCCGCAGCTGGATCGCTTGCAAAACATGATTGCGGCTTATGCGCTCCGCGCCCTGCAAATCGGCGATGCTGCGCGAAACTCGCAGTATCCGATGATAAGCGCGCGCCGACAAGCCGAGCTGCTGCAAGGCCTTGGCCAGAATCGCCAGCGCGTCGGCATCCGCGCCGCAGTGCTGTTCCAATTGCTCGCCCTGCAGCGCCGCATTCAACACGCCCTGCCGGCGCCATTGCCGCTCGCGCGCCTGCAGCACGCGTTGCCGCACCGACTCGCTGCTCTCGCCGGCCGACGCGCTCAACAACTCGTCGGCGGTCAGCGTCGGCACCTCCACGTGCAGATCGATGCGGTCCAGCAAAGGCCCGGAAATTTTAGCGCGATATCGCGCAACCTGCTCCGGCGTGCAGCGGCAGCGTCCGGAGGGATGGCCGTGATAACCGCAGGGACAGGGATTCATCGCCGCCACCAGCTGGAAGCGCGCCGGAAAACTCGCCTGCCGCGCCGCCCGAGAAATATGGATGACGCCGCTCTCCAATGGCTCGCGCAACACTTCCAGCACCTTGCGGTCGAACTCCGGCAACTCGTCCAGAAACAGCACGCCGTGATGCGCCAGGCTGATTTCGCCAGGCCTGGGGTCGCTGCCCCCGCCAACCAGCGCCACAGCGGAAGCAGTGTGATGCGGCGCGCGAAATGGCCGGGCGCGCCAACTGGCGGCGCGGAAACCCTGCGACGCCAGCGACTGCACCGCCGCGCTTTCCAGCGCCTCTTCCGCCGACAAGGGCGGCAACAGGCCCGGCAGGCGCGACGCCAGCATGGACTTGCCGGTGCCGGGCGGTCCCATCAGCAACAGGCTGTGCCCGCCGGCCGCGGCGATTTCCAAAGCGCCTCGCGCAACGGACTGGCCTTTGACATCGGCCAGATCGGGATAGTTCGGCAACATGCCAAAGGCCGGAGCGACAACCGGCTCCAAAGGCTGCAGCCCATTCAGAAAAGCGCAGGCCTGCAACAGCGACGCGACGCCGTAAATCCGCGCGCCCTCGGCCACGGCGGCTTCCGCCGCGCTGTCCGCCGGCAAAACGAAAGCGCGACCTGCCGCGTGACATTGGCAGGCCATGGCCAGCGCGCCGCGCACCGGTCGCAACTCGCCGCCCAGCGCCAGCTCGCCGGCAAACTCGTAGCGGGAGATGTCGTCGCACTTGACCTGCCCGGACGCCTGCAGGATGCCGATGGCGATGGGCAGATCGAAGCGGCCGGAATCCTTGGGCAAGTCGGCCGGCGCCAGATTGACCGTGATGCGGCGCGCCGGAAATTCGAAGCCGGAAGTCTGGATGGCGGCGCGCACGCGCTCCCGGCTTTCCTTCACTTCCGCTTCCGGCAAACCAACGATGTTGAACGCAGGCAAACCGTTGGCCAGATGCACTTCCACCGCCACCTCCGGCGCCTGCATGCCCTGCAAGGCCCTGCAATGCAACACGGCCAGCGTCATGTACAGGTTCCCCCTTGGCGGCGGATATGGCCATCCGCCGCGTTTGAAGCGCGCATGCGGCAGCCTCCCGGCAAGCCGCCGTCCAATCCGGCCATCGCCGCAGCGGATGACAGCCGCGCCTATGCCGCCCGTCTCAGGAGTGGCCGAGTTCCGACTGCGCCTCGGCCTTGGCGGCGGACTCCTCCGGAAACACCTGGCTCTCCAGGCGGCCGAGACGGGACTCCAGCGCCGCCAGTTGCTCGCGGGTGCGGGCCAACACGGCCTGCTGCACATCGAACTCCTCGCGTGTCACCAGATCCATTTTGGAAAAAGTGGAGGCCATCATGGCGCGGATGTTTTTTTCCAAATCCTTGGCCGGGCTGGCGGCGATGGTTTCGCTGATCTTGGCGCTGATTTCGTCAAACAGTTTCTGGCTAAACATGCTCGCGGCTCCTGCGGTTGCTTGATATCAAGCGGAGTGTAGCAAAAAGCGCCGCGACGCTCCCGCTTTCCTGTCCGCTCGGCCCATCTACGTCCCTTGCGGCTAGGCGCGCACAGCCGCCAGACGCCTTTTGCTATGGGCTGCACCATAACGGTGCAGGCAGGTCCGCTGCAGCGCACAAATACAGTGCCATAATGCGAGCTTAAGGCCCCGCCGCTACGCATTCTGGCCGCAAGCGCCCACGCCTAAGGCTGGCACGATTCCTGCATTAGCGTTGTCAGCAGAACCTGATCTATCAATCGCCCGAGAAGGAGCAGCCATGAAACTCGTCACTGCAGTAATCAAGCCGTTCAAGCTTGACGAAGTCCGCGAAGCCCTGTCCGCCATCGGCGTGCAAGGCGTGACCGTATCCGAGGTCAAGGGTTTCGGCCGCCAGAAAGGCC
The DNA here is from genome assembly GCF_059916625.1 of Chromobacterium sp. CCUG 76385. Lineage (NCBI taxonomy): Bacteria > Pseudomonadati > Pseudomonadota > Betaproteobacteria > Neisseriales > Chromobacteriaceae > Chromobacterium > Chromobacterium sp. CCUG 76385. Next base: position 26,292 of record NZ_JAUCGU010000034.1, read on the forward strand.
ATACCGAACTGTACCGCGGCGCCGAATACGTCGTCGATTTCCTGCCCAAGGTGAAACTGGAAATCGCCATCGACGACGCCCTGCTAGACCAGGTGGTGGAAGCCATCGAGAAATCCGCCCGCACCGGCAAGATCGGCGACGGCAAGATCTTTGTCTACGACCTGGAGCAGGTGATCCGCATCCGCACCGGCGAAACCGGCGCCGACGCCGTCTGACGCATCCGCGAAACTGGGGAAACCATAATGAAAAAGATACTCGCTGCAATGGCTGCCGGCCTGTCCACCGTTGCCCTGCCCGCCCTGGCCGACGCGCCGGCCGGACCCGCGGTGGCGGCCGCGAAGGTGATCAACTCCGGCGATACCGCCTGGATGCTGACCTCCACCGCCCTGGTGCTGTTCATGACCATTCCCGGCCTGGCGCTGTTTTACGGCGGCATGGTGCGCAAGAAAAACGTGCTGGCCACGCTGATGCAAAGCTTCGCCATCACCGCCCTGGTGACCGTGCTGTGGGCCGTCGTCGGCTACAGCCTGGCCTTCACCGTCGGCAATCCGTATATCGGCGACCTGTCTCGCTTCATGCTGGACGGCATGGTGTACATGAAGGATGCCGGCAAACTGGCGGTGCATCCGCTGGCCGGCACCATTCCGGAATCGGTGTTCATGACCTTCCAGATGACTTTCGCCATCATCACCCCGGCGCTGATCACCGGCGCCTTCGCCGAACGCATGAAATTCTCGGCCATGCTGGCCTTCATGGCGCTGTGGTCGCTGCTGGTCTACGTACCGGTGGCGCACTGGGTATGGGCGCCGGGCGGCTGGATGGGCGACAAGGGCGTGCTGGACTTCGCCGGCGGCACCGTGGTGCACATCAACGCCGGCGTGGCCGGCCTGGTGACGGCGCTGGTGCTGGGCAAGCGCGTCGGCTATGGCAAGGAAGCCATGGCGCCGCATAACCTGATCCTGACGCTGGTGGGCGCCTCCATGCTGTGGGTGGGCTGGTTCGGCTTCAACGCCGGCTCCGCAGGCGCCGCCGACGGCCGTGCCGGCATGGCCATGGTCACCACCCAGGTCGCCACCGCGATGGCCGCCCTGGCCTGGATGTTCGCCGAATGGGCCACCAAGAAGAAGCCGTCGGTGCTGGGCATCGCCTCCGGCGCCGTCGCGGGCCTGGTCGCCATCACGCCGGCTGCGGGCTTCGTCGACGTCAAGGGTGCGCTGATCATCGGCCTGGCTGCCGGCGTGGTGTGCTTCTGGGGCGCCACCGGTCTGAAGCACATGCTGGGCTACGACGATTCCCTGGACGCGTTCGGCGTGCACGGCGTCGGCGGCATTTTGGGCGCGCTGCTGACCGGCATCTTTGCAGTGAAGGACATCGGCGGCGCCGACGGCAGCCTGGCCACCCAGGCGCTGGGGGTGGGCGTCACCATCGTCTACTGCGGCATCGTCACCTTCATCCTGCTGAAGCTGGTGAATCTGGCGATCGGCCTGCGCGTGGCGGAAGACGAGGAACGCGAAGGACTGGATGTAGTGTTGCACGGCGAGCGCGTGGAATAAGGCCGGCAGAGCAAAGTTTGTTGTGTAAGGGACTTGGCGGGGCCTCTGGCCCCGTTTTTTTTCGCCCTGCATAGGTAAAAAAACCGGCCAGAAGGCCGGTTTGCGATGCTGAATTATTTAACGATGCGCAGGCTGGGACGACCGCCGCTCGGGCGGCTCGGCCCCGGGTCGTCACCATCGTTCTTCGGCTGATCGACCGACGGCGCCGGCTTCAGCGCCGCGTCCTCCGGCATCGGCTCCACCTCGAAGCCCATGCCTTCGCCCGTTTCGCGGGCGAAGATGGACATCACATTCCCCACCGGCACCCAGATGTCGCGAGACATGCCGCCAAACCGCGCCGAAAACGAGATCCAGTCGTTTTCGATCTGCAGATTCTTGGTGGCGCTGTAGGCGACATTGAGCACGATCTCATTGTTCTTCACGTATTCACGCGGCACATCGGTGTGGTCATTGACCCATACCACCAGATAGGGCGTGTGCCCGTTGTCGCAGCACCACTGGTGCAGCGCGCGAATCATGTAGGGCTTGGTGCTGGAGCTCATCGCGTTTCCTTACTTGCGCATCGCCTTTTCGGACGGCGTCAGCGAATCGATGAAGGACTGGCGTTGGAAAATGCGTTCGGCGTACTTCAGGATAGGCGCTGCGCTCTTGCCCAGATCGATATTGTAGTGCTCCAAACGCCACATCAGCGGCGCGATGGCCACGTCGATCATGGAGAAGTCATCGCCGAGCATGAACTTCTGCTTGGCGAAAATCGGGGCGATGGTGGTCAGGCCGTCGCGGATCGCTTCGCGCGCCTTGGTGGCTTCCTTGCCGGTAGCGCCGGCTTCCAGCGTCTTGACGTGGATAAACAGCTCATTTTCAAAGCGATGCAGGAACAGGCGGGCGCGTGCACGCATCACCGGATCGGCCGGCATCAACTGCGGATGCGGGAAGCGCTCGTCGATGTATTCGTTGATGATGTTGGACTCGTGCAGGATCAGGTCGCGCTCCACCAGCACCGGCACTTCGTTGTACGGATTCATCACGGCCAGGTCTTCCGGCTTGTTATGGATGTCCACATCGATAATTTCGAAATCCATCCCCTTCTCGAAGAGCACGATACGGCAGCGCTGACTGAATGGGCAGGTGATTCCGGAGTAGAGGGTCATCATGGCGGAGAAAATCCTTGACTAACAATGAATTGGTGTAGCAGGCCATTCTAGCACCTTCACGACACGCATTTCCAGCACTTCAATACAACATCATGATTTAAAAAGAAAAAAGGCGGAAATCATTCCGCCTTTTCCAGACCGCACCCAGCGCGAAATCAGTGCACGTCGCACCAGTATTCCTTCTTCAGCAGGTACACCAGCGGGAACAGCAACAAGCCCAGGAACATCAGCACCACGTAGCCGATCTGCTGGCGCTTCACCGCGGCCGGTTCGCCCATGTAGACCAGGAAATTGGTCAGGTCGGCCATCCGGCGATCGTACTCGACGGTATTGGCCTTGCCGTTTTCCAGCTTGGTCAGGCTGCCTGCCTTAACGAGCTGCAGGGAATGCTGCTCATGGCCCTCGGCATCCTTCTCGGTCTTCAGCGCCTGCTCGCCCTGCCACTCCCAGAACACATGCGGCATGCCGACCTTGTCGAATACCAGATTGTTCCAGCCGGTGGGACGCGTCGGGTCGCGATAGAAGCCGCGCAGATAGCCATACAGATAATCCGCGCCCCGCGAGCGGGCAATCAGCGACAAGTCGGGCGGCACGGCTCCGAACCAAGCCTTGGCATCCTTCTTGTCCATCGCGATATTCATCTGATCGCCGATCTTGGCGCCCTCCGGCAGCAGGTTGGCCTTGATCTGCTCTTCAGACAGGCCGATATCTTCCAGCCGGTTGTAGCGCATCATGCTGGCCGAATGGCAGGACAGGCAGTAATTGACGAATATCTGCGCGCCGCGCTGCAGGCTTTCCGTGTCCTGGATGTCGATCGGCGCCTTCTCGAGCTTGGGACCGCCCTCGTTGGCCAGCGCCGGCGCGGAGAACGGCAGCAGCAGCGCCATGGCGGCGATCAGCTTGCGCATCTTGTTTTTCATTTTCCTTATCCCCTTGCTTACACGTTCATGGCGAACAGCGCGGCCAGGAACACGGTCAGAGCCACCATGACCAGGAACTGGATCTGGCGCTTGGCATTGGTGTCCGTCACCCGCTCCGGCACCGGCACGCTGCCAACATCGTTCTTGGTGTAGAACGGCATGCCCAGGAAGAAGGCGAAGTAGACCACCGAGAAAATCTGCGACAACGCCGTGCGCAAGCCATCTGGCGGCAACGCGCCCAAGATGCCCAGGCCGATGAAGGCGGCGATGAACAGCGTCAGCGCGATCTTGAACTTGGGACCGCGGTAACGGATGGACTTGATCGGCGAACGATCCAGCCACGGCAGGAAGGCGATCAGCACCACGGCGGCGCCCATGGCCAGTACGCCCCACACCTGGGTGCCGGCAAACGACGGCACGGCGCGCAGAATGGCGTAGAACGGCGTGAAGTACCAGACCGGCGCGATGTGCGGCGGCGTTTTCAGCGGATCCGCCTGATCGAAGTTCGGATGCTCGAGGAAGTAGCCGCCCATTTCCGGCAGGAAGAACACGATGGCCGAGAACACGATCATGAACACCACCACGCCGAGGATGTCCTTGATGGTGTAGTACGGATGCGAGTTGATGCCGTCGAGGTAGAGGCCGGTTGCCGGGTCCTTCGGCTGCTGCTTGATTTCCACGCCGTCCGGATTGTTGGAGCCCACTTCGTGCAGCGCCATCAGGTGAGCCACCACCAGCGCCAACAGCACCAGCGGCACGGCAATCACGTGCAAGGCGAAGAAGCGGTTCAGCGTGGCGTCGGACACCACGTAGTCGCCGCGGATCCACACCGACAAGTCAGGGCCGATCACCGGGATGGAGCCGAACAGGTTAACGATCACCTGGGCGCCCCAGAACGACATCTGCCCCCACGGCAGCAGATAACCCATGAAGGCCTCGGCCATCAGGCACAGGAAGATCAGCGTGCCGAATACCCACACCAGCTCGCGCGGCTGTTTGTACGAACCGTAGATCAGGCCGCGGAACATGTGCAGATACACCACCACGAAGAACATCGAGGCGCCGGTGGAGTGCATGTAGCGGATGATCCAGCCGCCCGCCACGTCGCGCATGATGTATTCGACCGAGGCGAAGGCCACCGGCACGCCGGCGGCGTTCAGGGTCCCGTCCGGCTTGTAGTTCATGGTCAGGAAGATGCCGGTGACGATCTGCAGCACCAGCACCAGCATGGCCAGCGAGCCGAAGAAGTACCAGAAGTTGAAGTTCTTGGGGGCGACATACTTGCCCCATTGGCTTTCCCACAGGGCGGTCAGCGGAAAACGTTCGTCCACCCAGTTCAGCAGCTTTTGCGCTTTGCTCATTTTTCGCCCTCAGCTTATTTGTCGTCGCCGATCAGCAGACGGGTGTCGGACAGATACTTGTGCGGGGGAATCTCCAGATTCTTCGGCGCAGGCACCCCCTTGAACACGCGGGCGGCCAGGTCGAACTTGGAGCCGTGGCAAGGGCAGTAGAAGCCGCCCAGCCAGTCCGGTCCCAGATCGGCGGGCGCCAGATCGGGCCGGAAAGTCGGCGAACAGCCCAAGTGGGTGCAGATGCCGACCGCCACCAGATACTGCGGTTTGATCGAGCGGTGCTCGTTCTTGCAATAAGCGGGCTGCTGTTCGACGTCCGACGCCGGGTCCACCAGCTTGGGGTCGTTCTTCGGCAGATTTTTCAACTGTTCCGGCGTGCGGCTGAGAATCCATACCGGCTTGCCGCGCCATTCAACGTTGATTTTCTGCCCCAGTTCAATCTTGCCGATATCGACTTCGACCGGCGCCCCCGCTGCCTTCGCCCGTTCCGACGGGAAAAAGCTCATAAAGAACGGCGTGGCCGCGCCAACCACCGCAACCCCTCCAACAGCGCTGGAAGCGACCGTCAGAAAACGACGGCGCCCCGTATCGACTTGCTGTTCACTCATTACAGTCATCCTCAATCGTGGAAATCGAGCCCTAAACTGCCAGATTTTACCCGATTACTAGTAGGGACTTGAAGCATCCATGCAAATAAATTGTCATTTACGCGCCAAAGCATCTCAAACAGGGTTGTTTATATCAATAAATTCCACTTTTATGCCTGTTGATTTCATTAAATGCTCACCGAGCGATTGAATGCCATAGCGCTCTGTTGCATGATGGCCTGCGGCGATGAATGCGACATCGCTTTCCATCGCCATGTGATAATTCTGTTCCGATGCCTCGCCGGTGATGAAAGCATCCACGCCCAGCGCGATCGCGTCGGCGAAAAAACCCTGCGCGCCGCCGGTGCACCAGGCGACCCGCCGCACCGGCTTGTCCGTCCGTCCCAGCAATAGGGCGCTTCTGCCCAGAATAGACGATACGTGCTGGTTTAGCCGAGTCGCATCGCCGCCTTCCGACCACTGGCCATGCCACAACAAGCCTTGTTCGCCGGCCTGCCCTTGCGGCTCGAATCCTAGCATGCGGCCCAGGCTGGCGTTGTTGCCCCACTCCGCATGGCCATCCAGCGGCAGGTGATAGGCAAGCAGGCTGATGTCATGCTGCAGCAAGCTGCGGATACGCTGCCGTTTCATGCCGCTGATGCTGGCGTCCTCGCCCTTCCAGAAATAGCCGTGATGCACCAGGATGGCATCGGCTTGGCGCTCGATGGCAGCGTCTATCAAGGCCTGCGAGGCAGTCACCCCGCTTACAATCTTGCCGACCTCGGCCCGACCTTCCACTTGCAGGCCATTGGGGGCGTAGTCCTTGTAGCGCCAGGGTTCCAGCAGCGCATCCAGGGTCGATACCACATCGTTCAATCGCATTAAATTCATTCCTCAGCATTGGTGATCGTAATAGATTTGTCAGCACTCACCCACAACGTGCAAGCTTTGCCGAAGCATCTAGAAAACCGGTAAAATCATCAAGATCAGATGGTACTCGCAATTCAGGCGTGCCTTAGCACCTCCTGTCTCCGATATCATGCAGCTGCAAGATTTTTGTTTACTCGATTTCAAGTCTAGACAGAATGCGCTTCTGCCCAGCTAGCGTTCGCCGACAATGATGTCACGTCGGCCAGAGCAGCAATACGAAGCAGCTTCAAATGAATAACCTTTAAAGATTAGGTGTATTGCATGACTATTCTCGTTACCGGCGGCGCCGGCTTTATCGGCGGCAATTTCGTTCTCGACTGGCTGGCAGCCCATGACGAGACAGTCGTGAATCTCGATGCCTTGACCTACGCCGGCAATCTGGAAACCTTGCAATCCATTCAACACGATGCCCGCCATGCATTCGTCCACGGCAGCATCGGCGACCATGAGCTTGTCGAAAGACTGCTGGCGCAACACCAGCCGCGCGCCGTGATCAACTTCGCGGCGGAAAGCCATGTCGACCGCTCAATCCACGGCCCGGCAGATTTCATCCAAACCAATATCGTCGGCACCTTCAAGCTGCTGGAAAGCGTGCGCGCTTACTGGAGCGGCCTGGATTCGGAGCGCAAGCAGACCTTCCGCTTCCTGCACGTATCCACCGACGAAGTGTACGGCACGCTGTCGCCGGAAGATCCGCCGTTCGCCGAAACCAACCGATATGAGCCGAACAGTCCCTACTCCGCGTCCAAGGCGGCGTCGGACCACTTGGTGCGCGCCTGGCACCACACTTATGGCCTGCCGGTGCTGACCACCAACTGCAGCAATAATTACGGCCCCTACCATTTCCCGGAAAAGCTGATCCCGCTGGTCATTCTCAACGCGCTGGCCGGCAAGCCGTTGCCGATTTACGGCGACGGCCAGCAGGTGCGCGACTGGCTATATGTCAAAGACCACTGCAGCGCCATCCGCCGCGTGCTGGAAGCCGGACGCCTGGGGGAAACGTATAACGTTGGCGGCTGGAATGAAAAAGCCAATTTGGAAGTGGTAAAAACGATCTGCGCCATTCTCGATGAACTCAAGCCGCGCGCCGATGGCGCGAGTTACGCCTCGCAGATCACTTTTGTACAGGACCGCCCCGGCCATGACCGGCGCTACGCCATCGATGCGCGCAAACTGGAACGCGAACTGGGCTGGAAACCGGCCGAGACTTTCGACAGCGGCATCCGCAAGACTGTTGAATGGTATCTGGCCAACCAAAAATGGGTGGACAACGTCGCCAGCGGCCATTATCGCGACTGGGTCGACCAACACTATGGCCAACCCGCATGACGCGTATCTTGATCACTGGCAAGAACGGCCAAGTCGGCCACGAGTTGCAACGCGCGCTGGCGCCGCTGGGCGAGCTGGTCGCATTGGACCGCGAAGGGATGGACCTGGCGAAGGCCGACGCCATCCCGACGCTTCTGGATACACTGCGCCCCGACATCATCGTCAACCCGGCTGCCTATACCGCCGTCGACAAGGCCGAGTCCGAACCTGAACTCTCCCATGCCATCAATGCCGTTGCGCCGGGCATTCTCGCGCGATGGGCTGAGCAATATGGCGCCTTGCTGGTGCATTACTCCACCGACTACGTATTCAACGGCAGCGGCACAGCGCCTTGGCGCGAAGACGACCCCGCCGATCCGCAATCAGTATATGGCCTCAGCAAATGGCAAGGCGAACAGGCGGTGCGGGAGGCGACAGAGCGCCACCTGATTCTGCGCACCAGCTGGGTATTCGGCGCGCACGGCGCCAACTTCCTCAAGACCATGCTGCGCTTGGCTGGCGAACGCACCGAGTTGAAAGTGGTGGCAGACCAGATCGGCGCGCCGACCTCGGCCGCCCTGATCGCCGACACTACCGCGCAGATGATCCAACGCTACCTTGCCGATGGTGAGCGCAGCCCCTTCGGCACTTATCACCTAGCGGCAGCCGGCGAAACCAGTTGGCATGGCTATGCCCAATATCTGATCGGTCAAGCCGGCAAACTAGGTTTTCCGCTTAGCCTAACACCCAATACCGTTCATGGCATCCCGACGGAAGCCTACCCACTGCCGGCCAAGCGCCCAGCTAACTCGCGCCTAAATTGCAACAAGCTGCAACGCGACTTCGGCATTACCTTGCCTGCGTGGCAACACGGTGTCGACACGGCGCTCGCCTCCCTGCGGCAACATCGACAGACACAACAGAATTAAAAGGACTCCAAGATGAGCAAGGCTCGCAAAGGCATCATACTCGCCGGAGGCTCCGGCACCCGTCTCTACCCGGCAACCATCGCCGTCAGTAAACAGCTGCTGCCGATCTACGACAAGCCGATGATCTATTATCCCTTGTCCACGCTGATGCTGGCTGGCATTCGCGAAATCCTGATCATCTCGACGCCACAAGATACCCCCCGCTTCGAACAGCTGCTCGGCGACGGCAGCCAATGGGGCATCCACCTGCAATACGCAGTGCAACCGAGTCCGGATGGCCTGGCGCAAGCCTTTTTGATCGGCGAAGACTTCCTGGACGGCTCACCATCTGCCTTAGTACTGGGGGACAATATTTTCTACGGGAACGATTTTGCCAATCTGCTGCAAGAAGCGAACGCCAAGGCCAGCGGCGCCAGCGTTTTCGCCTACCGGGTCAACGATCCCGAGCGTTATGGCGTCGTAGAGTTCGACGCCAGCGGCAAAGCCCTGTCTATCGAAGAAAAACCCAAACAGCCCAAATCGCACTATGCGGTAACCGGCCTGTATTTCTACGATGAACAAGTGGTCGACATCGCCAAGACCATACGCCCCTCCGCCCGCGGCGAGCTAGAAATCACCGACGTTAACAACGTCTATCTGCAGCAAGGTTCACTCGATGTGCAAACCATGGGCCGCGGCTATGCCTGGCTCGATACCGGCACCCATGAATCGATGCTTGAAGCCAGCCAGTTCATCGCGACCATTGAAAGCCGCCAAGGGCTCAAAGTGGCTTGCCCGGAAGAAATCGCCTTCCGCAGCGGCTGGATTGACGGCGAGCGAGTCAAAAAGTTGGCTCAACCACTGCAGAAAACCGGTTACGGCCGCTACCTTTCCGCCATGCTGGAACACACCATCTACTAACTTCTCTATGTTGCTGCCGGTAACAAAGCGCCAGCGACAAGGCTGCAATGAATGAACATCATAAACACTGCGATCTCTGACGTAAAAATCATCGAGCCTACTATTTATGGCGATGAGCGCGGCTTTTTTTTTGAGAGCTTCAATCAAAAGAAATTTGAAGAGGCCGTCGGCTATTCCGTGGAGTTCGTGCAAGACAACCACAGCCGCTCAGCCAAGGGCGTGCTGCGCGGCTTGCATTACCAGCTCGATCCGCACGCCCAAGGAAAGCTGGTGCGCGTGGTAGTCGGCGCCGTGTTTGACGTGGCCGTCGATATCCGGCCGCAATCCCCCACCTTCGGCCACTGGGTAGCTGCCGAGCTTTCTGCTGACAACAAGCGCCAGATGTGGATTCCGGCTGGCTTCGCCCATGGTTTCCTGACCCTGAGCGATGATACGGAATTCCTATACAAAACCACCGACTACTGGTTCAAAGACCTTGAACGCACCATCGCCTGGAACGACCCAACGCTGGCGATAGACTGGCCGCTGCAACAGCCACCGTCACTGTCACCCAAAGATCAGGAAGCTCCACTGTTTACGTCGCTTGGCGCCTAAAATCGTTTGATAAAACAAAACGGCCTGGACAGCAACGCTATCCAGGCCGTTTTCCTAATGATGCCAGCAGCGCTAGGACTGCCGGCTCATCAGCAGCTGATTACATCATGCCGCCCATGCCACCCATGCCGCCCATGTCCGGCATGCCGCCAGCAGCCGGCTTGTCTTCCGGCAGTTCAGCGATCATGCAGTCAGTGGTCAGCATCAGGCCGGCTACGGAAGCCGCGTGCTGCAGAGCGGAGCGGGTTACCTTGGCCGGGTCCAGCACGCCCATTTCCAGCATGTCGCCGTATTCGCCGGTAGCGGCGTTATAACCGAAGTTGCCCTTGCCTTCCAGCACCTTGTTCACCACAACGGACGGCTCGTCACCGGCGTTCTTGACGATCTGACGCAGCGGAGCCTCGATGGCGCGCAGCACGATCTTCACGCCCGCTTCTTGTTCGGCGTTGTCGGTCTTCAGGCTATCCAGCGAAGCGCGGGCGCGCAGCAGGGCCACGCCACCGCCGGCTACCACGCCTTCTTCAACCGCAGCGCGAGTAGCGTGCAGCGCGTCTTCCACGCGAGCCTTCTTCTCTTTCATTTCCACTTCGGTGGCCGCGCCAACCTTGATCACGGCAACGCCGCCGGCCAGCTTGGCCACGCGCTCTTGCAACTTCTCGCGGTCGTAGTCGGAAGTCGCTTCTTCGATCTGCTTGCGGATTTCGCCCACGCGAGCTTGGATGGTTGCAGCTTCGCCGGCGCCATCGATGATGGTGGTGTTTTCCTTGCCCACTTCCACGCGCTTGGCTTGGCCCAGCATGTCCAGGGAAGCTTTTTCCAGGGTCAGACCCACTTCTTCGGCGATCACGGTGCCGCCAGTCAGCACGGCGATGTCTTGCAGCATGGCCTTGCGACGGTCGCCAAAGCCCGGAGCCTTGACGGCAACGACCTTCAGGATGCCGCGGATGGTGTTCACCACCAGAGTCGCCAGCGCTTCGCCTTCCACGTCTTCTGCGATGATCAACAGCGGACGGCCGGACTTCGCCACTTGCTCCAGCACCGGCAGCAGGTCGCGGATGTTGGAGATCTTCTTGTCGAACAGCAGGATGAAGGGATTGTCCAGCGCAGCGATCTGCTTGTCCTGATTGTTGATGAAGTACGGGGACAGGTAGCCGCGGTCGAACTGCATGCCTTCCACTACGTCCAGCTCGTTGTTCAGGCTCTTGCCGTCTTCAACGGTGATCACGCCTTCCTTGCCCACTTTTTCCATGGCGCTGGCGATGATTTCACCGATGTCAGAATCGGAGTTGGCGGAAATGGAGCCTACCTGAGCGATTTCCTTGGTGGTGGCGCACGGCTTGGCGATCTTGGCGATCTCGCCCACCAGGGAGATAACAGCCTTGTCGATGCCGCGCTTCAGATCCATCGGGTTCATGCCGGCGGCAACGTACTTCATGCCTTCCTGCACGATGGCTTGCGCCAGCACGGTGGCGGTGGTGGTGCCGTCACCGGCCACGTCGGAAGTCTTGGAAGCCACTTCCTTCACCATCTGCGCGCCCATGTTCTCGAACTTGTCTTTCAGTTCGATTTCCTTAGCCACGGATACGCCGTCCTTGGTGATGGTCGGCGCGCCGAAGGAGCGGTCCAGCACCACGTTGCGGCCCTTCGGGCCCAGAGTAACCTTGACGGCATCAGCCAGGATGTTGACGCCGTTTACCATCTTGGTGCGAGCGGAATCGCCAAACTTTACGTCTTTAGCAGCCATTCTTAATCTCCAGAATTCTGTGTTTGAAGTGCGGGATGGGTCGGAGACTTACTCAACGATGCCCATGATGTCTTCCTCGCGCATCACGAGGACTTCTTCGCCGTCTACCTTGACGGTCTGGCCGGAATATTTGCCGAAGATGACCTTGTCGCCCTTCTTCAGCTCCAGCGGGCGGCGCTCGCCATTCTCCAGGATCTTGCCGTTACCGACGGCCAGAACCTCGCCCATGTCCGGCTTCTCTGCCGCGGCACCCGGCAGAACGATGCCGGAAGCGGTCTTTTCTTCAGCCTCGAGGCGCTTGATAACAACACGGTCGTGCAAAGGACGAATTGCCATGGATCTCTCCTGTAACATTGGCTGTTGAGAGTTGAACATCAGGGTGTATTGGTTGTCAGCCGATAGCTTAGCACTCGACTGTTACGAGTGCTAATAATAGGGACGAGAGGGAAGATTTTCAAGAGCCTGCGGGGCAGGCTCTCTACAGATGATCAGTGGCGTACTGACTTCCGCAGCAACATCCAACGCGGGGTGCGGAAGCGAATGATCATTCGGTACAGATATACGTATGTCAACATGAAGACGACGACAAAGCACATCAACGCCTTGGTATTATTCCAAAATAACATCGCAGGCACTACAGAGACAGAGGATAGGGCCCAAAGATAAGGGGAGGTTAAACTATTGCGCATCGTCTTATGATCAGCATCCTTACTACCAACCATCCATCGAACTAACCGCATGTAAACTAATTGATGCAAATGCAGGGCATCAGGATAACCGATCCTGCGCCCTTGTAGGAACTTACGACGATAAATAGAAAATAATGTCTCGAATACTGGATAAATGACGCACAAAAGTGGAAACCAAGCTGAAATTTGGGGATATCGAGCAACCAACAACACCGACACTTCTGCAATCATGAAACCTACTAGGTAGGCTCCACCATCACCCGCAAAAATAAGCCCACGCGGGAAGTTCCAGAACAGGAATCCAGCAATCGCCCCAACCATTGCGAAACAAACGCCCATCAAGGCCACATCCTGCACCTTGAACGCCACATATGCCATCGCAAGGAAGATGAAGATCGATACCGCACCAGACAGACCATTGTACCCGTCAATAATATTGACTGCATGCGCGACACCGCCAACTGCAATGACTGTCAAAAGCAAAGAGAGCACCCAGAACTGCGATAGCAAGCCATCCAGCAAAGGAACATCCAAACGCTGCAAGCCTGCGCCGAGAGTGAAATAACCAAGGATAGCCGCCACAAATGTTGCCAACAAGCGAGGCAGGGGCCCAACCTTCTTCGTAACATCCTCAAGTATTCCCGCAGCAAAAGCTGGCAGAGTAACAACCAACATCATCAACACCGAGGCATCCTTCAGCAACCATGTCAGCATCCCGCAGCCAGCCACCAGCCCGACAGCGATTGGCACACCGCCGATACGGGGCACCGGGCGAGCATGGAACTTCTGCACGCCACCTAAATCATGGTCAGCAGAAAAGCTCTCATGCAAGTGGGAAAAATGGATCAAACACATACCAACAAGCAGGGACAAGAATGTAGACAGCAGTAGGATTTGTAGCATTAAACGTCTCTTCAATATTTGACGATATCGGTATTTCGCACCATTTTAATGACATTGCAATTAAACTTTTTATTATTGACTCCACGCCCTTTCAAGCCACTGCTTTCATGTAACGATATTGAACTCTTATTATAAACAACATTGTTGCATAAATAAGGTGCAGCTTGCAAAGTTCCTTTAGCTAGGTTGATCTGCTCCCCTCAGCCCCAGGATCTCCGCACTCGAACGGCATGCATGACTCGCTGCGTCATCAAAGTCTTGCATAAGCTGCTAGGGGCTGTTGACGTTTGGTGAGCGGTCGCGCCGGGATGCTTTTTGCGACGAATCGAGGCGTTTCGCGCGCCGCATAGTTATTCTCTGCCAGCGCGGAACAACGAAGAGTCGGCGCGA
>NZ_JAUCGU010000035.1:0-38577 GCF_059916625.1 Chromobacterium sp. CCUG 76385
GCGTCGGACTGCGCGCCTTGCTTCCGGCCCAAATCGGCGCAAACGCGATCCACTCACCAAACGTCAACAGCCCCTAGCGCCAAACGACTTGCATGCACAGAGACTCGGCGGAACGCCCGCCTAGCGGGCTTCCGCCCTACTTATAATCTCCCCACACCGCCTGCATGGCGCCGACGGCGGCCAGCGCCGCGGTTTCCGTGCGCAGGATGCGCGGACCCAGCTTCAGCGGCGTCCAGCCGGCGGCCAGGGCCGCGTCCTCCTCCGGCCCGGAGAAGCCGCCTTCCGGCCCCACCATCAGCCAGCTGCGCGCCGGCCACTCGGCCAATTGCGCCAGGCTCTTGTCGCCGCGCGGCGACAGGATCAGCCGGATATCGGCTTCCTGGCGCTGCGCCAACCACTCGTTCAGCGTCACGATAGGCAGCACCTGCGGCACCGTGTTGCGGCCGCTTTGCTCGCAGGCGGAAATCACGATCTCCTGCCAGCGCGCCACCCGCTTGTCGGCGCGCTCGCCGCTGAGCTTCACCACGGAGCGGCCGGCGGCGATGGGCTGGAACACCGCCACGCCCATTTCCACGCCCTTCTGCAGCGTGAACTCCATCTTGTCGCCGCCGGAAATGCCCTGTGCCAGGCCCAGCCACAGCGGGGTTTCACGTGAAACGTCGTCGAAGCGTTCGATGACGCACTGCGCGTCGCGCTTCATCACCGCCCCGAGCACGGCGTGATACTCGCCGCCGCGTCCATTGAACAAGGTGATGGCGTCGCCGGCATTCAGCCGCAATACTTGGATATGACGCACCACAGCATCGGGCAGGGACAGTTGCTGGCCGACCATGAGGTCGGCGTCCAGATAAAACCTTGGCATCGGATATTGAAAGTCGCTGTTGATACCGGTATTTTGCTAGGTTTGCTTCATTCGGCAAACCGCTTTTGCGCCGCGACGACGCATTTTTGCAGGAGAGACAGGATGCAGGTGCTAGAACAGGTGATGCGACTGGTGCGCGAAGTGGCGGCGCGCGAGGTCATGCCGCGCTTTTTGCACGTGGGCAAAAGCCGCAAGGACGACGGCACCCTGTTCACCGAGGCCGACCTGGCCTGCCAACAAGCGCTGCAACGCGGCCTGCCGGCCATTCTGCCGCATCCGGTGCTGGGCGAGGAGATGGAGCGCGAGGAACAGGATGCGCTGTGGGAGGCCAACCGCGACGGCCTGTGGGTGGTGGACCCGATAGACGGCACCACCAACTTCGTCAACGGCCTGCCGTATTTCGCCATCTCGGTCGGCCTGATGGTGGCCGGCAAGAGCGAGCTGGGCGTGATCTACAACCCGGTGTCGGACGAGATGTTCTACGCCCGCCGCGGCCTCGGCGCCTGGCTGAACGGCCACCGCCTGCCGCTGAAAACCATCAACAACTGCATCGGCGACGCCATCGCCAGCGTCGAAGTCAAGTATCTGCGTTCCGGCAAGCTGGCGGCGCGCATCGGCAGCGTGGCGCCGTGCGGCAGCCAGCGCAATATGGGCTCCAGCACGCTGGACTGGTGCTTTCTGGCGGCCGGCCGCTACGACCTGTATCTGCATGGCGGCCAGCGGCTGTGGGACTACGCCGCCGGCGCCGTCATCGCCGAGGAGGCCGGCGCCCGCCTGGCCAGCCTGAATACCGACGATTACTGGAGCGACGTGATCTGGAAGCGCTCGGTGGTGGCCGCCATCACGCCTGAACTGTTCTCGCAATGGCACCGCTGGGTGCGGGCCAATCAGTAAGCGCTATCTGAGCCGATTCCAGTTCAGAATGGCTTCCTTCTTGTTGTCGGCCTGCGCGCCGATGGCCGGGCAATTGCCGCGCTCCGGGTAGCGGCTGCACTGCACCCATAGCCGGCGCGAGCCGGCCTTCACCAGCATGCCGGGCGCGCCGCATTTGGGGCAGGGTTTCGGTGTCAGCGGAGCGGCGGTTTCTACCATGAGGGTTCTCCATGCAGACGGGGCAGCGCGGGCCCCGCAAGGCGGTCTTCATGCATTCAAGCTTAGCGGCTGCCCGCCATCTACGCCAAACGCGGCAATAGCGCCCGGCTGGCGCGCCAAGCCAGCCGATTGAGCGGCGTATCGCCATGCAGACGCATTCTTAGCCAGGCAATCAGCGCCGGCGCGATGCGCGGCAGCGCTTCCGCCGCGCAATGGCCCAGGCCGGCAAAACGCCACACCTCCGCTTGCGGCCAAGCGCGGAACACATCCGTTTCGGCTGCCGGCACATAGGGATCGGCCGCGCCATTCACCGCCAGCAAGGGCGCGCCAGCCCGGCTGTCCAGCAGTCCTTGCCGGCGCAGGGAAAACGACTGCAAGCAGGCCAGCGCCTCCTCAGCGGACGGCATGGCGGCCAAACCCAGCGCATGGGCGACAATGCCGCTCATACCGTTGGGCAAGGCGGCGGCGTAGTCCGCGTCCAGCTCCGCCGCTCCTATCAACGGCCCGCCCAAATCGACCGCCGCGTCCACCTCTCCCCGTAGCGCCAACTTGGCGGCCCAATGCCCGCCGAAGCTGATGCCCAGCAGCGCGCGCGGGCCACCTTGGGCGAAGCGGTCCAGCCACTCGCGATAATAGCCTTCCGAGTCGGCCCCCAGCGGCTGAGGATTCTCGCCGGTTCCCGGCATATCCACGGCCAAGACCCGGAACCGGCCGATCCGCGCCAATGCCAGGGCCAGTCTATGCAAGGCGATCTTGCCGGTATCGACGCCGCCGCTCAGACACACCAGCGGCCATGCGCCTTCGCCATGCGGTTGATACAGATGCGCCGCGCCCAGATCCGGCAGCTCCAAACGATCAAACCGACAAGCGAATCCGGCGGAGGCGCGCAGAAAATAGGCCAATTGCAGACGCTGCGCTTCGCGCCGCAAAGGCGTATTGGCCACCGGGAAACAGGCCGCGCCATACAGATGCGCCGCCAGCAGCCAGCGCCGCCGCGCGGTCGCCAGTTCCGCCTCGCGCGCCCATTCCCGGCACCATCCGCCGTCCCCTGCCCGCCAGACATCGACGATCCGGCTTTCCGCGCTCGCCATGCAGGCTTGGGGAATGCCCCAGCCGGCAAACTGGCGGCGGCGCTCGGCGAACAACTCGCGGCTATCCAAAGGAAAAGTGAACATGGCGGACTTGGCAGAATGTCGGACGCATAGTTAAGCATTGCCCATGGCGCGCGGACAACAAAAAACCGCATGCCGGATCGGCATGCGGTTCGCGTTCATGGCAAAACTCGGGAATCAGCGGCGGCGCGCCTTCATCTTGGCCTGCAAAGAGAGCGGGTAGCCTTGCTGCCGCACGAAATCGGCGACGAAGCCGCCCAGCAGCAGATGGGTGTGCGTGGTCGGGTGCAGATTGTCCCAGAACACATAGGCGTCGGCATTGGCGCACTCCGGCCGCGGCGTCTGCGCCGAAATATACGGCAGGCTGGCATTGGCGGCCACGTTCAGGCAGGACTGGGTGGTGTTGCTGACCTGGTACTTGCCCGGATTAGCCAACAGATCGTTGAACATGCCGTAAGCGTCGAACAGCCTGAGCTTGAGGCTGGCGCCATGTTTCTGCTGCAGCGTGGCCACCAGCGCCGTCAATTTGGCGTTGTAGTCCTTCACCTGCTGCGCCAGTTGCGCGGCCTTGCCGCCGTTGCTGCCGGACGGCGTGCGCGACAAGTCGGGCAGGTTCAGCACCACGATATTGCGGCCGCCGGCGGCGATGATCTTTTCCAGCGCCTTGCCCTGGTCGGCGATCACCTGGTCCACGCTGCGGCCGTAGTTCAGCAGGTCGTTGCCGCCTATCAGCATGGTGAACAGCGTGTTCTCCGCACGATAACCCGGCGCCTTCTGCATGTATTGCGTCCAGGAATCCACTTCCTGCAGCAGTCCCGGCACCACCAGGTGCTTGTCCGCCGCGGCGCCGCCTATCGCCCAGTTGTAGATCGGCAGCCCCAGCTGCTCGGCCAGATGCTCGACCCACACGCGGCCATTGCTGAAGCGGCCGATATACCAGCTCTGGGCGGTGGGCAGCTTCCACTGCGACGCGCCGTACATGTTCTGGGTATCGGACAGGCTGTCGCCGAACACGATCAGCTTGTTGATGGACGCGCCCTGCGCCGCGCTGTCCAGCGTCCAGATGGTGTGGTTGTACGACATGGCGTTGTTGGCGGCGGCCACCAGCGCCAACGGGCGATTGATGCCCTGCTTGGCCAGCGTGTTCTGGCACGCCGCGCGCAGCGCGTCCTGGCTGACCTCGCTGTAGAACATGTTTTTCAGCGCCACGATGCTGCCGGACCACCAGTAGCCGTTGACGCGGTAGTAATCGCCGCTGGAGGGGTCGGTCGCCCAGACATAACGGGTTTGCGGCTGGTTGGAGGCCGGGCTGACCCGGTAATAGCAACGCAGATAGGTGTAGGTCGTGCTGCCCTGTTGCGGTTTGGCCTGGCTGGCGGCGGCAGCCGCTTCGGCCTCGGACAGCGGCTTGCCGGCGGAAAGCACGCCGTCCAGTTCGTCGTTGGGGGGTTGCGGCGCCTGCGCCTGCGCCTGGCCGGCGGCCAGCAGGCCGGCCAGCAAGGTTGATGCGAAAAGTCGTTTCATGTATTCACCCGATACCTTGATCTTGTTGTCAGCGGGTGGTCCGGTTTGCCAATCGGTCGCGGCAAGGATTCCGCGCCTTACGTAAACCACACGCAACAATAGGATAACAGGCGTTTACATTTAAAATAAACCTGCAATTTTAAAGTTTTTCCAGGAGTTGCTGCGGCGGCGCCCGCTCCAGACAAGAAAAAACCGCTGCCGAAGCAGCGGTTTTGAAGGATGAGAACGGCGCTCAAACACTCAGCAATACGATCTTCAGCGGGTGTTTGCCGTCAGCGCTGGGGAAGTCGGCATCGGGCGCGATCCACTCCGCGGCGCGCACTTCGCGGCCGGCCTTGGCGGCGCTGCGCTTCAGCGACTCCAGCCAGGCATCGCCGTCGACTTCTGCAACATTATTGCAACAGATCAGCATGCCGCCGGGCGCAGTGGCCAGCAAAGCCGGCTTGAACAGCGCCTGGTAGTCGTTCACCAGGTCCACCACGCCAAACTGGCTCTTGGAGTAGCGCGGCGGGTCGAGAAACACCAGATCAAACTGGCGCGGCTCCAGCTTGGGGAAAGCCGGCATGCGCTTGCCGCGCACGCGGTCCGGCTGGCCGATGCCGGACAGCTGGCGCACGGCGGCGAAGACGTCGCTGTGCAGGCAGCGCGGGCGGGTGGCCAGCAGGTTCAGCTTGGCGTTGGCGCGGCCCACGCTGAGGCTGGATTCGGCAAAATCGACATTCAGCACGAAGCTGGCGCCGGCCTTGGCCGCCGCCACGCCCACGCCGCAGGTATACGCAAACAGGTTCAGCACGCTCTTGCCGTCGGCCAGCTGCATCACGCGGCGGCGCGCGGCGCGCAGATCGAGGAACAGCCAGGGGTCCTGCCCTTTGTGGCGCGCCTGGTAATGGAAGGCCACGCCGTTTTCGCGGATGGTGATGTCCTGTTCCGCCACCGCCTGCTCGGCCAGCGGCAAGGCGTTGCGGACACGGGAATTGGCCTCGCTGCGGTCGTTGTACACCAGCGTCAGCTCGGGCAGGGTCTGGCGGTAGTAGGCGCGGATTTCGTCCAGCTCCGCCTCCTCCAGCGAGCGGTGGAAGCTCTGCGCCAGGATCTGCTCGCCGTAGCGGTCTATGGTGAGGCCGGGCACGCCCTCGACGCTGCCGTGGAACAGGCGGTAGCAGTTGGTGTCTTCGGCGGCGAGGCGCGCTACGAGTTCGGCGCGAGCCGCGGCGGCGCGGCTGAGGAGTTCGGTCAGGCTGGACATGGGGGCTTTCGATTACGGTTCGGCCGGACCGGGGCGTTGCCCCGGCCGGTTCAAAACCGAATTGTAAGCCCTGGCGGACAACGCACCAAGCGCCGTCCGCCTAAGCGGGTCAATGCAGCGTCTTCAACAGCGGCATGGCGCCGGACGAGCTGAGGAAGTCCGCCACCGCGTTACCCAGCAACAGATGGGTATGCGTGGTCGGATGCAGCGTGTCCCAGAACACGAAGGCATCCGCATTGCCGCAATTGGCGCGCGGCGACTGTCCCTGCATATAGTTCAGCGCCGAATCGGTGTTGATGTTCAGGCAGGACTGAGTGGTGTTGCTGACTTGGTACTTGCCCGGATTGGTCAGCAAATCGTTGAACAGCCCATAGCTGTCGAACACCTGGATGTTGACGCCGTACTGCTGGTTCAGCGAGGCGGCCAATGCGGCCAGTTTCTGGTTGTAATCCAGCACCTGGGCCGCCACCGTGGCGGCGCCGCCCTTCAGCTGGTATACCGGGGCGCGCGACACATCGGGCAACTTCAACAGCAGAATGTTGCGGCCGCCAGCCTGGATCAGATTGGTCAGCGCCTGCTGCTGGCCGGCGATCACCTTGTCCGGCGTGCTGCCGTAGTTGACCAGGTCGTTGCCGCCTATCCACATGGTGAACAAGGTCGTGGCCGGGTTGTAGTTGGGCGCCTGCTGCATGTATTGCTGCCATGACTGCACCTGCTGCACCACGCCCGGGATCACCAGCTTCTGGGTGCTGACGCCGGCCCCGCCTATCGCCCAGTTGTACAGCGGCAGCTTCAAACGCGACGCCAGGTACTCCGCCCACACCGGTCCATTGCTGAAATGGCCGACATACCAGCTGTTGCGATTCGGCAGCGTCCATTGCGAGGCGTTGTAGACGTTCTGGTTGTCAGACAAGCTGTCGCCGAAGGCGACGATCTTGTTGATCGCACTGCCTTGGCCTGCCTGGTCATTGGTCCACACCGTGTAGTTGAACGACATGGCGTTGTCGGCGGCGAACACCATCGCCGGCGGCTGTTGGATGCCTTTCTTGGCCAAGGTGCTCTGGCAGGCCGAGCGCAGCGCGTCCTGCGTCACGTCGCTGTAAAACATGTTCTTCCAATCGAACAGCCCGCTTCCCCACCAATGGCCGTTCAGCCGGTAGTAGTCGCCGCTGGACGGGTCGAGCGCCCACACGTAGTCGGTAGTTGGTTGGGTATTGGCGCCGGAGGTGCGGTAATAACAGCGCACATAGGTATAGGTCGCGGGTCCCGGCACGGACAGGGCGCCCAGTCGCGCCGTGGCCGTCTTGGCCTTGGGCAGCCCTTGCTTCAGCAGCTGCTCCCGGCTCAGCGGGCCGGACGGCGACAGGATGTGGGCGTAGCGGGCGTCCGGCGCCACATCGGCATTCCCGGCAAAGGCAGGCGCGGCCAGCGCGACGCCCAACAGCAACCATGCTTTCATGCGTTCTCCTCGTGATGAGTGGTGGGTACGGCATCGAAGGGATAGACACAACCACAGCAACAGCACAGTAGAAAGGAAATATGAAATTTGTATATCCGGCCAGGGTTTGCCGTAAGAAATAGATCAAACACTCGACTGACTGTCGTGATCTCGCCAGCGCAGCATCAGTCCGCTGTCGATTCGATTTGCATATGCCATAGTAAGAAAACCACTGCCCAGGAGAGCTGCCATGCAAGCCAATCGCGAACTGCTGAAAACTCTGTACACCATGGCCATGCTTGTTGAGGCGCGCGACGCCTATACCGGCGGCCATCTATGGCGCGTATCGCGCTATAGCCTGCTGCTGGCGACGGATCTGCAGCTGCCGCAGGAAGAAGTGGAACGCATCGCGCTGGGCGGCTTTCTGCATGATCTGGGCAAGATAGGGGTGCCCGACGCGGTGCTGAACAAGCCGGACAAGCTGAGCGACGAAGAATACGCGGTGATCAAGACCCACCCGCAAGTCGGCGCGGATTTGTTGCTGGACCATCCCCTGGCCGACCTGGTGATAGACGCGGTGCTCAGCCATCACGAAACGCCGGATGGCCGGGGCTACCCCAACCAACTCAGCGGCAAATCCATCCCTTTGGCGGCGCGCATCGTCGGCATCACCGATGCCTTTGACGCGATGACCAGCAGCCGGCCCTACCGCCAAGGCATGCAGGCGGAGAAAGCGCTGGCCATCATCGAGGCAAACCGCGGCGGCCAGTTCGACGCCGAGTTGGCCGACCGCTTCGTCGCCTTGGGCCGCGCCGGCAAGCTCGACCATGTGCTGGGGCACAGCGAACCGGGCGTACCCATGCAGTGCTGTCTGTCCTGCGGCCCCATCATCGCGGTGCCGTCGGACGCCTCGGATGGCGAAGACATCTACTGCCCGGCCTGCGGCGGCGGCTATCGCCTGAGCAAGCACAGCGGCGGGCAGTCGCTGACGCCGTCGGGCAAGCGCGATCTGGTGAAGGCGCGCCAGCCCCGCGCCAACAACCATCTGATAGACAAGTTATTGGCGGAAAACCAGAAGCTCAACAGCCGCAAACGTCCTGGCCTGCTGGAAATGCTGTTCGGTTGAAGACGGCCGGCATATGGGTCATATGATTTGCCTCAAGAATGCGCATGGTATAAATTGAAATCACCATTCATGCCGCAATCTCTGGCAGAGGCCCACCATGCACACACTCCACCCCACGCTGCAACCGTGGTTGGAACAGTTCAATCGAATAGCCGCGCAGAAAATCGCCAGCGGCTACAAGGCCACGGCCATCGGCGCGCGCGAGGCGCTGGCGCAACTGACCGCGCAGATGGTCGGACCCGGCCCCGATATCGCCTGGGTCAACGATGACCTGGTGCCCGGCCGCGATTACAGCGTGCCGGTGCGGATCTACCACCCAGCCCCGGAGCAGCCTTTGCCGGTGCTGGTCTTCCTGCATGGCGGCGGCCACATGGCCGGCAGCGTCAGCGTTTACGACGGCATCAGCCGGCGGCTGGCGGCAGCCAGCCGCCACATCGTGGTGGCGGCCGAATACCGGCTGGCGCCGGAAAACCCTTATCCCGCAGGTTTGAACGACGCCTGGTCGGTGGCCAAGGGGGTTTGGGACGTGCTGGAGCAGCGCCAATTGCGTTTCCAACGGCGCCTGGCGCTGGCCGGAGACTCCGCCGGCGGCGCGCTGTGCGCCAGCCTCAGCGGCAAGGCGCAGCAAGATGCCTCGCTGGAGATCGCGCGCCAGGTGTTGATCTATCCCTGCGTCGATTACACGCTGACGCAGCCATCGGTGAAGGAAAACGGCGAGGGCTACTTCCTCACCGCCAGCCGCACCGCCTGGTATTTCGACCAGTATTTCCAGCACGGCGAAGACAGGCGGCAGGCGTCGCCGCTGTATTGGCCGTGCAGCGCGAAATTGCCCACCACGCTGGTCATCACTGCCGGCTTCGACATCCTGCGCGACGAAGGCCAACAGTACGCGCGCCAGTTGCAGGCCGCCGGCGCGGCGGTGGCGCAACTGCATCTGGACGACCAGATGCACGCCTTCCTGAACATGGAAGCGCTGGTGCCGGAAGCCTGCGCCCTCGCCTATCGCCGCATCGGCGAATTCCTCAACGCCGACTGAACCGCGTCGGCCGGCGCGCCGGCTGCCGTCGCGCCATCATGGCGCCGGATAGTTCTCCGGGCAGAAATGGCGTTCGGTCAGTTCGATCAGGATGTGCAGCACCTTGATATGCAGCTCCTGCACCCGGTCGGCGTAATGGCCCCCCGGGGTGTTGACGAAGACGTCGGCCAGCGGCTCCAGCCTGCTGCCGGCGCGGCCGGTCAGGATGATCACCTTCATGCCCAGCTCGCGCGCCACTTCGGCGGCGCGGATGACATTGCGGCTGTTGCCGCTGGTGCTCAAGCCCAGCAGCACGTCCCCGGCCCGGCCGTGGCTTTCCAGATAACGGGCGAAGATTTCGTCATAGCCGTAGTCGTTGCCGACGCAGCTGATGTGGCTGGGATCGCTGATGGCAATCGCCGCCATGCCGCGGCGGTTGTCGCGGTAGCGGCCGGTCAGCTCCTCGGCGAAGTGCATGGCGTCGCACATCGAGCCGCCGTTGCCGCAGGAGAAAATCCGCCCGCCGCCAGCCAGCGCGTCGATGATGGTCTGTCCGGCGGACTCGATGGCGGACAGCGCCTGCGGGTTGGCCAGCAGATTATCGAGCGCGTTCTGCGCCTCGGCCAGGCTGGCCTGAATGTGGTTTTGCATGGTGCATCCTGATCTTGCGAAGTTGGCGACAGTTTACACCCAACGCCCCGGTGGTCCTCAGGCGATCTGCCGGCCAAACCACACCACCCGGCCGATGACCTCGAATTCGGCGCCGGCGCCGGCCAGATCGACGGTAAAGGTCTCATACAGCGGGTTGGCGCTCTTCACCTGCACCGCGCCGCCCGGCAGCCGCTGCAGCTGCTTGACGAAGATGTCGTCGCCGATGCGAATCACGAACAGCCCTTCGCCGGGATTGCGCTCGGCGGTGTTGACCAGGATGGTGTCCCGGTCCTCCAGCACGCCGCTCATGCTGTCGCCCTTGACGCTGATCACCGCCAGATCGCGCGGCGAGGCGTTCAGATAGTTCTTTACCCAGTAGCGGCGGAAGGCCATATAGAACATCGCCTGTTCGCCCGAGGCGCTGGTTCCAAAACCGGCCGACGCCTTCAAGTTATAACGCGGTATAAAACAGAACTCCTCATGCACGCCCGGCGGCACGAAATCGTCATCCGCGTCCAGCGGACGCGCCGTCCTGCCGCGCTCGCTCTCGCCCGCCGGCTCGGCAGACGCCGCCGTCTCGTCGCGCATCGCCCCTTCGCCGTGCAATAGCCAAGGCAGACGGCAGCCGCTGCTGGCGGCGATCTTCTGCGCCGTCGCCATCCTGGGCACGCCGCCCTTGTACCACATATTGGTGAAGGAGCCTTTATTGATGCCGATGCGCGCCGCCCAGGCGTATGGCTTTTCGGCGCCGATCAGCAGTTCCAGCCGCTGCTTGAAATCCGTAGCCTGCAGAGAATTTTCCATTTGGAACTCCATCAGTTGCATGTACCGCTGGATCGACCCCCCAGAGTACTATTCTTTTGTCATCTCGTCCAATAGAACTGACATGCGTAGTGACATCTCGCTGCTTGTTTAGTTCAAAATACCCGTCTAGAATAGCCACGAAATGACAAACCAGTTCCAATAATTATATTTTTACAGTTGAAACGTATACTTAAACTGATGACCAAGGCAAGTTAGTTCTAAAAAATCGCCCAATCATACCCGGCTGGCTGTCTTTGCCGCGATCAGAAAATTGTAACTTATTTAGAACTTACTGTCTCCCAAGGCCATTCGCGACCTCCTGGAGCTTCCGTGATGAATACTCTTGCGCAATATCCCGCCCTGCCTTCCACCATGCAACTGGTCGCCAAGCTGATCGGCATGCCTCGCACACTGCAGCTGGTGCAGGCGCTAGGCGGCACGACCCTGCCGTTCTCCAAGAATCAGAGCCGCGCCGGCCAGCTGCGCTTCGCCGCGCTGGTCGATGTGATCGGCCAGGAGGCCGCGGAACGGCTGACCCATCACTTCGGCGGCGACATTTTGTACATCCCGCGCTGCAGCCAGGCGCTGCGCCAGGCGCGCAATCAACAACTGATCCGCGACTTCGACGAATTGCTGGCTGACGGCCTGGGCGCCAATGAGGCGGTCGGCGTGCTCGCCATGCGCTACCACCTGAGCGACCGCATGATCTGGCGCGTGTTGAAAACGCCGCCGGCACCGGGAGAAGTGCATTGATCGTTTCCCGAACCTAGGAGAACCCGCATGGCCAGCCGCGCCATTTCCGATCTGCACCCGCAACTGCAACCGCTGGCCGAAACCTTCCTGCGACGCTGCCGCGACCACGGCGTTGATCCGTTGATCGTCTGCACCTGGCGCTCGGCGGCCGAGCAGGATGCGCTGTACCAGCAAGGTCGCGACAAACCCGGCTTGATCGTCACCTATGCCCGCCCCGGCGAATCCGCCCACAACGCCATGCTGTACGGCAGCCCGGCCGCGCGCGCCTTTGACGTCGTGCCGCTGGTTGGCGGCAAACCGGTCTGCGATGCCGACCATCCCCACTGGCAAACGATGGGGCGCATCGCCCTCGGCCTGGGCCTGTATTGGCATGGCCAACTGGACGCGCCCTACCGCGAATTCCCGCATTTTCAACTGTCACTGGAGCCCTGAGCATGCATCCCGCCGACCTGCTGTGCAGTCCGCGCAGCCGCCGCATCAGCCATAGCCGGCTGTGGGCCAACGTGGCCTGCGCCGCCGCCACCGCGATGTTCATCCGCGACGGCTGGCGCGGCGCGTTGACGCCTGACATCTGGCTGATCTACCTGGGCGTGGTGGGCGGCTATTCCGCCTCGCTGCGCATGATCGCCGCCTACCGCGACCGGAGCCAGCCATGATCAGCCTGTCCACCCTGCGCATCGGCGGCTGCCTGATGCTGCCCATCCTGTCGGCCGCGGCCGGTTATGCCGCGGGCAGCGCCCACAGCCGCCATGTCTGGCAGGCCGAAATGGCGGCCAAGCTTGCCGAACTGCAAGCCGATCACAGCCAGCAGCTGCAACAACAGCAGGCTGCCGCGCTGGCGCGGCAACAGCAATGGCGGCAACGCATGGACCAGCTGGAAGGCCAGCTGCTGGACAAGCAAAACGCGCTGCAAGCCCTGCGGCGTCAACAAACGCAAAGGATAGACGATGTCGCCCGCCACGATGGTCCCCGCTTTACTGGCCTTGGCCCTGACAGCCTGCGCCTCTACCGCCAGCTCCTCGGCTATCCCGCCGACCTGCCCGGCGCCCAGCCCCTATCTGCTGGATCTGCCGCCCAAGCCTCCGGCGCCGACGGCGGGCTACCGCCACCCGACCTCCTCGCTCACGCCGCCGACTACGGCGCCTGGTGCGGCGAGTTGGAGCAGCGCCTCCTCACCCTGAAACAACTCTTCACGCAACAGGAACCCCAACCATGAGCGATTTCTTTGATCGCGCCAGCGAACTGGAAACCGAATTCCGCGAACAGGCGCTGGCCCGCCATTTCCAGCAACTGCAATCCAGCGGCTACAGCCATTGCGAGGACTGCGGCGAAGCGATACCGGCCGCGCGCCGCGCGGCCATACCCAGCTGCACCCGCTGCGTGCAATGCCAGCAACAGGCGGAAGACTGAGAGGTTTCACGTGGAACAGGACAACCTGATGGCCTTGGGCCGGATAGAAGGCAAGCTGGACATGATCGTCGCCCACCTGGCCAAGCAGGACAAAAAGCTGGAAGAGCTGGACGGCCGGCTGCGCGACGTGGAAGTGCAGGCCGCCAAGAGCGGCGCCTTGTCCGGCGCCATCTCCGCGCTGCTGGTCGCCTTGGCCGGCGAGATGCTCAAACGCGTACTGCACTGACACCCCTCAACTTAGCCGCAAAGCGCTCCTCGCCGCACACTTCCCCCATCCCCGCATTCTCCAAGGAATGATCATGTCCATGCTGATCACGCTGCAAACCGCCATCGCCGACCGCCTGCGCCAGGGCATGGGCCAGATGGTGCGCGAAGTGGCCGCCGACCTCGATGAAACCGCCCTGTGCGGCCTGCAGCTGGCCCACGGCGACTACAGCAGCCGCCTCACGCCGGGCCAGGCCAGCCCCACGATCAACCCGCAGGCGCTGGCCCGGCTGCCGGCGCTGTGGACCGTGGCCGGTGGCATCGTCTCCAGCCAGCCGCAATCGAGCCAACGCCTGCGCTACAAGGCGAACGCGCTGTTCACCGTCATCGTCGGCGACCGCCTGCAAGCCGATGCCGCCTACAAAGGCGCCGGCGTCTGGCAGCTGGTGTACGCGGTGCGCCGCCTGCTGGCCTCGCAGGACTTCGGCCTCGCCGTCAATCCGCTGCTGCCGGAAAAAGTCCGCCCGCTGGGCCAGGCGGCGCGCGATGGCCAGCCGTGGAGCCTGGTGGCCTGCGACTTCAGCACCTACTGGCTGGACGAGGCGCTGGACAACGGCCACTGGCCCGCGCCGCAAGGCGACGCCGATCCGGACGCGCTGTTCCGCGCCTTCGGCGGCCGCCTGGAAGACCCAGCCAAACCCGCGCAAAGCGTGCAACTCAATTACAACGTCGCCGGTTCCTCCGGCGTCAAGGCCCAGGACGTCGTCAACGCCCCCAAAGCCTGAAGTCGCCTCGGCCTTTCCCCTCGCCGCGCCGCTCGGCGCGGCTCCTTTCCCAACCGCCAAATCAGGAGTTTTTCCTCATGGCCAGCCCCAACATCAGTTTCGACCAGATTCCGGCCTCGATCCGCAAGCCGGGCAAGTACTTCGAGTTCAACACCAAACTGGCGGTGCGCACGCTGCCGGGCAATCCGCAGCGCGTGCTGGTGATCGGCCAGCGCCTGGCCGATAGCGCCGCCCAGCCGGCGCTGGCCGCGCTGGACGTGTTCAGCGACGAGCAGGCCGCCCAGGCTTTCGGACGCGGTTCCTTCGCCCACCTGATGGCGCGCGCCGCCATCAACGCCAACCCCTACCTGCAGCTGACCGTGATCGCTGTCGATGACAATGCCGCCGGCGTGCCCGCGTCTGGCAGCTTCACCTTCAGCGGCCCGGCCACCGCCGCCGGCGTGCTGAGCCTGTACATCGGCGCCTCCCGCGTGGACGTCGCCGTCGCCGCCGGCGACGACGCGCCCAAGATCGCCGCCAACGCCCAGGCCGCGCTGGCCAAGCTGAGCGACCTGCCGATCACCGCGACCGCGGCCAAGGAAGTGCTGACCGTCACGGCCCGCCACAAGGGCAGCCTGGGCAACGCCATCGCGCTGAAGGCGCAGGAACAGATCGCCGGCCTCGGCGTCGTCATCGCCCCGATGAAGGGCGGCGCCGGCGATCCGGACATCGCGCCGGCCCTGGCCGCCGTGGCCAGCGGCGGCCATCAGATCATCGCCAGCCCGTTCACCGGCGATGCCGCGCTGACCGCGCTGCGCGCCCATCTGGACTTCGTGTCCGGCCCGCTGGAGCAGCGCGGCGCCATCGGCGTGATCGCCAGCACCGGCGCGTTGGCCGACGCCAGCGCCCTGTCCGCCAAGCTGGACAGCGGCCGCATCACCGCCGCCTGGTATCGCGGCTCCGCCAAGCTGCCGGGCGACATCGCCGCCGCCTACGCCGCGGTGATCGCCAGCGAGGAAGATCCGGCCCGTCCGCTGAACACGCTGGAGCTGCCAGGCCTGGACGTGGTGGACCTGGCCTACCGCACCACCCGCACCGAGCAGGAAAGCGCGCTGTACAACGGCGTCACGCCGCTGGAAGTGGCCGCCGGCAACCGCGTGCAGATCGTGCGCGCCATCAGCACCTACACCAAGGACGCGCAGGGCGTGGACGACGCGTCGCTGCTGGACATCACCACCATCCGCACCCTGGACTACGTGCGCCGCGCCTGCCGCGAGCGCATCGCGCTGCGCTTCCCGCGCGAAAAGCTGTCCGACCGCACGCCGTCCAAGGTCCGCTCCGAGCTGCTGGACGTGCTGTACAAGCTGGAAGAACTGGAAATCATCGAACAGGTGGAGGCCAACAAGGCCGGCCTGATCGTCGAACGCGACCTGCAGGACGCCAACCGTCTGGACGCCAAAATCCCGGTGGACGTGGTCAACGGCCTGCATGTGTTCGCCGGCCGCATCGATCTCTTGCTGTAACCCCCTCCGCTTTGCCGGACGGCGCCGCCGGTCGGCCCCTTATCAAGAACCCACAAGGAAAGACTCATGGCTCTCAAAGAATACGCAGGCTCCATCGTCCTGGAAGTGGACGGCCAGGAAATCGACGTCATCGACCTCAACGTCAGCAGCAAAACCGGCCGCAAGCTGGTGAAAACCATGAACTCCAGCGGCCGCGCCAAAGGCTTCGCCCGCGGCGTGTCGGAATACGAACTGGCCGTGACCGTCTCCATCCCGCTGAGCGGCGAGATCGACTGGGAAGCGATCGAAGGCGCCAAGCTGACCGAATTCCCGCTGGCGCCGGGCGGCAAGCGCGTGAGCTACCTGGACTGCTTCACGCTGGAAGTCGGCGAGAAATACGGCGTGGAAAACGAAGCGCGCCGCGACATCAAGCTGATGTCGCTGCGGAAGGTTTCTGAATAAACCCAGCGTCTTCAGTTGATCACACCGGCGGTCCTGAACGGGGCTGCCGGCCTCTCCACGGCTCTCCATCCGCCGAGTCGCCGGATCTCGCACCTGAACCTCTCTTGATTCGAGACGCACATGAACAAAAGGAAACCCCGCGCCACAACGGGACCGGATCTGAATTGGCAGCGATGGCAACAAGTCAAGCCTGAGATATTGGCTGCCGCCAACAAGGCCGGCGTGGATCCCGCCGTTCTCGCCCGTATCGCCAATATGGAGAGCATGGGTTTTAACACCAATGCCCGCCCAATTTCCAAATCTAGCCCCGAGCTCAATAAAGTCCGGCAATTCGACGGCATCATGGCGATGTCCAGCGCCCACGGGCTGGGCCAATTCATCGACGGCACCTGGCTGGAAATGCTGCGCAAGCATGGCTCCAAATACGGCATTGCAAACGCAGAAAAACTCACCGCCTCCGATGCGGCCCGCTATCGAAAAGATGTGCGTCTTCAGGCAGCCATGCTAGCGGAATTTACCAAATCCAATATCGAGCAAGGCCGCAAACTTGGCGGCAAAGACGATAACGCCAACACCTACGCCTTGCATAATTTAGGCAGCGGCGATGGCCCCAAATTCCTCGCAGCGCTCAAGCGCAACCCAAACGCGCCCATCAGCGACGTGCTCTCGAAATCGGTCATCGCGCGCAATCCAACCCTGTATGGCGATGGCTCCATCAGCCTAGAACACGCCTATCGCACTATGGGCAAGCTGATGGCTGCGGGCGACCGCTACGCCAAAGACGCTTCCCAGCAGCAACCTGCCTCTCCTGCGGCAGCCGCATTTCCGCGCCCGGCCACCTCCAGCGAGACCACCGCACCCGCAGCGAAGCAAGCCGAGCGCGCCGCGCTTCAAGCTAGCAAAGCGCAAACTTCACATCAGACGGCTGAGCACCCTTCGCAAGCGGCGTCCCGCCCTGCCGCGCCACCTGCTCACTCGTCCCAGCAAGCCATTCTCGCCCAACGTCCCCGCTTCAACGGCTACAAGTACCAATACGGCGGCAACGGCGAGCAAGACGCCAAGGGCGTCAAGCGGATCGACTGCTCCCATCTGGTCAACCAGGCGGTCAAGGGCGCCGGCTACGCCATTCCGTACCAGACCACCGCCGACATGGCGCATTCCAAGTATTACGAGGAAGTTGATGCCAAAGACGTCAAACCCGGCGACATCGCGCTGTGGAATGGCGACAAGCATCACACCGGCATCGTCGAGAACTACGACGCCAAGACCGGCAAAGGCAGCTTCTTCGGCGCGCAGTCCAAGAAAGGCGCGTCCGGCGCCCAAATGGGTAAGGGCGCATGGTGGGGGCAACCGCAGAAATTCCTGCGCCCCAAGGCCGAATATCTGCAAGCGCCCCCCGCCGCCGCCGTGCAGAAAGCGCCTCAACCCAAACCTGCGGCGTCTCAACCCCTTACGCGGAAACCAGTCACTGCGAAATCCGCCGCGGCGGCATCCGCCCAACCGCCCGCGGCCACAGATGCCGTGCAAAAGCTGCTGAAGGCCGAAGGCACCACTCGCGTCTACCAGATGGCCGACGGCACGGTGCAGACGCGTGCCGGCGGCACCGTGGCCTGGCGCAACAACAACCCGGGCAACTTGAAGTTCGGCTATGCCGGCAGCCATGACAAAACCGACCACAGCAAGCGCAGCAAAGCCCGCGCACTGGCGGACGCGCAAAAGCGCTACCAGGGCGTGGTCGATCTGGATCAATGGGGCAACGCCATCTTTGCCGACGAAGCGGCGGGACGCGCAGCCAAGGCTCAATTGCTGACCCAGCGGCACGGCGACAAGACCATCGAACAGATGCTGCCCCAATACGCGGTTTCGGACTACTCGGGCAAGGCCAATCATGCCAAGTACGCCGCAGGCATCTACCAGTTGGCCGCCAGCCGCGGCCTGGACCTGCATGGCAAGAAAATCAAGGACCTGACTCATCCGGAGTTCGAGGCCCTGATGGACGGCATGAAGAAAATAGAAGGCTTCAAGGCCGGCAAGGTGGAAGTCAGTGGCGCGTCCGGCATCAGCGCCGTATCGCCATCTTCTGCCGAGCCCCACATCACGCCGCCGGCCAAAGCGACCATCGCCGCCAAACCGGCTGAATCTGCTGGCCCAAGCGCGGCAGCGGCCAAGCCGGCAACTCCGGCCAAAAAATCCGCGCCGACCGGTCAAGCCACACCTGCTCTCGGCAATACAGCCGAATCTCAGTTATCCGCCTTGGTAGGCCAACTCAGCGCCGCGCTGGCGCAGCTGGCGCAACCGATACGCGTAGTCGTCGACGTCCAAAACGGCAATATCGTCGCCGCCGTCAACGCCGCCAATAGCAAGCAACAAAGGAGGAATTGATGTTCAGCCTCAATGTATCCGCAGGCACCCCATCCGCCGGCGCCCTGGTGGACGCCAGCTTTCGCGGCGTGCGCTTCGACTGCCTGAAAAGCGTGGACAGCGCGCAGCGCGACCAGGCGCTGCACGAATATCCGTACAAGGATGGCGCGGACGTGGAAGACCTGGGCCGCAAGGCGCGCAAGGTATCGCTGTCCGCCATGTTCTGGGGCAATAACTACCAACGCCGGCTGCGCGAGCTCGTCGCCGCGCTGGATGCCGCCGGCCCCGGCGAGCTGGTGCACCCGGTGTTCGGCAGCATGCCGCAAGCGCAGGTGCTGGATTACCAGATCAGCCACGACGCCGACGCGCCGGACTCCTGCACAGTGGACATCAACTGGGTGGAAGCCACGCCGGGCAATCCGTTTTTCGCCGCCGGCGCCGCCCTGCCGCAGGCGGAGGCCATCTCGTGCCAGGTCGACAAGCTGCGCCAGATGGCCGGCGAGGCTTTCTCCAAAGCGCAAGGCGTGGTGGCGACGGCCAAGGGCGCGCTGGGCCGGGTGGCCGCGCTGCGCCAGCAGCTCACCGCCACGGTGGGACAGCTGGCGAAAATGGCCAACCAGGCGGTGGCCCAGGCCACGGACCTGCTGGCCTATCCGCAGGCCTTCGTCGCCCAGGCCGCCCAGTTGGTGGACGCGGCCGCCAATTGGCGCCTGGATCGACAAGTCGATCTGGGCCCGCTGCCGGCGCTGAAAACCGCCGCCGCGCTGCCCTCCGCCACGCTGGCCGACTGGAAAGCGCTGCGCCGCCGCCTGGAAAACCTGCCGGCCACGGTGCGCCAGAATATCGCCCCGCTTGCCGCCGGCGCCTCGCTGTCGG
This sequence comes from Chromobacterium sp. CCUG 76385, assembly GCF_059916625.1. Classification (NCBI taxonomy): domain Bacteria; kingdom Pseudomonadati; phylum Pseudomonadota; class Betaproteobacteria; order Neisseriales; family Chromobacteriaceae; genus Chromobacterium; species Chromobacterium sp. CCUG 76385. The sequence continues at coordinate 19,203 of NZ_JAUCGU010000035.1, forward strand.
TCTGGGCCGATGACCAGCGCCGCATCGACGCCATGTTGCAGCTGCAAGTCTCCACCAAACTGGCCGCCGCGGCCGCCGGCATCTTTCAAAGCGAAGCGCAAAAGCCGACGCTGACGCCGCCGGCGCTGGAGCAGATCGCCGGCGACGTGCGCGCCTCGCTACAAGCCACCATCGACCAATGGCGCGCCGGGATGGCGTCCGCAGACGCGTATCCGGTAGTGGACGGCCTGCGCACGCTGGGCCTGCAGGTGCAGCAAAGCGCCGCCGCGCTGATCGCCGCCAAACCGCCCTTGCTGAAGCGCAAGGTGGAGGCCGCCTGCAATCTGCGCCAGCTGGCCCACCTGTGGTATGGCGACAGCCAGCGCGCCGACGAGCTGCTGCGGCTCAACCCGCAGCTGTCGCAACCGAATCACCTGACTCCGGGAACCCTGGTCTATGGCTACGCCCGCTAATCATGCCGTCAGCCTGCAAATCAACGGTCGCCGGCACGGCGACTGGACCCACTATTCCATCGATTCCGACCTGGCCATGGCCGCCGACGGCTGGCAGGTGTCGCTGGGCCTGCCCGGCGGCGCCTTTCCGCCGGAAGTGGAGCCGGGCGCGCTGGTGAAAGTGCAGGTAGGCGGCGAAACCGTGCTGCTGGGCCGCATCGACGACATCAGCCACAGCGTCGCTTCCGGCAGCCATCAGCTGGCGCTGTCCGGCCGCGACCTGGCCGGCATGTTGCTGGACTGCAGCGCGCCCTTGTTCACCGCCAAGGGCATGACGCTGCAGGACGTGCTGGACAATGTGGTGAAACCGCTGGGCATCGCCAATATCCGCGTCGATGCCAAGGCCCAGGGCCAGATCGAGAAGATCAACGTCGATCCCGGCAACAGCGCCTGGGATGTGCTGAGCCGCGCCGCGCAGGCCAACGGCCTGACCGCCTGGTTCGATCCGGATGGCACTCTGGTGGTGGGCGGCCCGGACTATAGCCGCCCCGCCTCCGCGCGGCTGATCCTGCGCCGCGACGGCAAGGGCAACAATGTGCTGAGCCTGAGCGAAACCCGCTCCCACGCGCAGCGCTATTCCGAGCTGACGCTGCTGGGCCAGGGGCACGGCCAGGCCTTGACGGCCGGCCGCCACGCCATGCGCCATCAAACCTTCGATTCCGACGTCTGCTACCACAAGCCGCGCATCCAAGTGGAGCCGGACGCCGCCAGCCCGGCCGAACTGGCCGCGCGCGCCGACAAGATGCTGGCCGACGCCCGCCTGGCCGGCTACACGCTGAGCGCCACCGTGGCCGGCCACCGCGACAGCCAGGGCGCGCTATGGACGCCCGGCCAGCGCATCGAGGTGGAAAGCGAGCCGCACGGCATCCACGGCACCTATTTCCTGATGGCGCGCACCTTCGAGGGCGGCCGCGGCCAAGGCTGCGTCACGCGGCTGACGCTGAAGGAAGACCAGTGCTGGATACCGGCGATGCGCGCCGGAAAACAAAGCCCCTAAACCCTTTATTGGCCACGGAAAGACACGGAAAAAAACCATCAATGCCTCGTCATCTCCGGAAAATCGGCGAAATTACGGACAAATATAGGTTCTGATGGCGGTTCTATCGTGTGAAAAGCTCCATGTCTGATTTAATTTTTCCGTGCCTTCCGTGTGTTTCCGTGGCTATTGCTATGTTTTTCAGGATTAAAGGAAACTGCCATGTGGCATGAAGTGGATCAAAGAATACGCCGCGCCTTCAGCAATGTGCGCCAGGGCTTCCGCGCGGCGCTGACCCACGTGGACAGCGGCGGCGGCGTGCAGCTGGCCCAGGCCGACGCGCTGGCCGGCGAGCGGCTGCAGGACGCCGAGCTGTTCCAGCATTACGGCTACACCTCCAATCCGCCGCCGGGCAGCATGGCCATGGTGCTGCCGCTGGGCGGCCGCAGCAGCCACAGCGTGGTGATCGCCACCGAGCACGGCAGCTACCGGCTGCAATCGCTGCAACCGGGAGAGGTGGCGCTGTACAGCGACGAAGGCAGCAAGATCGTGCTCAAACGCGGCAGAATCATCGCCGTGGAGTGCGACACCTTCCAGCTCAGCTGCAAGAACTGGCAAGTCAACGCCAGCGAACAAGCCAGCTTCACCACCCCCGCCTTGAAAACCAGCGCCCAATTCACCGCCCAGGGCCAGATCAACGGCAACGGCGGCCTGGCCATCCAGGGCGGCAGCGGCGCCAGCGTCAACGGCGACATCCAGCTGTCCGGCTCGATGAACGCCAGCGGCGACGTCAAAGCCAGCGGCAAGAGCCTGGCATCCCACACCCATGACGCGCCCAACGGCCCCACCAGCCCGCCCAAGTAAGCCGCGCCACTGACCGGCGTCCTCTGCCGCCTCCTTCCCCCATCCAGGAAAATAGCCATGGACCCACTATTGGACCCCGTCACCGGCGACTACGCCGGCACCGCTACCGATACCCTCGCCAACGCCATCTACCTCAGGCTGATGACCCCGCTTGGCGGCTGGTGGGCCGATGCGACACTGGGCTCCCGCCTGCACGAGCTGTCGCGCAGCAAAGACAGCAGCCGCATCGACCTGTTGGCCTGCCAGTACGCCGAACAAGCGCTGCAGCCGCTGCAACAGGACGGCCGCACCAGCCGCATCCAGGTATCGGCGCAGCGGCAAGGCCCCGGCCGCCTGCTGCTGAGCATTGAAGTCGCCGAAACCGGCGGCCACATCCGACATTTCCAACATCAAGTGAGGATAGCCTGATGCCCCTGTCCACGCCCGACTTCGCCAGCATTCGCGACGCGTTGCTGCGCGACCTGCAAAACCTGCGCGCCGATGCCGCCACCGCGCCGGACAGCGACAACTTCGTCCGCGCCAGCGCCACCGCCGGCGCGGTGGAAGGGCTGTACCAGCACCAGAGCTGGATCGCGCGCCAGATCTTCCCCGACACCGCCGACAGCGCCTACCTGGAACAACACGCCCGCCTGCGCGGCATCGTGCGCAAGCCGGCCACCGCCGCCAGCGGCTGGCTGCAGATCAACGGCGCGCCCGGCGCGCTGGTGGCCAGCGGCCTGCAAGTGCGAGTGGGCGACCAGCTGTACGTCGCTCAGCCCTTCGATGCGCAGGGCAAGCCGGCGCCGGACCGGCTGGACGCCAACGGCCAGGCCAGCCTGCCCATCCAGGCCAGCCAGCCCGGCAGCGCCGGCAATCAGCCCGCCAATCTGCCGGTGGAACTGATGCAGGCGCCGTCCGGCATCGCCAGCAAAGCCATGCTGCTGACGATGACCGGCGCCACCGACGAAGAAAGCGACCCGGCCCTGCTGGACCGCCTGCTGGAGCTGATCCGCCGCCCGCCCGCCGGCGGCAACCAATACGATTACCGCCGCTGGGCGATGGAAATCGACGGCGTCAGCGCCGCCTACGTCTACCCGCTTCGCCGCGGCGCCGGCACCGTGGACGTGGTCATCACCGCCGACGGCAGCCTGCCCTCGGATAAAACGCTGGCCAAGGTGCAGGCCCATATCGAAGATTTGCGGCCCGTCACCGCTAAAAACTGCCTGGTGCTGGCGCCCACCCCGCGCCCGGTGGACATCGACGTGGCGCTGGATCTGGGCGGCATGAGCGCGGACGCTTTCACGCCGCTGCTGCAGCAAACGCTGCAAGCCTATTTCGCCGGCCTCGCCCCCGGCGAGCAGCTGGTCAAAAGCCGGATCGAAGCGATGATTTCCGACCTGCCCGGCGTGCAGGACCGCCAGCTCAACGCCCCGCCCGGCAACGTCAAACCGGTTTCCGACGCCAGCAAGGTGGAATGGCTGCGCCTGGGCCAATTGACGGTGAGGACGCTGAAATGATGCCGCAACCGCCCTACCAGGAATTGCTGGCCCGGCTGCTGCCGCCAGTCAGCTACTGCCCGGACGGCCCGCGGCTGCAAGCCGAACTGGCCAGCGAGGGCGCGGCGCTGGACCGCGCGCAAAGCTCTGCCCGCCAGCTGGCCGGCGCCGTCACCCCGCTGCAAGCCGAGGCGTTGCTGCCGGACTGGGAACGCATCTGCGGCCTGACGCCACCGCCCGGCGCGCCCTACCAGCAGCGTCAACAGGCCGTGCTGGCCAAGCTGGCCGAAACCGGCGGCCTGTCCATCCCCTACTTCACCCGGCTGGCCGCCGGCATGGGTTACAAAATCCAGATCGCCGAGCCGCAGCCGTTCCGCGCCGGCGTCAACCGCGCCGGCCAGCAGCTGTGGAGCGAAGACATCCCCTGGGTGTGGCAGGTGACGGTGTTCGGCAGCAAGGTCCGTCCCTACCAGTTCCGCGCCGGCCAATCGCTTGCTGGCGAACGCCTCACCGCCTTCGGCGACCCCAGGCTGGAGGAAATGATCCAGGACCTCAAACCGGCCCACACCTTCGTTTACTTCGCCTACCAGCCGTAAACCATCGCGGCGCATGCCCACTGCCCGACCCTCTCCTCACCCGGCCCTGCCGCCAGCGGCAAGCCGCCTCCCATCCATTCCTCAGGAGCGCCCATGCAAGACCCCATCAAACCCATTCCCACGCCGGACCAGAAATTCCACGACGGCAACCCCGCCTCCGGCGAGCTCGGCACCATCGTCAGCGCCGACTGGCTGAACAATGTGCAATCCGCCCTCCAGGCCACCCAACAGGAAGTGCTGTCGGTGCTCAAGGACACCGGCCAAGCCAGCGATCCGGCGCGCCAGGATCAGCTATTGCAGGCCGTGAAGAAAATCGCCTGGGGCGGCAACAGCAAGCCCACCACCCTGGCGGGATACGGCATTACGGATGGTTTGACGCTGCGACCCCAGCTCGGCGATAGGGTCGATTTGAACAACATCACGGACGATGGTCTGTACCACAATCCAGCCAATGCTTATGCCACCAACGGCGCCAATTACCCGGTGCCGTACGCCGGTCTGCTGTTCGCTTTTGCCGATGGCGAGATGGTCTACCAGCAATATCAGTCCTACAACAATGCCGGCTGCTGGTACCGCTGCCGCTACCGCGGCAACTGGACCCAATGGCAAAAGCTGGCCGACGCCGCCACCACGTTGGCCGGCTACGGCATCACCGACGGCGCCACCAAGGCAGAGCTGAAAGCGGCAGTGGATGGACTCGTCAGCGGCGCGCCCGGCGCGCTGAACACGCTGCAGGAACTGGCGGCCGCGCTGGGCAACGACAACAACTTCGCCGCCACCATCACCAACAAGCTGGCCGGCAAGGCCGACAAATCCAGCTCGCTGGCCGGCTACGGCATCAACACGCTGGCGCTGTCCACCGCGCAAACGTCGCAGATCTTCAAAACCACGCCCAACGTCTACGACAATAATCTCTACACCAATGGCACGCTGGAGCTGCGCTCCACCGGCACCGACTTCCCGTCGCTGGGCCTGCACCGTCCCGGCAATAGCGCCGTGGCCTTGGTGCACAAAAGCTATGGTGACGATACCTTGGTTTTGAAAGAGGCAACAGGCAGCGAATACCGCGTGTGGCATTCGGGAAATGACAGTCAAATCATCAAGAAACGTCGCTACCGGGTTCATGCTGATGACGGTACATCCCTCGACAACTCTGTAACAGCCGGAGAAATGGGTTTCAATTACCACACATCCAGCAGCGGCATCGACGGCCCGTATATCTCCTTCGGCGGCTTGAACACGACAAGCGACTATGCTTGCCAGTTAACAGCCGACTACATCAATGGAAACGTGATGCGTTTCCGTACTCGCAATGATGATAGCGCCAAGCGCTGGAACCCATGGTACACGCTAATCCATGAAGGCTATCTGACCGGCCAGGTCGCCTTCTTCGCCATGTCCGCTCCGCCGCAAGGATGGCTCAAAGCTAATGGCGCAGCAGTCAGCCGCAAAGACTATCCGTCCTTGTTCGCGGCGCTTGGCACCTATTATGGCGCGGGCGACGGCTCCACCACTTTCAACCTGCCGGACCTGCGCGGCGAGTTCGTTCGCGGCTGGGATGACGGTCGCGGCGTGGATAACGGACGCGGCTTCGGCACTCGACAAAACCCCACCGCGATTCGCTGTCTGATCGATAAGTATAGCGGCGCTTATCCTGCAGGCACCTTCGCAGTTGGCGCATGGGATACCGAAAATGATTGGACCAACACAGTGGTCGAGGGAAATAAAACCCCAACTGATCTGAACAATACAACCTATTACGTTGCCAATGCATCCGCAGTTCCCGGTTCCGGCGATAACGGTGCCTTCTCAACTCGCCCCCGCAACGTCGCTCTGCTCGCCTGCATCAAATACTGAGGATTCCGCCATGCAAGACAACAACAAAACCGTCTACGCCTACCACCCGCAAACCGGCGAATACCAGGGCCCGACCGCGGCCGACCCGTCGCCGCTGCAACCCGGCGTCTGGCTGTTGCCGGCTTACAGCACCGAGCTGCAGCCGCCGGTCACTGCGGAGCGCCAGGCCGCCGTCTTCAGTAACGGTAGCTGGAGCATCATGCCCGACTGGCGCGCCGTCAAATTGTGGAGCGTCCAAACCGCGCAGCCGGTGCAGGCCAAACTGGGCGACACGCCGGACAGCCTGCGCGCCACGCTGCTGCAACCGTGCGAATTCCCAGCCTGGGACGGCAAGGGCTGGAGCATCAACAAAACGGCTCAGGCCGCCGCGCTGGCGCAGAAGACTGCCGCGGAATTGAAGCAGCGCCTGGCCGACGCCTACGCCGCCCGACGTCCCTTGGAGGACGCCGAATCGCTCGGCATCGCCTCTGCGGCTGAGCTGGACAAACTGGCAGCCTGGAAACGCTACTGCGTAGAGTTGTCCCGCCTGCCGGATTTGGCAATGTGGCCGCGGCTGGTGGAAACCGACTGGCCCAAACAACCCGCCTAGATATCGTCAGGCTTTCCTCTGCTAAACGGTGGCGCATGCTGCCGTTTTGCGCTTTGCGCGCACTGAAATCCGTCCACTGATCCCCCCAAGCCTCCTGCCGCACAATCGTCTCCATTCTCAATCGGCGACATCTGTCATCGGCCCCAGCGGCCGATTTCTCATTACCAGCGGGAGGCGCTTTCCATGCAAGACCAGCTCAAACCCATCACCAGCCCGGACGGCCTGTTCCATGACGGCAACCCCGCCACCGGCGAACTCGGCACCATCGTCACCTCGGACTGGCTCAACGGCGTCCAATCCGCGGTGCAAACCACGCAGCAGGAACTGCTGTCCGTCATCAAGAGCAACGGCCAAAACCCGGACCCGGCGCGCAAGGATCAGCTGCTGCAGGCGGTACAGAACATCGCCTGGGGCGGCAATCAAAAGCCAACTACATTGGCGGGATATGGCATCACGGATGGGGCCAGCAAAACCGACTTGCAAATCTCCATGGATGCTTCCCACACGCTGAGATATGGCGACTTCCTTCGTACCACCAACTCAAAAAATGCGACGGGTCGCGTAATTGGCATAGGCGAGAATAGACTCTATCTAGGCGACATCGACGGCGTAGCCGAGCAGCTTTCCTTGCAAGTCGCCGGCATCGCCGTGGCTGGTGCCACCAAAGATGGCATGGCCTTAAATGGCACGCCCACCACAACAACCCCCGCCGTGAACGCCAACGCCAAACAAGTGGCCAATGTGGAGTATGTGCAAACTGCCATCAACAACCTGGTGTCGGGCGCGCCGGATACGCTGAACACGCTGAAGGAGTTGGCAACTGCTCTGGGCAACGATAGCAATTATGCCGCCACCATTACCAAGCAGCTTGCTGCCAAAGCCGACAAATCCAGCACGCTCTCTGGTTATGGCATTACAGACGGCGCCAGCAAAACCGATCTGCAGACTGCTATTGATGCTTCCCGTACATTGAAATATGGGGATTTCCTTCGCACCTCCAATGCGAAAAACACGACGGGCCGCGTGTTTGGCATGGGGGAAAACAAACTCTATCTCGGCGATATCGACGGCATAGCTGATCTGCTTTCCTTGCAAGTCTCCGGTGTCGCCGTGGCCAACGCCACCAAGGACGGCCTGGCCTTGGCCGGGGTGCCTACAACGCCTACTCCTTTGCCCGGAGCCAATGCCAAGCAGGTCGCCAATGTCGAACACGTCGCCTCTTCTATTCTTGGCGCCTTTGCCAGCATTTTGGATAATCCGGGCTACCAAAAATTTCCCAACGGCCTGACGCTCCAGTGGGGAACCGCCTCCATTCAAGCTGGCATCGCATCGACCCAGGTATCCTTCAAAACCCCATTCAGCACGGGTCCGTTGATCCCGCCTATCGCCATCAACAACAACAGCGCTTACAACACTGTAGTCAGCAGCTACTCCAACACCGGCATGACGTTATCCAATTCATCGTCCTCTTCCAACGCGGGGACCATTTCCTGGATCGCCATCGGCATTTAAAGCGCATGTTCCACGTGAAACCGCGCCTGTTCAGCGCGGTTTTTGCATGGTGTGGCACAGCTCAGCGCAGCACCACCAGCGCAGTGCCTGCACAGCTGACCGCCGCGCCTATCCAGGCCAGCGGCGGCGGCGGGCGGCGCAACGTGACCCACAGCATGGGCAGGATCAGCACCGGACTTAGCGCGGACAGGATGCCAACGGTCGCTACATTGGCATGCTGCAGAGCCAGCATGATCAGCGTCATGCCCAAGCCGAGCGCCACCAGGCCGTTCAGGGCGGTCTGGCCCAGCATGCGCAGCGTGTACGGCCCGCGGCTTTTCGCCAGGCGCCAGCCGCTGCACCACAGCAGATAATGCGCGCCGCAGCTGACGCCCATGCGCAGCGCCGATGCGGTCATCGGCTCCAGCCCGGCCGCCATCGCCGGCTTAGCAAAGAAGGTGCCCAGCGCCTGACATAGCGCGGCAGCCAGGCCCAGGGCGACGCCAGAAGCCAGCTTGTCGTTGCGCTCCCATACGTGGGCGGCCACTTCGCGCCGGCCAAAGGCCACCGCCAGCAGCACGCCGCCAAACACCAGCGCGCTGCCCAGCATGGCGCCGGCGCTCAGGCGTTCAGACAGAAACAGCACGCCCAACAGCACCGAGAACACTGAGTGCATGGCGAACAACAGGCCGGTGCGGCGCGGCCCCAGCCGGTTCATCGAGGCGAACATCACCGTGTCGCCCAGGAAGATTCCAGCCAGGCCGGAAATGAGAACCGGCCACAATGCGGCCGCGCTGATGCTGTGCCAGCCGCCAGACAGCAGGCTGTAAGCGCCTAATACGATGGTCAGCAGCGTCAGCCGCAAGCGGGTGAAGGCAAAAGGGCCGAAATGGCGGGAGGGCGCGGCGCCCAGCAGGCCGCCCAAGGCCCAGCAGCCGGCGGCGCCGACTGCGGCAAAGTCATACCACATCATTCATCCAATAAATAAATTTCGACGCGCTCTTTGCCCTTGCCGAGATTGCGGCGCTTGAGGGCGATGTTACCCACTTCGCCGCTGCGCTTGAGGTGGGTGCCGCCGCAAGGCACGCGGGCGAAGCCGGGCAACTCCCAGTAGCGGCGCTCGGCCGCCACATCGGAAAAGGCGCTGACGATGGGCAGATCGGCCTCGATCAGCCGCTGCGCCTCGGCGGCAATAGCGGGCAGCAAGGCAGTGATCGGCTGGCCTAGGGCAAAGTCTATCCGCGCCTTGTCCTCGGCGATGTGGGCGCCGATCTTCTCCACGCCGGCCGCCTGGCGGCAGATCACTTCCAGCACCAGTTCTGCGGCGAAATGCAGCCGCATCAGCCGGTAGCGGCGCGGCCAGTCTATTTTCACCGCCACCTCGGCGCCGGCTTGCAGGCCGTGGCCCGGCTCCAGCGTATAGACGATGTCCGGCCCTTGCTTCTCCGCCAAGCAAACAGAGCGGCCGCCTATGCTGCCGCTGTCGCTCTCCTGGCCGCCAGAGAAGGCATAGAAGATGGTGGCGTCCAACCATACCCGTTCGCCCTCCACGCGTCGGACGCGGGTCAGGAGTTCCGTCTGATATGGATCGCACCAGAATTGCTTGCGGGTCATGTCTGCCGCCTCCTTCGACATCATCCTGCGTCGCCCGCCTGGCCTTCATGCGCCAGCCGCTGGTACACCCCCTGCTCCAGCCTCTCCATCAGCCGCTCTGGTCTGGATAGCGGCGTGAAGCCGTATTGCCCGTACAAGCCGTGGGCATCGGCAGTGGCCAGCATCATGCGGCGCAGGTTCTGCAGCTCTGGATGCGCCAGCATGGCGGCGACGATCTGCTTGCCTATGCCCTGCCCTTGCCGCCCATCCAGCACAAAGATATCGGCCAGATAGGCAAAGGTGGCGCGGTCGGTCACCACCCGGCCAAAGCCGACTTGGCTACCCACCTCGTCATAGGCGCCAAAGCATAGGGAATGCTCAAGCGAGCGCTCGAAGATGTCGCGCGGCAGCCCGCGCGCCCAGTACGACTGCTGCGACAGATACTGGTAGATCCGCTCGCGCTCCAGCCGCCGCGGATCGCAATCGATGTGCACCGCCATGGCCACGCCCTTGCGTTCTGAAAAGGCCTAGCCTAAACAAGTCTATGGCACCCAACAAGCGCTTGGCATGAAAACAATGTGTTTATGCCAAAACCACCTTGATTTATGGAATTTCATTCCTTTGTTTCACGCAAAAGCCCGTTGCCAGCCGAGGAAAAAACTCGCACGATAAGGGTTTGCCCATCGCCGCCCTCTCCATGAACCCATTGCCGCTGCTGAGAAACCTGCTATTCGCGCTGTTGGCGCTGGCCATCCTGCTATGGTGCTATGGCAGCTGGCAGAGCCGGCCGGAACTGGTGGAGGCCGCCATCTGGCTGGGCGACGGCCTGGCCATGCTAGGTGCCTACCTGGTGCCCACCTTCACCGCGCTGCTGGTCAAAAGCCCGCGGCTGCGCACCGTGGCGCTGCTGAATGTATTGGGCGGATGGCTGATTCTGCCGTGGCTGCTGGCAATGGGCCTGGCGTTGAAACGCGACGACCTGGCCTGAGCGCCGCGCCGCACACCGGGCGACCCGCCGACGCAACAGGCGCGCGCCCACACCTTAAGAGGAGAAGACTCGTGTTCCAACATATCGACGCCTACGCCGGCGACCCCATCTTGTCGCTGGTCGAAGCCTTCGGCAAAGACGCCCGCGCCGACAAGGTCAATCTCAGCATCGGCCTGTATTACGACGAAGCCGGCCGCATCCCGCGGCTGAAGGCGGTGGAGCAGGCTGAAGCGCTGCTGGCGAGCCAGCCGCAGCCGCCGTGTACGTATCTGCCGATGGACGGTCTGGCGGCTTATCGCAACGCCATCCAGATCCTGCTGTTCGGCGCCGAACACCCGGCCGTGAAAAGCGGCCGCATCGCCACGCTGCAGACGCTGGGCGGCTCCGGCGCGCTGAAAGTGGGCGCGGACTTCCTCAAACGCTATTTCCCGACGTCCAACGTCTGGGTCAGCGACCCGACCTGGGACAACCACATCGCCATTTTCGAAGGCGCCGGCTTCACGGTGGAGCGTTACCCGTATTTTGATCCGGCCACCCGCGGCGTCGACTTCCCGGCCATGCTGGCCAAGCTGGAAACGCTGCCGGCCAAGAGCATCGTGCTGCTGCACCCCTGCTGCCACAACCCCACCGGCGCGGACCTGACCAACGCGCAGTGGGACCAAGTGGTGGCCGTGGCCAAGGCGCGCCAGCTGATCCCCTTCCTGGACATCGCCTACCAGGGCTTCGGCGCCGGCCTGGAGCAAGACGCCTACGCCATCCGCGCCATGGCCGATGCCGGCGTGGCCTGCCTGGTCAGCAATTCCTTCTCCAAGATCTTCTCGCTGTACGGCGAGCGCTGCGGCGGCTTGTCCGTGGTGTGCGACGACGCCGCCGAAGCGGCGCTGGTGGCCGGCCAGCTGAAGGCCACCGTGCGCCGCAACTACTCCAGCCCGCCGACGCATGGCGCCAAGGTGATTGCCGCCGTGCTGAACGATCCGGAATTGAGGGCGCTGTGGGTATCGGAAGTGAATGAGATGCGCGAGCGCATCCAGGCGATGCGCGGCGTGCTGGTGCAAGTGTTGAAGGAAGCGCTGCCTGGGCGCGACTTCGGCTACCTGATGAACCAGCGCGGCATGTTCAGCTACACCGGCTTCAGCCAGGCCCAGGTGGACAAACTGCGCGAGCAGTTCGGCGTCTATCTGGTGGGCAGCGGCCGCATGTGCGTGGCCGGCCTCAACACCGCCAACGCGCCCTACGTGGCCCAGGCCTTCGCCAAGGTGCAGTAAGCGCGGGCAGAATCAGCAAAGCGGCTGCGGCCGCTTTTTTTCATGCGCGCACCATGTCGCGCCAGCCGAGCCGGGCAGTATGCGCCGCCAGCATCAGCCAGCCGGCATCGTCTTCCAGCTCGGCCAGCCGCAGACAGCTCAGCGCCAGCTTGATGCTGTGATCGTCGGCCTGCGAGCGCGCCAGCGCGGCGATTTCCCCAACATCGGCCAGAATCATCTTCCCCGGCCGCGGCAAAGGCGGACAACCGTTGCGGATATAATAGCAAAGCGCAATGCGAACAATGCGTTGGTTTGGCCGTGACGCCGCTCAAGCGCAAGCAAGCGGCGAAAAACCATTCCGCTCTCGCTGGGCAGCCAGGCTTTACGTTTCTTTGCAAACCGTCCTTGCCGCTAGCAGCTTGCACAACATCCAACCATTAGAATCTGCTGATCTTATCCCCATGAGGCGGCCAAGGCGCAGCCGCCTAGTGTCTCCATGAAGAGAATTGCAGCATGCGTAACCTTGCCCACCACATCCTGCCGACTTCCGCCACCATGCTGGGCGTATGCATGACCGTCATCCCCATCATCAAGCTGATGAAGGTTGGCCATGTCGGCACCATCATCGACGAACTGCTAGCCGACGACAGCGTCATCTTCCTGATCAGCGCCTTGTTGTCTTACTTATCGATACGCCGTCCCAGTTGGGGCCGTTTGGAACGGCATGCGGACATCGCCTTCATCTTTGGCCTGTGCGGCATGTCGGTGTGCGCGGTGTTGCTTTCATTCGAATTGCTGTAAATCCATTTCAACATGACAAAAGGGCAAGCCTCCCGGCCTGCCCTTGCTTTCCATCACCATAAACGGATAACGCTCATGCGGCGGAACGCCCCGGCAACGCCGGGGCTTCCGCCCTACTTTACAGCGACGGCAATACCCCGCCGCCGATCAGGCCGTTGAAGCGGCCGCTGGCCATCAGGGCGGCGGCTTTTTCGATGTCCGGCGCGAAGTAGCGATCTTTATCGTAGAACGGCACTTGCTCGCGCAGCATCGCCTTGGCCGCTTCCAGTTTCTCGCTGGATTGGTTAGGCGCGCGGAAGTCTATGCCCTGGCACGCCGCCAGCAGCTCGACGCCCAGGATGCCGGCGGTGTTGCCTGCCATCTCCTTCAGGCGGCGGCCGGCAAAGGTGGCCATGGAGACGTGGTCTTCCTGATTGGCGCTGGTGGGCAGGCTGTCCACCGAAGCCGGATGCGCCAGCGACTTGTTCTCGCTGGCCAGCGCGGCGGACGTCACCTGCGCGATCATGAAGCCGGAGTTGACGCCGCCGTTGTTGACCAGGAAAGGCGGCAGCTTGGACAGATTGCTGTCGATCAGCAGCGCCATGCGGCGCTCGGACAAGGAACCGATTTCGGCGATGGCCAGCGCCAGGTTGTCGGCGGCGAAGGCCACCGGCTCGGCGTGGAAGTTGCCGCCGGACAGGATATCGTTGTCGCCGGCGAACACCAGCGGGTTGTCGGACACCGCGTTGGCTTCCACGCGCAGCACTTCGGCGGCATGGCGGATCTGGGTCAGGCAGGCGCCCATCACCTGCGGCTGGCAGCGCAGCGAGTACGGGTCCTGCACCTTGCCGCAGTTTTCGTGCGAGCGTTCGATATCGCTATGGTCCAGCAGCTGCCGGTACAGGCGGGCGGCGTCGATCTGGCCTTGATGGCCGCGCACGGCGTGGATGCGCGCGTCGAACGGGGTGCGGCTGCCCAGCGCGGCTTCCACCGACAGGCTGCCGGCCACGGTGGCGGACACATACAGGTCCTCGGCGGCGAACAGGCCTTCCAGCGCGAAAGCGGTGGACGCCTGGGTGCCGTTCAGCAGGGCCAGGCCTTCCTTCGGCGCCAGGGTGATCGGTTCCAGGCCGGCGGCGCGCATCGCCTCGGCGCCGGACACGCGCTTGCCGTCGACAAAAGCCTCGCCCTCGCCGATCAGCACCGCGCTCATATGCGACAGCGGCGCCAGGTCGCCGGACGCGCCGACCGAACCCTTCTGCGGAATCACCGGATAGATCTGGCGGTTGAACAACGCAACCAGCGCGTCGATGACCTGGCGGCGGATGCCGGAGAAGCCGCGCGCCAGCGAGTTGATCTTCAGCGCCATCACCAGGCGCACGCTGCTGTCTTCCATCGGCGCGCCGATGCCGGCGGCGTGGGACAGCACGATGGAACGCTGCAGCAGCTCCAGCTCGTCGGTGGCGATCTTGGTATTGGCCAACAGGCCGAAGCCGGTGTTGATGCCGTAAACGGTGCGGCCCTCGGCCAGCACGCGCGCCACGGTGGCGGCGGAGGCGTCGATCTCCGCATGCGCGGACGGATCGATCTGCAATTGCAGGCCGGTTTCACGTGAAACACGGCGCAGGTCGGCCAGCGTCAGCTGGCCCGGTACGATGTTGAGGATGCTCATGGCTTCTGTCTCTCTTGCTTCTCTTATGTTTTGCTCATCGATGGCTGATCCGGGCCGGATTCAGCCGATGCGGGACCAGATCAGCGTCACGCGTTCTTTCAATCCCTGGCCGGACAGCTTGAGCCGCCCGTCCGGCAGCCGCTCCGCTTCGCGTCGCATGGTCTGGCCGATTGCCGCCGGCGCGCTGGATTGCAAGGCGGTGTGGTAGACCACCCCCGGCTCCTTGCCCAGCCGCCAGCGGCCGGTGTAGAAGTTGGACACCCGCTGCGCGTCTTCGGGGCTGGGATTGGCCAGCGGCTGGCGGTTCTGCGCCACGCTGACGTAGCCGCTGGCGGTATAGATCAGCGTGCCGCTCTGCTCGCCAGGCCAATGAAAGGCCTCGCCGTTTTCGCGGTGGACGATGAAGTCGTCCAGCTTCCATTCGCCGATCAGGTCTGATGCTTGCACTGCCAAATCTCCCATGATGCAGGCGGAACGCCCCGCTGGCGGGGCTTCCGCGCCTACGCGTTTACTTCAGCATCGGCAGGTCCAGGCCCTGCTCTTTGGCGCAGTTCACCGCGATGTCGTAGCCGGCGTCGGCGTGGCGCATCACGCCGGTGGCCGGGTCGTTGCGCAGCACGCGGCCCAGGCGCTCGGACGCGGCATCCGTCCCGTCGCAGACGATGACCACGCCGGCATGCTGCGAGAAGCCCATGCCCACGCCGCCGCCGTGGTGCAGCGAGACCCAGGTGGCGCCGCCGGCGGTGTTCAGCAAGGCGTTGAGCAGCGGCCAATCGGACACCGCGTCGGAACCATCCTTCATGGATTCGGTTTCGCGGTTGGGGCTGGCGACGGAGCCGGAGTCCAGGTGGTCGCGGCCGATGACGATGGGCGCCTTCAATTCGCCGTTCTTCACCATTTCGTTGAAGGCCAGGCCCAGGCGGACACGGTCTTTCAGGCCCACCCAGCAGATGCGCGCCGGCAGGCCCTGGAAGGCGATGCGTTCCTTGGCCATGTCCAGCCAGTTGTGCAGATGCGGGTCATCCGGGATCAGTTCCTTCACCTTGGCGTCGGTCTTGTAGATGTCTTCCGGATCGCCGGACAACGCCACCCAGCGGAAGGGGCCGATGCCCTCGCAGAACAGCGGACGGATGTAGGCCGGGACGAAGCCGGGGAAGTCGAAGGCGTTTTGCACGCCCTCTTCCAGCGCCATCTGGCGGATGTTGTTGCCGTAATCCAGCGTGGCCGCGCCGCGTTCTTGCAGCGTCAGCATGGCGCGCACTTGCACAGCCATGGATTTCTTGGCGGCGGCGGTGATTTCGGCGGCGGCGGTCTTCTGCTTGTCGCGCCACTGGGCCACAGTCCAGCCCTGCGGCAGATAGCCGTGCACCGGATCGTGGGCGGAGGTCTGGTCGGTGACCACGTCCGGGGTGATGCCGCGCGCCACCAGCTCGGCGAACACGTCGGCGGCGTTGCCCAAGAGGCCCACCGACACCGCCTTGCCCGATTGCTTGGCGTCTTCCAGAATCGCCAGCGCCTCGTCCAGCGTGGTGGCCTTGCGGTCCACATAACGGGTTTTCAACCGGAAATCGATGCGGGTTTCGTCGCATTCGACGGCGATCATGGAAAATCCGGCCATGGTGGCAGCCAGCGGCTGCGCGCCGCCCATGCCGCCCAGGCCGCCGGTCAGAATCCAGCGGCCTTGCGGCTTGCCATCGAAGTGCTGGTTGGCGACGGAGAAGAAGGTCTCGTAGGTGCCCTGCACGATGCCTTGCGAGCCAATGTAGATCCAGGAGCCGGCCGTCATCTGGCCGTACATCATCAGGCCTTTTTTATCGAGCTCGTTGAAGTGCTCCCAGTTGGCCCAATGCGGCACCAGATTGGAGTTGGCGATCAGCACCCGCGGCGCGTTTTCGTGGGTCTTGAACACGCCGACCGGCTTGCCGGACTGCACCAGCAGCGTTTCATCGTCCTCAAGCCGCCGCAGCGTCTCCAGGATCTTGTCGTAGCATTCCCAATTGCGGGCGGCGCGGCCGATGCCGCCGTACACCACCAGGCTTTGCGGGTGTTCCGCCACTTCGGCGTCCAGATTGTTCTGGATCATGCGGTAGGCGGCTTCGGTCAGCCAGCTCTTGCAGGTCTTCTCGCTGCCGCGCGGCGCGCGGATATGGCGGGATGCGTCAAAACGCGGGTCGGTCATGGGGGCTCTCCTCTGTAAAACTTATATGCCTGATTGGCCACGAAAACCACGAAAGGACACGAAAAGAAACCAGACTCAACGCTTCCTCTCGCTCATCCACAGCCCACGCTTTTGCGTGCTTTTCGTGGGCCTCGTGGCTGAAATTCAGCTTTAACGTCGCAGATTGCGCGCCAACGACCAGGCCAGCCGCGCCGCCGCCTTGGCGCCGTGGCTGTCGATGTCGTATTCCGGGTTGAATTCCACCAGATCGGCGCCGACCAGCTTGCCGCTCTTGGCGATGCGCGCAGCCAGCGACTCCACCACGGCGATGTCGACGCCGTAGCCGGCAGGGGCGGACACCGCCGGCATCTGCGCCGCCGGCAGCACGTCCAGATCGATGGTCAGATAGACCACGTCCACGCTGTCGAGAAAATCCGCCAGTTGGCCGCGGATATCGGCCAGCTGCCAACCGTTCATGTCGGTGTCCAGCCGCCATTCGGCGCCCAGCCGCCGCGCGGTGTCGAACAGCGCCTGGGTGTTGGCGGTTTCGGCCACGCCCAGGCACAAGTAGCGGAAATGCTGGCCATGCTGCGCGCAGTCGGCGGCGATCTGCGCAAACGGCGTGCCGCTGGTGGCCTCGTCGGCATGGCGCAAGTCGAAGTGGGCGTCGAAATTGACGATGCCGATGCGCTTGCCGGGATGGGCATCGGCCAGGCCCAGCCAGTGGCCGTAGGCGGTTTCATGGCCCCCGCCCAGCACCAACGGCAGATGGCCGGCGGCGGAAACTTGCTGCACCTTCAAGGCCAGCTTGCGCTGGGCGGCGTCCAGATTGCCGGCGTCGCACACCACGTCGCCGGCGTCGTACAGCGGCTGCGTGGGGTGGTAGGCCAGATTGGCCAAGGCCTTGCGCAAGGCATGCGGGCCGCCGGCCGCGCCGATACGGCCCTGATTGCGCCGCACGCCCTCGTCGCAGGCGAAGCCGATGATGGCGATGCCCGGCGCGCCGCCTTCCGGCAAGGCCTGCACCACCTGGTGCCAGCGCCGCGCCGCCTCGCCTTCGCCGGCGTCGATGCGGCCGGTCCACACGCTCATATTGATGCTCATCGCTGAATCCTTGTCTTGCGCCACATCCGCCGCAGCAGGCAGCCGCGGCGTTTGCGTGGCGGTCATGCGCTTAATCGATGTGTTGAACCGTCCCGCGGAACACGCGCTGTTTCAACGCCGGCACGCCCACGCTATAGGCGATCTCGGCCGGATGTTCGATGTCCCATACCAAGAGGTCCGCCACATAGCCGGCCGCCAGGCGGCCATGCGTGGCGGCGCGGCCCAGAGCCTGCGCCGCGAGGCGGGTCACGCCGGCCAGCGCCTCTTCCGGCGTCAGGCCAAACAGCACGCAGGCCTGGTTCATCGCCAGCCGGATCGACGCGAACGGGCTGGTGCCGGGGTTCAAATCGGTGGACACCGCCATCGGCACGCCGGCGGCACGCAGCTTGTCCACCGGCGGTTTTTGCGTCTCGCGCAGGAAATAGAAAGCGCCGGGCAGCAACACCGCCACCGTGCCGGCACGCTTGAGCGCGGCGATGCCCTCCTCATCCAGGTATTCGATATGGTCGGCCGACAGGCCGCCGAACTCGGCCACCAGCGCCGCGCCGTGCAGGTTGGACAGCTGCTCGACGTGGCCCTTCACTTTCAGGCCATGGCCGCGCGCGGCTTCGAACACGCGGCGGGTTTGCGTCGGCGTGAAACCGACGGATTCGCAGAACACGTCCACCGCTTCGGCCAGGCCGGCCCTGGCCACCACCGGCAAGATGGATTCGATGACCAGATCGATATAGCCATCGGCGTCGCCGGCGTATTCCGGCGGCACCGCGTGCGCGGCCAACAGCGTGGCCGCCACTTCCACCGGCAGCGAATCCTGCAGCCGCCGCGCGGCGGCCAATTGCTTGAGTTCGTCCGCCTGGGTCAGGCCGTAGCCGGATTTGATCTCCACCGTGGTGACGCCTTCCGCCATCAGCGCCTTCAGCCGAGGCAGGCTCTTCAGCGCCAGTTCCTCCTCGTCCAGCCAGCGGGTGGCGCGCACGGTGGAGACGATGCCGCCGCCCTCGGCGGCGATCTGCTGGTAAGGCACGCCTGAGAGCCGCTTTTCCCACTCCGCCGCGCGGCTGCCGCCATACACTAGGTGGGTGTGGCAATCGATCAAGCCGGGCGTGACCCAACGGCCTTGCAGGTCGAACACCTCGCCGTCAAAAGCGGCCGGATCGACCTCCGACTGCGGCAACACCGCCGCGATGTGGCCGTCGCGCAACAGCAGCGCGTGGCCTTCCAGGCTGCCGTACGGAGCGGCGCGGGCCGGGTCCATGGTGGCCAGCCGGGCATTCAGCCATAGGCTGGGTCGGTGCGGATGAATCGGTGGCATCGGTTTCTCGCGCAGTGATTTGTATATACAAATACGCGCATGGTTTAGCACTGTCAAGCCGCTGATTTGTAAAATCCGCTACAAATCCTTGATGTTGCAAGGCAATAAAAAAGGCTATGTCCCAATTGTAAGTTGGTAGCCTCGCCCCACCGCTTCCTGCAAACAATGCACAGGTTGTATCTGCT
>NZ_JAUCGU010000036.1:0-34337 GCF_059916625.1 Chromobacterium sp. CCUG 76385
GGTATCTAGCTGGGCAAGCAGGCGTTGAAACGACTGGGTATCCATCATCACGCTCCTGGTGAGAGGCTTACTTCAGTATAGTTACCAACTTGTAATTGGGACATAGCCTTTTTTTTGATCTTGCGCCGCGCTCAATCCTTCAATAGCCGCGGCACCCGCGGCATGACCGCGCTCATCAGCTCGTAGCTGATGGTGCCGGCGCAGGCGGCCACTTTTTCAATCGGCACTTGCGGGCCCCATAGCTCGACGCGGCTGCCGATGCCGGCTTGCGGCAGGTGGCTCAGGTCGACCGCCAGCATGTCCATCGATACCCGGCCGACGGTGCCGCTGGCCTGGCCATCCACCGCCACCGGCGTGCCGTTGGCGGCGATGCGCGGGTAGCCGTCGGCATAGCCGCAGGCGGCGATGCCGATGCGCATCGGGCGGTCCGCGATGAAGCGGCGGCCATAGCCGACGGCGTCGCCGGCTTGCAGCTGCTGCACGGCGATGATGTCGGCGGACAGCGTCATCGCCGGCTGCAGGCCGAGTTCGTCGCCGGTGGCGTCCTCGAACGGCGAGGCGCCGTACAGCACGATGCCGGGACGGCCGATGTCGCCGTGGGTGCGCGGGTGGCGCAGCAGGGCGGCCGAGTTGGCGGCGCTGACCGGCAGGCCGCTCTGCGCGGCGACGGGCGCGAAGTTGGCCCATTGCTCGGCCACGCCGTAATCGTCGTCGGCGCTGGCGAAGTGGGTCATGATCGCCGCGGGGCGGACCGTGGGCAGGGCGCGCAAGCTCGCCAGCGCGTCGTGGGCCTGTTGCGGACGGAAACCCAGCCGATTCATGCCGCTGTTGACCTTCAGCCACGCCTCGACCGGGCGCTCGGCGGAACCTTTGGCCAGCCAGGCTATCTGTTCTTGTGAATGGACGGCGCCGCCGATGCGGTAGCCGCTCATTGCCGCGGCTTCGGCCGCATCGAACGGACCTTCCAGCAATACGATGGGCTTATCGATGCCGGCGTCGCGCAAGCGCGCCGCGTCCTCGAGATTGAGCAGGGCAAAACCGTCGGCCAGGTCGGCCAACGTCTTTGCTGTGTCCAATACACCATGGCCGTAGGCATCGGCCTTGATCACGGCGAACAGGTGGCGGGCCTGGGCATGCTGGCGGGTAAACAGAAAATTGTGGCGAATGGCCGAGAGGGAGATTTCCAGCCGGATAGGACGAGTCATGTCAAGAAAGCGTGAAGGGGAGGTGTGCTATTATACACCCCCGTGCTTGGACTTTAGCCGACCTGCCGCCGCCATGTCGCCCTGACTTGATCGCCGACAGACGGAATAACGATGGATACTCTGCAGATACTTTTAGACTTCTTCACCGGCTACGGATATGTCGCCGTGTTCGCGGTGCTGCTGGTTTGCGGGTTTGGCGTGCCGATTCCGGAAGACATCACCCTGGTTGCCGGCGGCGTGATTTCCGGCCTGGGTTACACCAATGTGCACTATATGTTCGTGGTCGGCATGGCCGGCGTGCTGGTCGGCGACGGCTGCATGTTCATGGCCGGCCGCATCTTTGGGCAAAAAGTGCTGCGCTTCAAACCCATCGCCCGCATCCTGACGCAGGAACGCTTCGAGGCGGTGCAGGAGAAGTTCGAGAAATACGGCAATTGGGTGCTGTTTGTCGCCCGCTTTTTGCCGGGGCTGCGCTCCCCCATCTTCATCACGGCCGGCATGACCCGCCGCGTGCCTTATTGGCGCTTCCTGTTGATGGATGGCTTCGCCGCGCTGATCTCGGTGCCGGTATGGGTCTATCTGGGCTACTACGGCGCGGCCAACCGCGACTGGCTGATGATGATGGTGCATAGAGGCCAGGCCGGCATCCTGAGCGTAGTCGCCTTGCTGCTGCTGGGGGGGGGCTTTGTATGGTACCGCCGCCGCCGCATGGCTTGCGTCAAAAAATAAGCGCATTTTCGCCCAAAGAAAAAGGCCGTCTCCAAGGAGATGGCCTTTTTGCCGCCTGCATCGAGGCTCAGCCCACCTGCAGCAGCTCCACTTCGAATACCAGCGTGGCGTGCGGCGGGATCACGCCGCCGGCGCCGCGCGCGCCGTAGCCGAGCTCGGACGGGATGGTCAGCTTGCGCTTGCCGCCGACTTTCATGCCCTGCACGCCCTGGTCCCAACCCTTGATCACGTAACCGGCGCCCAGCGGAAAGCTGAACGGCTGCATGCGATCCTTGCTGGAGTCGAACTTGGTGCCGTCGGTCAGCCAGCCGGTGTAATGCACGGTGACTTCCTGCCCGGCCACGGCTTCGGCGCCTTCGCCGAGGGCCAGTTCTTCGATGATCAATTCGCTCATGCTGATTCCTTCACGCAAATGGTTGCAACGCGGCGATTGTAGCAGCCGGCCGCCGGCTTTGTGTTTTCCCGTGCTTGGCATATAACGAAATTCAGGCCTCGTTGCCTGTAATCTTTATGCAACCCAAGGGGGTGTGCCATGGATGTGCTACATCACGATCATGATCACGAAACGCCACAGGTGCGCCCGGTGCCGCGCAAGGTGGAGCCGGCGCAAACCCTGCAGTGGTTGCGCAAGGGTTTCCGCGACTTCCAGAAGGCCCCTGCCGATTGCCTGTTTTACGGCGCGATATTCGTGCTGATGGCGTATCTGCTGGGCGCTTATGTCGATCAGGCGCCGGAGCTGGTCATCACTTTCGCCACCATTTTCCTGCTCGCCGGCCCGTTTCTGGCCATCGGCCTGTACGACATCGCCAAGCAGATGGAGGCGTTTGATGGCCACGGCCGGGTCAAGCTGCTGCACAGCGTGACCTCCTGGCGCGTCAATATGCCCGGTTTCAGCCTGTATGCCGTATTGCTTGCTGTGTTGGTGTTCGGCTGGTTTCGCGTGTCTTTATTGATGTTCGCGCTGTTCTACGACACGGCCGCGCTGCCGAATCTGAACGAGATCGTCGCCGACTCTTTCCACGCCGACAATCTGGAATTCCTGATTGCCTATTTCGCCGTCGGTTTCCTGTTCGCCCAACTGGTGTTCTCGGTCAGCGTGGTGTCGATACCGCTGTTGCTGGACAAGGATGTGGACACCGTCACCGCCATGATCGCCAGCGTGCGCGCGGTGTATCGCAATGTGCTGACGATGGGCGTGTGGGCCGCTATCATTGTGGCGATGACGGTGGTGGGTTTCGCCACCTATTATCTGGGCCTGATCATCATCATGCCGGTGCTGGCGCTGGCCAGCTGGCATGCCTATCGGGATTTGATCACCTTCGAGCGATGACCGCCACGCAATGACCCATAACGTCGTGTTTCTTGACCGGGACAGCCTGCCTGTCCCGGTTCCCGTTTTCAGCTTTCCCGCCCACTACCGCGAATATCCCGCGACTTCGCCTGAGCAGATGGTCGATCACGCCATCGAGGCCGATATCATCATCAGCAACAAGGCGCCGCTGTCGGGCGAGACCATCGCCCGGCTGCCGCGTTTGAGGCTGATCGCCATCGCCGCCACCGGCTACAACCATGTCGATCTGGAAGCCTGCCGCGCGCGCGGCGTCGCAGTGTGCAATATCCGCCACTATGGCGACCATACCGTCGCCGAGCACGCGCTGACGCTGATGCTGGCATTAATGAAGAATCTGCCGGCCTACCAGCGCGATGTCGCCGCCGGCGTATGGAGCCAGGCCAAGCAGTTCTGCCATTTCGGCGCGCCCATCCGCGAGATGCGCGGCGCGGTGCTGGGCATCGTCGGCTCAGGCGGCATCGGCGGGGAGCTGGCCGGCATGGCGCGGGCTTTCGGCATGGAGGTGCTGTTTGCCGAGCGCAAGGGCTTGGCGCAGGCGAGGGAGGGCCGGGTGCCGTTCGGCGAGGTGCTGGCGCGCGCCGACGTGATCTCGCTGCATTGCCCCTTGACCGATGAGACGCGCGGCATGATCGCCCAGCCGGAGCTGATGGCGATGAAGCCCGGCGCCATCCTGATCAATACCGCCCGCGGCGGCCTGGTGGACGAGGCCGATCTGGTGGCCGCCCTGAAGTACGGCCAACTCGGGGGCGCCGGCTTCGACGTGCTGAGCGTGGAGCCGCCCGCGCCGGACAATCCGCTGTTGAAGGCCAGGTTGCCGAATCTGATCGTCACGCCGCACGTCGGCTGGGCCAGTGGCGAGGCGATGCGCCGGCTGGCGGCGCAGCTGGTGGACAACATCGAGGCCTTTGTCCGCGGCGAGCCAGCCAACCGTCTGGTTTAATCTGACTGGCGAGACGCTTTTGCGGTGGGAGGGGGGCCGGCCGGCGCAGCCTCGTGTATTGCGCCGTAGCCGGCTTGCCCGCCACGGTATTTTTCGCCTAATCCGGGATATCGTTGGGATTGACGCGCGGCTGCTCTTCTTCACCCATGCCCAGCTTGCCGCGGACACAGGAAATGTAGCGGTTGACGTCCGGTCCGCCGCCATAGCGCTGGGCATGCCAGATCATCTCGCCCAGGCATTCCATCAGCTCGTGCTGGGCGCGGTGTTCGTCGCCATGTCGCAGCGCCAGCTGGGCATACAAGGCGCGGATGCCGAAGGGTTGATCGATGGAGCGCTGCTCGGCGATGGCCACGTGCAAGCCCAGATGCAGGAAGGGATTGGTCTCCCCCATGTCCGGCGTCCACTCTTGCTCCATGAAGGCATCCGGATTTTCCAGGATGGGATGATACTCCGGGTGGTCTATAAGAATGGATAGGACGATTTGTTCCAGATCGGACAAGGGCTGGCCGGACTTGGACTTGCTCCAGGTGTCGAAGAAGAAACGGCGGGCGTCCTGGCGGCTGGGGTTGAACAACATCGGTGAAGACCTCGGGCGGTAACGGGACGGATGGCGGCGCGGGCGCGCCGCGGCATCCGGCTCAGGAATCACGGTCGCAGGCGGCTGCCTTGCAGGCTGCGGCATTATACGGGACGGAGGATGCCATGACCACGCTCTACGATTTTAGCGCGAAGCGGGCGGACGGCGCCGAGCAGGCGCTTTCCGCCTACGCGGGCACCGTGGCCTTGTTGGTGAATACCGCCAGCGAATGCGGCTATACCCGGCAATATGCCGGCCTGCAGGAGCTGCACGATTATTTTTCCGGCCAGGGCTTCAGCGTGCTCGGCTTCCCCTGCAATCAGTTTGGCAGCCAGGAGCCGGGCGGCGAGGAGGAAATCGTCGCCTTCTGCTGGGGACGGTTCGGCGTGAGCTTTCCGCTGTTCGCCAAGTTGGAAGTCAATGGCGAAGCCGCCCACCCGCTGTGGCGCTGGCTGACCCAAGCCGATTCCGATCATCCGCATCCGGTCAAATGGAACTTCACCAAGTTTCTGATCGATGGCCGCGGCAGGGTGGTGAAGCGCTACGAGCCGGCGGTGGAGCCGCATGAGCTGGTGGACGACATCAAGGCCTTGCTGGCGCGATAGGCCGCGCAAAACGCAAGCGACCCGCGTCGGCGGGTCGTTGCGGAGCGGTTCCGGACTGGCTTACTTGCGGCGGAAGATCACATCCCACACGCCGTGGCCCAGCTTGATGCCGCGCGCTTCGAACTTGGTCAGCGGGCGGTAGTCCGGGCGCGGCGCATAGCCGTCGGCGGTGTTTTCCAGATCGGCGTTGCCGTTCAGCACTTCCAGAATCTGGATGGCGTAGTCTTCCCAGTCGGTCGCCGCGTGGAAGTAGCCGCCGGGCTTCAGCTTGCTGGCCAGTTTGGCCACCAGCGGCGCTTGGATCAGACGGCGTTTGTTGTGGCGTTTTTTATGCCACGGGTCCGGGAAGAAAATATGCACGCCGTCCAGGCAGCCGTCAGGCAGCATATTGTCCAGCACTTCCACCGCGTCGTGACGCATCAGCCGCAGGTTGGTCAGCTCTTTTTCCGCGATCAGCTTGCACAGATTGCCGACGCCGGGGCCATGCACTTCTATGCCCAGATAGTCCTTGTCCGGATTGGACGCGGCGATTTCGGCGGTGGCGCCGCCCATGCCGAAGCCGATTTCCAGGATTTTCGGCGCGGCGCGGCCGAAGGCCTGTTCCAGGTCGATCGCCTCGGGGCGGTACTCAATGCCCCATTTGGGCATGCCTTCGTCCATGGCGCGCTGTTGCGCCGTGGACAAATGGCCCTGCCGCAGCACAAAGCTGCGGATCGAGCGTTTGAAATCCGGATTTTCCATTTTGCTGGCCTGCTGAAAACTCAAAAAAACCGCGATGTTACCGAATCTCGGCTTGGCTTGCGAGTATTGCCGCGCGCCGGGCCGGATCTTGTCGCAATGCCGCCAGATAATCCAGCACGCTGGGCCAGCGCAGCGCGACGCCAAGCTCGCGCAGGATCCGGCTGTTGTCCAGCCGGCGCGACTCGCCCAGAAAAGACCATTGCTGCGGCGAAACGCTGGCCTTGACCGCCTCGCGCGGCAGCTGCGGCGGGCAGGGCAGGTCCAGCGTTTCGGCCAGCGCCCGATACCAGCGGCTGACCGGCAGCGGCAACGCATCGCAGGCGTTATAGACGCGGATGCCGTGGCGGCGGGACAGGGCCGCCACGCACAGCCGCGCCAAGTCGTCGGCGTGGATGTGGTTGCTCCAGCTGTCTTCGGCGTCTGCTATCAACGGCGTTTGATTGAACAGGCGCGACAGCGGCAGCCTGTCGTCGGCGTAGATGCCGGGTGCCCGCAGGATGGTCAGCGCGCGGCCATGACGGATGGCGAAGCGGCGCAAGGCCGTTTCGGCGTCGGCCCGCCGCCAGGCGCGCTCGTTGTGCGGCCGCAGTGCCGCGGTCTCATCCAGCCAACGGCCAGCGGCGTCGCCATACACGCCGCTGGTGCTGATGTACACCCATTGCTGTGGTATGCTGTCCGCTTTTGCCAGCGCGTACAACAACTTGCGCATTCTCGGGTCGCTTTTGCCGCTAGGCGGAGGCGGGGCGGTCAGCAGCGCGGCGTCGGCCAAGCCGGCCAGCCGTCCCAGGCTCGCGGCGTTGTCCAGATCGCCGAGCATTGGCTGGGCGCCCAGCGCGCGCCAACGCGCGGCGGCTTCTTCGGTCCGGCAGAGGACCAATACCCGCCAGCGGCGCAGCAGCAGGGGGAGGGCGCGCCGAGCGACATCGCCGGCGCCTATGATGAGCAAGGTACGCATGGTGTGCATTTTAGCCAGAATTCAGGATTGAGATACGACATGACTTGCCAGGTGAAAGTGCTCCCGAGCGGGCATACATTCGGTGTGGAAGCGCACGAAACGATTCTTGAGGCCGCCCTGCGTCAGGGCGTGGGCCTGCCATACGGCTGTCGCGACGGCGCCTGCGGCGCTTGCAAAGGCAAGGTGGTTGAGGGCGAGGTCAGCCAGGACGGTTTCCAGGAAAAGGCCTTGACCTCGGCCGAGCAGGCCCAGGGCATGGCTTTGTTCTGCTGCGCGCGGCCGCGGGGCGATGTCAGCATCGAGGTGCGCGAGGTGACCGGCATGGGCGACATTCAGATCAAGACGCTGCCGTGCCGCGTGGAAAAAATCGAGAAAATCCACGACGTGGCGGTGCTGAAGCTGAAGCTGCCGGTGTCGGAGCGGCTGCAATTCCGCGCCGGCCAATACATTGATATTTTGATGAAGGATGGCAAGAAGCGCAGCTTCTCCATCGCCAACGCGCCGCACGACGATGCTTTCCTGGAGCTGCATATCCGCCATCAGCCGGGCGGCTCGTTCTCCGAGTATGTGTTCCATGAGATGAAGGAGCGCGAGATCATGCGCTTCAAGGGGCCGATGGGCTCGTTCTTCCTGCGCGAAGAGTCCGACAAGCCGATCGTCTTCATCGCCAGCGGCACCGGCTTCGCGCCGGTCAAGGGCATCATCGAGCATGCCATCCAGCACGGCATCACCCGGCCGATGACTTTCTATTGGGGCGCCCGCACCAAGGCGGATTTGTACATGGCGGAATTGGCCGAAGGCTGGGCCGCCGCGCATCCGCACATCCAATATATCCCGGTGCTGTCGGAAGCCTTGCCGGAAGACAACTGGACGGGCCGCACCGGCTTTGTGCACCAGGCGGTGCTGGAAGACTTCTCCGATCTGTCCGGCCACCAGGTGTACGCCTGCGGCGCGCCGGTGATGGTGGAGGCGGCGCATGGCACCTTCACGCGTGAGCGCGGCTTGCCGGAGGACGAGTTCTTTTCCGACGCCTTCTTCCTGGCCAAGGATATGGGCGGCGGAAAGTAGACAAGCTGCTGATCTGTTTATGAAAAGCCCCAGGCATGGACCTGGGGCTTTTTGTTTGTCATGCGAGGATGCATCGGATTGACATGGGTCAATTTCAACATCGTTAAAGTGGTTATTATGTCGTTAGCAAGGGCGCTTAGGCGCGGAACCTGCGAGGAGAACACGATGGAGCTGCTGACCCTGATGGTATCGGACGATGTGGGCCGCCTCAGTCTGTTGACGATAGTGGTGGCTACGCTGGTAGTGATCGGCGCGGTTTGGGTGATCTTCAAGAACATCAACAAGCCGGGCAAGTAAGGATTCATTCCCGTAGTTTTGGCATTTCCTCTTGATGTGTGTGTTGGCGGATACGGTGGTGGGCCGTATCCGCCTTTTTTTTCTCCTGCCGCGCGGGAGAGCGCCTGCTATTCTTCAAGTCCATGATTGATTTGTAAATTTTCCGCAGTTTTTGCGCTGGATCATGTTGTCCGCCATCCCGCCTTTTCTTTTCATTCAGACTTTCTATCTTGAATGTTGTTGCTGAGCCGGCCGCTGTTTTCATGATTTTCCGCCGTATCGCATGACGCCTTGTTGCAAGCTTTGGTCGCATCCGCAGTAGGTCGGCATTTTGTCCATCATGAGCGCTTGATGTAAGTCAATCGAGCCGACGACTCGTCTGGAGACCCTGAATTAACGGGGTATACCATAATTTCAGATGATAAGAATTTAATAATGAATAACGGTTTACATCCCTGATCGGAGAATGAAAATGTCTACTGAAACTGCAAGCCAAGCCGGCGTAGCCGAGGGCGGATCGCCCAGGCTGAAGCTAGGCGCGCTGACGGCGCTGGTCGTCGGCTCGATGATAGGCGGCGGCATCTTCTCGCTGCCGCAGAACATGGCGGCCGGAGCAGGCGCCGGCGCCATCCTGATAGGCTGGGCCATCACCTTCGTCGGCATGCTGGCGTTGGCCTTCGTGTTCCAGATGCTGGCCTCGCGCAAACCGGAGGTGTCGGGCGGCGTCTACGGTTATGCCAAAGAGGGTTTCGGTGACTATATGGGCTTCAACTCGGCCTGGGGTTACTGGATTTCCGCCTGGATCGGCAATGTGTCGTACTTTGTGGTGATGTTCTCGGCCCTGGGCTTCTGGATTCCGGCCTTCGGCGACGGCAACACGCCCACCGCCATCATCTGCGCCTCCGTCGTGCTGTGGTGTCTGCACTTCCTGGTGCTGCGCGGCGTGCATGGCGCGGCCTTCATCAACACCGTCACCACGGTGGCCAAGCTGGTGCCGCTGGCCTTGTTCATCGCGCTGATCGTGTTCGCCTTCAAGGTCGATACCTTTAATCTGGACTTCTGGGGCAACGCCAAGCTCGGCACCATCGTCGATCAGGTGAAGAGCACCATGCTGGTGACGGTATGGGTGTTCATCGGCATCGAAGGCGCTTCGATGTTCTCCGGCCGCGCCGAAAGCATGAAGGATGTGGGCAAGGCGACCGTGATCGGCTTCTTGCTGACCATCGCGCTCTTGGTCGCCGTGTCGGTGCTGTCGCTGGGCGTGATGACCCAGCCGGAACTGGCCGCCCTGAAGAACCCGTCCACCGCCTATGTGCTGCAAAAGGCCTTCGGCACCTTCGGCGCCAACCTGATGAACGCCGGTCTGGTGATTTCGGTCGGCGGCGCCTTGCTGGCCTGGACCCTGCTGGCCGCCGAAGCGCCTTACCTCGCCGGCAAGGACGGCGTGATGCCCAAGGTGTTCGGCACCCTGAACGCCAATGAAACCCCGGCCGCCTCGCTGTGGCTGACCAATGGCCTGATCCAGCTGTTCCTGCTGATCACCCTGAAGAGTTCGGCCGGCTACCTGGCGCTGCTGTCTCTGGCCACCTCGATGATCCTGATTCCTTACCTGCTGTGCGCCGGCTACTCGCTGTTGGTGGCCAAGCGCGGCGAAGGCTACGCCCAGGGCGAAAGCACCGCCAAGGAATTCTGGACCGCCGCGCTGGCCACAGTGTATGGCGCCTGGCTGATCTACGCCGCCGGTCCCAAGTATCTGTTCCTGTCCATGGTGCTGTACGCGCCGGGCCTGCTGTTCTACCTGTGGGCCAAGAAAGAGCAGGGCCAGAAGCCGTTCAACCTGATCGAAGCCGTGCTGGCCGCCATCGTGGTGGTCCTGGCCGTGATCGCCGTCTACATGCTGGCGGTCGGTCAGATCGGTCTGTAAGCGAAAGATTTCGAAACCAGTCGTGGGGGCGGATAGCCCGCCCCTGAAGTCAAACAAGACTCAAGGAGTATCGTTATGACCAAGTTTGGTGTTCATTCCGAGTGTGGCAAGCTGCGAACCGTGATGGTGTGTCGTCCCGGACTCGCCCATAAGCGCCTGACTCCGGACAACTGCCACGATCTGCTGTTTGATGACGTGATCTGGGTGGAGCGCGCGCAGAAGGACCACGCCTACATGGTCGAACAGATGCGGGCCCGCGGCATCGAGGTGGTTGAAGTGCACGATGCGCTGGCCAAGGTGCTGGACGACAAGGCCGCCCGCAACTGGATCCTGGACCGCAAAATCAAGGCCGACAACGTGGGTATCGGCATGCTGCATGATCTGCGCAGCTGGCTGAACGAAATGCCCTCGTCCCAACTGGCCGATCACATGGTGGGCGGCATCGCCAAGTTTGAACTGCCGTTCGACCCGAAAGGCCTGTTCGGCGGCTATCTGGATCGTTCCGATTTCGTGCTGCCTCCGATTCCGAACAGCTTGTTCCAGCGCGACCCGTCTTGCTGGATTTACGAAGGGGTGACGCTGAACCCGATGTACTGGCCGGCTCGGCGCCAGGAAACGCTGGTGCTGCAATCCATCTATCAATTCCACCCGATGTTCGCCGGCAAGGTCAATGTATGGTGGGGCGGTTGCGATAGCGATCACGGCCCGGCCACGCTGGAAGGCGGCGACGTGATGCCTATCGGCAACGGCGTGGTGCTGATCGGCATGGGCGAGCGCACCAGCCCGCAAGCCGTGGTGCAAGTGGCCAAGCGCGTGCTGCATAAGGAAGGCGGCGCCAAGCGCGTCATCGCCTGCCAGATGCCGAAGTCCCGCGCCGCGATGCACCTGGACACCGTGTTCAGCTTCCTCGACATCGACTTGCTGTCGGTGTTCCCGGATGTGGTCGACGAAGTCACCTGCACCAGCATCTATGCCGGCGACCGCGAAGGCGAGATCCGCTTCGAGCGCCATGAAGGCGTCAAACTGGTGGAAGTGGTGCGCCAGGCGCTGGGCCTCAAGGAAATCCGCGTGATCCAGACCGGCGGCGACGCCTACCAGCGCGAGCGCGAGCAGTGGGACGACGGCAACAACGTGGTGGCGCTGGACCGCCGCGTGGTGGTGGCTTACGACCGCAACACCTATACCAACCGCCTGATGCGCGAGCACGGCGTGGAAGTGATCGAAATTCCGGCTTCCGAGCTGGGCCGCGGCCGCGGCGGCGGCCACTGCATGACCTGCCCGATCATCCGCGACGAAGTGAAGGTGTAAGGCTGTTTTTCCCGGCCGGCGAGCCCGGCCGGGGCTGAGAATCCGTATCTAGTTCTAGTTTGTTTGCAATAAGACAGGTTGACCGCCGGCTCCCTAGGGAGCGACGGCCGGCTTGCCCAGACTCTAATCAGGAGCAATATCATGGCTTTCAATCTGCGCAACCGTAACTTCCTGAGAATGCTGGACTTCACCCCGCGTGAAATCCGTTACATGCTGGACCTGGCCCGCGACCTGAAACGCGCCAAATATACCGGCACCGAGCAGCAGCACCTTAAGGGCAAGAACGTTGCTCTGATCTTTGAAAAAACCTCCACCCGCACCCGCTGCGCCTTTGAAGTGGCCTGCTACGACCAAGGCGCCAATGTGACCTACCTTGGGCCGTCCGGTTCGCAAATCGGCATCAAGGAGTCGATGAAAGACACCGCCCGCGTGCTGGGCCGCATGTACGACGCCATCGAATACCGCGGCTTCGACCAGGACATGGTGGAAAACGAGCTGGCCAAGTTTGCCGGCGTGCCGGTGTACAACGGTCTGACCGACGAATGGCACCCGACCCAGATGCTGGCCGACGTGCTGACCATGTGGGAAAACACCGACAAGCCCATCTCTCAGATCAGCTACACCTATCTGGGCGACGCCCGCAACAATATGGGCAACTCGCTGCTGGTGATCGGCTCCAAGCTGGGCATGGACGTGCGCATCGGCGCGCCGAAGCATCTGTGGCCGGCTGACCAACTGGTGGCCGAGTGCCGTGAGATCGCCAAGCGCACCGGCGCCCGCATCACGCTGACCGAAGACGCCAAGGAAGCCGTCAAGGGCACCGACTTCATCCACACCGACGTCTGGGTGTCCATGGGCGAGCCGGCAGAAGTGTGGGCCGAGCGCATCCGTCTGCTGAAGCCGTATCAGGTCAACAGCGCGCTGATGGCCGCCGCGGAAAACCCGCAAGTGAAGTTCATGCACTGCCTGCCGGCCTATCACAACAGCGAAACCAAGGTAGGCAAGGAAATCGCCGCGCAGTACCCGGAACTGGCCAACGGCATCGAAGTGACCGAGGACGTGTTCGAGAGCGAGGCTTGCATCGCCTTCGAACAGGCCGAGAACCGCATGCACACCATCAAGGCCATTCTGGTGGCTACGCTGGGCGACTAAGCCCGGGCTTGGGCCGGCGAGTCCGGCCCGATCACACATCAACCGGCCAAGGCCTCCTGACCGGAGTCCTTGGCCGGTTTCGTTGACCGTATTCGGAAGGAAGATTTATGCGAGTCGTCGTAGCTTTGGGCGGCAACGCCCTGCAACGTCGTGGCGAGGCCATGACCGCGGATAACCAGCGCGCCAACGTCAAAGTGGCGGCCGAACAACTGGCCGCCGTCACCCGGCTGGGACATAACCTGGTGATGTGCCACGGCAACGGGCCGCAAGTGGGCCTTTTGGGCCTGCAGAACGATGCCTACGCCCGTCACGTGGATGACACGGTGACGCCGTATCCGCTGGATGTGCTGGGCGCGCAGACCGAGGGCATGATCGGCTATATGGTGGAGCAGGAGCTGGGCAATGTGCTGCCCTTCGAGGTGCCCATCGCCACCATCCTGACCCAGACTGAAGTGGACGCCAATGATCCGGCGTTCAAGAATCCGACCAAGTTCGTCGGCCCGGTTTATTCCAAGGAAGAGGCCGATAAGCTGGCCGCGGAAAAGGGCTGGAGCGTCAAGGCGGATGGCCAGTATTACCGCCGCGTGGTGCCAAGCCCGAAACCGAAGCGCATTTTCGAAATGCGCCCGATCAAGTGGCTGATCGAAAAGGGCGTGGTGGTGATCGCCGCCGGCGGCGGCGGCATTCCCACCATGTACGAGGGCGACAAGCTGGTCGGCGTGGAAGCGGTGATCGACAAAGACCTGGCCTCGGCGCTGCTGGCGCGCGAGATCGATGCGGATTACTTCGTGATCGCCACCGACGTCAAAAGCGTGTTCGTCGGCTGGGGCACGCCGGAGGCCAAGGCCATCCGCCAGGCGCACCCGGACGAGATGGACAAGCTCGGCTTTGCCGCCGGTTCCATGGGTCCGAAGGTGGAGGCTGCCTGCGAGTTTGCCCGCCTGACCGGCAAGCGCGCGGTCATCGGCGCGCTGGAAGACATCGAGAGGATTGTCAAGGGCGAGGCCGGCACCATCATCAGCACCGAGAAACCGGGAATCGAGTGGTATTGATCGGGCCGCGCGCTTGATCGAAACGAAAGGGCTGCCAGACATGGCAGCCCTTTTTCACATTTGGCGCGCGCCTATTCGGATTTCAGCTGCTGGATCAGCGCTTCTATTTCGGCCGCATCCATGGGGCCGAGCGCCTGGCCGCCTATGTCCACGCTGTAGATCTGGATCACGCCCTGGTTGCTGCCGGCTTGGCCCGCGATGGCGAGCTGCTGCTGCGACGAGACGGCGTTTTCGAACACGATGCCTGTGGAGTGGGCGAGGGACTGGTAGAGGTTTCCGAGCGCCATGGCCGGGCCATCCCCCACCACTTTGACATTGGCTTGGGTGACGGCATCGGTGATTTGATTGTTGACTGCGGTGGGGAAGGCCATGGCGGTCTCCTAGGGGCTGTTGACGTTTGGTGAGTGGATCGCGTTTGAGCCGATTTGGGCCGGAAGCAAGGCGCACAGTCCGACGCATAGTCATTCTATGCAAGGGCTGGGCAACGTGGCTTCCGGCCCAAAGCGGCCAAACCCGCAGGGCCGGGCGCCTTTCGCGCCGACTCTTCGTTATTCCGCGCTGGCAGAGAATGACTATGCGGCGCGCGAAACGCCTCGATTCGTCGCAAAACGCATCCCGGCGCGACCGCTCACCAAACGTCAACAGCCCCTAGCAAGAGGATTCGACGGGATCGTCCGCCAGGCGCGCGGCGCCGCGGCGAAGCTTCAGTATGGCCGGGACAGATGCAGGCTACCGCTGGCCGATTTTACAGGCCCAGCTGCCGTCCATACTGACGGCAGGCGTCTTTGCCCGCCTGGTAGCCGGCTTGATATAGCCTGGCCAGATTGGAGTAGGACCAATCCAGCTCTTCGCGGTGGCCTTCCTGGCTGATATGGGCGTCGAAATTGATTCGGATCAGTTCGGTGCGCGGCCGCCCGTTTGCGTCGCGGTTGTGCAGCGCCTCGAACAGCCGCAGGTCGTCGCGGGCGATGGCGGTCAGCGGCGCGATGATGGACTGCACCCAGGCATCGTACAGGTCGCGCGGCGGGTGCAGCAGCCGGCTGCTGCCGAGCACGTCGAACACGATGGTGTAGTCGATGTGCGGATGCAGCTCGAACAGCCGCTTGAAGTTCAGCGTGTCGATGGCCGCGCCTTCGATATAGTCGCCGTCATCCAGCTTGTACGGCGGATAGATGAAAGGGAAGGACAGCGCCGCCAGGAAGTGGTCGTGGGTGATTTCGTGCTTGTCCCAGCAACGCATGTGGCCATGGGTGATGTTGTAGGCGTTGAGGTAGAACGCCGGTTGGAAATCTTTCAGTTTGGCGAAATCGACAACCTGTTCGATGAATGGCACATGCGCGCACAGGCCCTGGCTGTCGCTGCTCAGATCGCTTGGGCATAGCGTGGCCAGCAGCAGCCCGGTCCAGTCCGCCAGCAGCCGCTGAGCCGGCCCATCGTCCGCCTGTCGCTGGATGGCCTGCAGCAGCGGATTGCGCCCCTGCAGGGCGCGCCAGGCATCCGCCAGCTGGCCGGGCTTGTTGAACACCTTGTAATTGATCGGGAAGAGCTTGTAGAGCGGGTCGGATACGCCCATATCGGCCAGCTTGCTCAGCGCCGCGATGGCGTCGCCCTGTCTGGGCGCGGCGTACAGCAGGCCGACGATGGCGCCGGCGCCGGAGGCGGAGACGATGTCGAATTCCACTCCGGCTTCGGCCAGCGCCACCAGCGCGCCGGCCATCAGGGTGGCATTGGGGGCGCCGCCGCCCAACACCAATGCGATAGAAGGTTTGGAAGCCAGCGCCATCGTTAGTTTCTCCGGGAGATTGATGTCAATCGGTAACTCATCGGCATGGCTAAAGTATGGCCGCAAATCCGTTTTTTGCAATGCAGCGCGAAACGCGGCGCTGTGGTGAAAAAGCAGCAATTCCATCCGCGTTGCGCAGGGTAATGAAAGATACCTTGCGATACAAGGTATCTTGTCATACAGTTCAGTCAGACATCCGCATGCAGCAGTCCAACGATGATCCTTGTAATGCAAGGTATCGTGTATTGCCAGTCGGCGAGGAAGATCGAATATGAAGACACAATTGAAAAAGGGCACGCTGGACATGTGCGTACTGGCGGTGCTGGCGCAGGCCGACAGCTACGCCTACGAACTGGTCAGCAAGCTGTCGCAGGGCATGGACATCAGCGAAGGCACCATCTATCCGCTGATGCGCCGGCTGCAGAATGAGTTATGGGTCAGCACCTATCTGGTCGAATCGTCGTCCGGCCCCTCGCGCAAATATTACAAGCTGACCGACAACGGCCGGCGCGAGCTGGAAGCGATGCGGCGGGAATGGCAGGAATTTGTGGCCGAAGTGGAAAACGTGCTGCGGGGTGGACCGGCGGCAATGACAGAGGAGGCACCGCAATGACACGGAAAGATTTTTTACGTCAGCTTGAGCAGGGGCTGTCCGGCCTGAGGCCGGAAACGGTGAAGGAAATCCTCGCCGACTATGAAGAGTATTTCAACGACGCGCTGGCCGATGGCCGCGATGAGGCCGAGGTGGTGGCGGCGCTAGGCAGCCCGCAGAAGCTGGCGCGCGAATTGAAGGCGCAAACCCACTATCGGCAATGGCAGGAGCATCGCTCCTTCACCAATCTGTCGCGGGTGGTGGTTTCGATCGCGGGCCTGGGCGTGCTGAATTTCGTGCTGGCCTTGCCGTTCATGATCTATCTGATCTTCCTGACCGTCGGCTATATCGTGTCGGTCAGCTTGCTGCTGGCGGGCCTGGTGGTGGTGGTGGCTTGGGGCAGCCACGGCTTGTTCGGCTGGCCGCAATTCACCAGCGCCGGTTCCGGCTGGTATATCGGCAGCCATGGCGATCATGGCGCGGAAATGGCCTGGCGCAGCGATAAAGACGATCACGCCGGGCAGGTCTGGATAGATAACGGACGCCTGATGCTGAATCCGGACGATGGCGACCGTTTCGAGCTCAAGACCCGGCAGGGCGACGCGCTGCTGGTGTTCAAACAGCAGGGCAAATTGCAGGTGGATGCCAGCCAGCCGGCCGTGCGCCAGTTGGCCCGGATCGATGCGCACGAGGTCAGCGTCAACGGCCGCGAAATCCGCGAACTGACCCTGCGCGAAGACAGCGGCGATGTGTTCACCGCCCGCGTCGACGACAACAGCCGCCTGGTGAAATTTGACGCCTCGGCCGGCGGCGCCGCGCTGAAGTTCGACGCCAGCGGCTCCAAAGGCAGCATTTCGCTGAAGGATGGCGATAGCGCGCTGGAAATTTCAGAAAGCAGGATCGCGCTCAAAGACGGCACCGACCACATCCAGATCGATGCCTTGCCTGGCCTGTCAGTGGGGATGAGCGCGTTGGTGGTGGGCTTGGGCTTGCTGATGGCTGGCGCTTTGGGACTGCTGTTCTGCGTCTGGCTCACCCGGCTGACCTGGCGCGCGCTGGTGGCTTATGTGAAGTATCAGATTGAACTGGTATCCGGCAAAGGCCGCGAAAACGCCGCGGCCTGAACCCTAAACTTGCAATGAAATGGGAGTGACGATCATGAAGAACGATGCCTGCCTGCAACAGTTGCAACTGACTTTGGTACAGCTGCCGGAAGCCGAATTGCGCAAGATTCTCAACGACTATCGCGCTTATATTCGCGATGCGGCGAGCGACCGCGGCAGCGAAAGCCAATTGCTGGCCATCCTGACCGAGACCCGGCAAATGGCGGCTGCCGCCTTCGCCCGCCGCCGCATTCTGCGCCATGGCCGCCAGCAACTGGCGATCCGCCTGTCCGGCATCGCCGCGGCGCTGACGGCCTGCGCTGCGCTGTACTGGCTGTTTCTGAATTGAAGCTCTGTGAAGGGGAAGTATTGATGCATACCGTTAGAATCGCTTGCTGCCTGATGCTGGCGGCAGGCGCCGCCCAGGCGGAAGAGACCGGCAATATCGACAAGCTAAATTTCCGCGGCGATGCCGTGAAGCTGGAACTCAGCGCCGACGCCGCCAAACCGTACAAATTGAATCTGGAGAAGCGCAACTGGTCCGACACGCATTGCAAAGTCAACGCCACGCGCCAGGGCAGAGAGCTGACGTTTCAGATCGATCTGGGCGCGGTGGCGGCAGACCGCTGCGGCCTGGTGATCAAGGGCAACGTCAAGCCGGGCAAGCAGATCGATGTCGACTTGAAGGCCTTCGATGGCGATCTGAACGGCACGTTTGATGCCGTGCAGGTGCATGGCCAGGCGATTGATGTCGATCTGAAGGGCGCTTACCGTCTGGTCAAGCTCAATGGCCGCGCGATCAAGGGCGATGTCGAAGGCAAGGTCGGCGAGCTGACAGCCAAGGGCGACGCCTTGACGTTGGACTTCAAGGGCGAGAGCCGGGCCTTGTCGCTCGACGGGCAGGCCGTCAAAGCGGATGTCGAGCTGCACGGCGCGCAGCCGGCTGCCGATGTTCGGGTCCATGGCCAGATGGTGAAGCTGGCGTTCAGCGCCAACCGCCAGGCCAAGCTGGATTATCAGGTCAATGGCCAGGCCATGACCGTGAACGGGGATTGGGCCAATACGCCCGGCGCGCCGCTGAAACTGCGCGTCAGCGGCCAGGCCGTTCAGGTGTCCCTGGAGAAGGATTGAGTAGTGGTATGACTCCGTGTCCCTTGCCCGGCCTTGCGCCGGGCTTTTTTGCTTGGCGGCGGGCAATAAAAAACGGAACCGTGAACGGTTCCGTTGGCGATGGTTGACGCGGCGGTTTGGGAATCAGTGTCCCTTGTAGCTGCAGACTGTGAACAGGTCCAGGCCGCCGTCGCGCACCAGCTGGCCGCCGCCGAGTTCCGGCAATTCAATGATGGCCGCGGCTTCCAGCACATCGGCGCCCATGCGCTTCAGCAGCTTGTAGCCGGCCATCATGGTGCCGCCGGTGGCGACGAGGTCGTCGATCAGGATGACGCGGTCGCCCGGCTTGCAGGCGTCGGTATGCATTTCCACCGTCGCGTTGCCGTATTCCAGTTCGTATTCCTCTTCCACCGTGGTGAACGGCAGTTTGCCCTTCTTGCGGATGGGCACGAAGCCGACATTCAGCTCATAGGCCAGCACCGAGCCGATGATGAAGCCGCGCGCGTCCAGGCCGGCCACCAGGTCCACCTTCTCCGTCATGTAGCGATGGACATAGATGTCGATCAGCATGCGAAAGGTTTTCGGGTTCTGCAGCAGCGGGGTGATGTCGCGGAACATCACGCCTTGCTGCGGCCAGTTCGGTACGGTGCGGATCCAGCCCTTCAGATAGCTGGAGTAGTCGAGATTGCTGAGGTTTTCCATGGCTGTATTGTACTTCGAAATCAAGAGACTGCGCGACTGAAGCGCTTCTGCCGGCAGCAAAAAGGCTCGCCGCGCATGGCGGCGAGCCCTGAGGCGCAACGATTATTCCGCGTTTAGTGGAAGAACGCCAGCTTGAACACCCACAACGCGGCGATCACCAGCACGGCCGGCTTCAGATCGGCGAGGCGGCCGGCCAGAATCTTGATCACGGCGTAGCTGATGAAGCCGAAGGCGATGCCGTCGGCGATGGAGAAGGTGAAAGGCATGGCCAGCGCGGTCATCACCGCCGGCGCGGATTCGGTCAGGTCGTTCCATTCGATCTCGGCGAGGCCGCGCGCCATCAGCACGGCGACATAGCACAGCGCCGGCGCGGTGGCGTAGGCCGGCACGGTGGCGGCCAGCGGCGACAGCCACAGCGCGGCCAGGAACAGCAGCGCCACCACCACGGCGGTCAGGCCGGTGCGGCCGCCCACGGCGGTGCCGGCGGCGGATTCGACATAGGCGGTGGTGGACGAGGTGCCCATCACGGCGCCGGCGGTGATGGCGATGGAGTCCGCCATCAGCGCGCGCTTCAGCCGCGGCAGCTTGCCATCCTTGTCCAACAGGCCGGCGCGGTGCGACACGCCGACCAAGGTGCCGGTGGTGTCGAACAGATCGACGAAGAAGAATACGAAGATCACGCCGATCAAGCCGGCTTGCAGCGCGCCGGCGATGTCCATCTTCATGAAAGTCGGTTCCATGCTCGGCACCGGGGCGACGATGCCCTTGAACGGCGACAGGCCGAAGGCGATCGACAGCGCGGTCACGGTCAGGATGCCGATGATGATGGAGCCCGGCACCTTGCGGTATTCCAGCGCCACGATCAGGAAGAAGCCGAAGATGGCGAGCAGTGTGGTCGGCTTATGGATGTCGCCCAGCGTCAGATAGGTTTCCGGGTGCGGCGCGATCACGCCGGCGTTCTTCAGCGCGATGATGGCCAGGAACATGCCGACGCCGGCCGAGATGGCGAACTTCAGCGACTGCGGAATGGCGTTGACGATGGCCTCCCGCACCTTGAACAGGCTGACCGCCAAGAACACGATGCCGGAAATGAACACCGCGCCCAGCGCGGTTTCCCACGACAGGCCCATGCCCTTGACCACGCTGAAAGTGAAATAGGCGTTCAGGCCCATGCCCGGGGCCAGGGCGATCGGGTAGTTGGCCACCAGGCCCATGATGGCGGTGCCGAGCGCCGCGGCCAGGCAGGTGGCCACGAATACCGCGTTCAGATCCATGCCGGTGCTCGACAGGATCAGCGGGTTGACCAGCACGATATAGGCCATGGTCAGGAAGGTGGTGAAGCCGGCGATGACTTCGGTCCGGACCGTGGTGCCGTGTTCTTTCAGCTTGAACAAGCTCTCCAGCAGTTGCATTCGGGGCGACTCCAAGGTGTGTTGCGTCAAAACGAAAACGGCGCATTATCGGGCCGAGGGGGCTCAAACACCTAAATCTTGACGTGAAAATATGTCTTCTATTAACAATCCACGGCCTGCTGTGCTATCCTGAAAAATTACTCTTTGGCAAAGTTGTACTGAATTCTCATGGACCAGCCCATCGGTAACATCTACATCGTGGTGGCGCCGTCCGGCGCCGGCAAAACCTCGCTGGTGACCGCCTTGCTGCAGGCCGAGCCCAGCGTCGAGCTGTCGATTTCCTACAGCACCCGTCCGGCGCGCAAGGGCGAAATCGATGGCAAGCACTACCACTTCGTCGACAAGGCCACCTTCGATGCCATGATCGATCGCGGCGACTTCCTCGAATACGCCGAGGTTTACGGCAACTACTACGGCACCAGCGCGCCGTGGATCCGCAGCCGCCTGGAAGTCGGCCAGGACATCCTGCTGGAAATCGACTGGCAAGGCGCCGAGCAGGTGCGCAAGGTGTTTCCCGGCGCGATCGGCATCTTCATCGCCCCGCCGTCCATCGAGGAACTGGAGCGCCGCCTGCGCGGCCGCGATACCGATACCGAGGAAGTGATCCTGCGCCGGCTGGC
This sequence comes from Chromobacterium sp. CCUG 76385, assembly GCF_059916625.1. NCBI lineage: Bacteria > Pseudomonadati > Pseudomonadota > Betaproteobacteria > Neisseriales > Chromobacteriaceae > Chromobacterium > Chromobacterium sp. CCUG 76385. The sequence goes on from NZ_JAUCGU010000036.1 coordinate 21,206, forward strand.
ATCGGCCCGCGCCGAGATCGACAAGATCGCCGAATACGACTACATCGTGGTCAACGACGACTTCGAGCGCGCGCGGCTGGACCTGATCAGCATTGTCCGCGCCCGCCGCCTGCGCAGCGAAGTGCAATGCCGCCGCCTGGCCGAGATGTTCCGCCACATGGGAACGGCCGGCGCGCAGTAAAAATAGTGTCGCCGAGGCTGACTTGCCAAGGCGAAAATTCGATATAGTGAACCCTGTAACGTCATTTAGCAGAGAGAACCCATGGCCCGTATTACTGTTGACGATTGTCTGGATCGCATCCAGAACCGCTTTGACCTGACTCTGGCCGCCGCTTACCGCGCGCGCCAAGTGGCTTCCGGCGCCAGCGCCTTTGTCGAGCCGGGTCGCCACAAGCCGACCGTGGTTGCCCTGCGTGAAATCGCCGCCGGCCATGTCGGCAAGGAAATCCTCAACCGCGGCAAGGCCTGATTCGCTGTAACTGGAGTGGACGATGGCCAGCGGCATTGAGACCGGTATTGATTACGACGCCCTGATCGAGTCCGAAGCGGCGGTTTTCTTCGAGAACGCCGCCCGCTACCTCAAGCCGGAAGACGTCGCGCTGCTCAAGCAGGCTTTCGCGGTCAGCCGCGAGGCGCATGAGGGGCAGACCCGCAAGAGCGGCGAGCCCTACATCACCCATCCGCTGGCGGTGGCCACCATGCTCACCGACTGGCGGCTGGATGTGCAGGGCCTGGCCGCGGCCTTGCTGCATGATGTGCTGGAAGACACCGGCGTCACCAAGCCGACGCTGATCGAAAAGTTCGGCAAGATCGTCGCCGATCTGGTGGACGGCCTGTCCAAGCTGGAGCGGCTGGAGTACCAGACCAAGGAGGCGGCCCAGGCTGAAAGCTTCCGCAAAATGGTGCTGGCGATGGCGCGCGACATCCGCGTCATCATCGTCAAGCTGGCCGACCGGCTGCACAATATGCGCACGCTGGACTCTATGCGCGAGGACAAGCGCCGCCGCATCGCGCTGGAAACGCTGGAAATCTACGCCCCGATCGCCAACCGCATCGGCCTGAACAAGGTCTACCGCGAACTGCAGGACCTGGCGTTCAAGCATCTGCATCCGCATCGCTACAGCGTGCTGTCCAAGGCGGTGCGCGCCGCGCGCGGCAACCGCCGCGAAGTGGTCAACAAGATTCTGCTGGCGGTCAGCCAGCGGCTGGTGCAGAGCAATATCGAGGCCACCATCAAGGGCCGCGAAAAGAATCTCTACAGCATCTACAAGAAAATGCAGGAGAAGCACCTGTCGTTTTCCGAGGTGCTGGACATCTACGGCTTCCGCGTCGTCGTCAACGACATCCCGGCCTGTTACCTGGCCTTGGGCGCGCTGCACAGCCTGTACAAGCCGATTCCCGGCAAATTCAAGGATTACATCGCCATTCCCAAGGGCAATGGCTATCAGAGCCTGCACACCACGCTGTTTGGCCCGTACGGCACGCCGGTGGAAATGCAGATCCGCACCCGCGAGATGCATAACGTGGCCGAGGCCGGCGTGGCCTCGCACTGGATGTACAAGAGCGGCGAGGGCGTCAACACCGCCCAGCAGCGCACCCACCAGTGGCTGCAAAAGCTGCTGGACATGCAGGAGGAGAGCGACGACGCCGTCGAGTTCCTGGAGCACATCAAGATCGACCTGTTCCCGGACGAGGTGTACGTGTTCACGCCCAAGGGCAAGATCATGGTGCTGCCGCAAGGCGCCACGCCGGTGGACTTTGCCTACGCGGTGCACACCGACATCGGCCATCGCTGCATCGCCGCCCGCGTCAATCACGCGCTGGTGCCGCTGCGTACGGTGTTGCGCAACGGCGACACCGTGGAAATCATCACGTCTACCCAGGCCAAGCCCAATCCGTCCTGGCTGGCCTTTGTGCAGAGCGGCCGCGCCCGCTCCGGCATCCGCAACTATCTGAAGAGCCTGCAGCGCGAGGAAGCGGTTTCGCTGGGCGAGAAGCTGCTGCGCCAAGCCGTGGGCGCGTTGGCCTCCACGCCGCTGGCGGTCAGCGAGGAGCTGCGCGCCGAATACCTGGCCGCTTATGGCGAAAAGATCAGCGGCTTTGAAGACGTGCTGGCCGAGATCGGCGCCGGCAAGCTGCTGCCCATCGTGGTGGCGCGCCGCATGCTGGAGCTGGCCGGCGAGCGCCTGGGCGAGGGCGTGCGCGTCGGCCCCATCACCATACGCGGCAACGAAGCCGGCATGGTGCAGCTGTCCAGCTGCTGCAATCCTTTGCCCGGCGACGACATTCTGGGCGTGATCACCAAGGGCCAGGGCCTGGTGATCCACCGCGTGGAATGCCCGAATGCGCGCCGCGCCGATCACGACAAGCTGCTGGAAGTGAACTGGGAGGCGCAGCGCGACCGGATGTTCGGCGCCACCGTCGGCGTGCTGGCGCGCAACGAGCGCGGCGCGCTGGCCGACATCGCCACCGCCATCTCGCAGGCCTCGGCCAATATCGAGAGCGCCGACACCCAGGACAGCAGCCGCGACGGCGACGGCCTGTTCAACATCCACTTCCGCCTGCAAGTGGAGGGCGTGGAGCACCTGGAGCGCGTGCTCGCCGCCATCCGCCAGCTGGCGGTGGTGCAACGCGTGGAGAGAAAATGAGTCAATTGAACTTGCAGATCAACGGCGAGGCGAAAAGCGTCGCCGGCGTCGCCACGTTTGCCGAACTGATCGACGCGCTGGCCTTGACCGGCAAGCGCATCGCCATCGAGCGCAACGGCGAGATCGTGCCGCGCAGCCGCTATGCCGAGGCGCGGCTGGTTGACGGCGACGTGCTGGAAATCGTGGTGGCCGTCGGCGGCGGCTAGTTCGCCCGCGCAGGCCATGCCGTATCAACGAATAGAAGAAGAGGTGTGCAGGTGAGCGATCAACTGGTGATAGCGGGCAGGGTGTTTCATTCCCGTTTGCTGGTGGGGACCGGCAAATACAGCAGCTTCGAGCAGACGGCCGAAGCGCTGGAGGCCTCTGGCGCGGAAATCATCACGGCGGCGATTCGCCGGGTGAACCTGGGCCAGAACCCTAACGAGCCGAATTTGCTGGACTTTTTGCCGCAAAGCCGGTATAACCTGCTGCCCAACACGGCGGGCTGCTACTCCGCCGAGGATGCGATCCGCACGCTGCGCCTGGCGCGCGAGCTGTTGGACGACCACCGCTTCGTGAAGCTGGAAGTGCTGGGCGATCCCAATAATCTGTATCCCAACGTCAAGGAAACGCTGAAGGCCGCGGAAGTGCTGGTGGCCGAAGGTTTCGACGTGTTGGTCTATACCTCGGATGACCCCATCGTCGCGCGCGAGCTGGAGCAAATCGGCTGCTGCGCGATCATGCCGCTGGCCAGCCTGATCGGCTCCGGCATGGGCATTCTGAATCCGTGGAATCTGCAATTGATTATCGAGCAGTCCAAGGTCCCGGTGATTGTGGATGCCGGCGTCGGCACCGCGTCCGACGCGGCGATCGCGATGGAGCTGGGCTGCGATGGCGTGCTGATGAATACCGCGATTGCCGCCGCGCGCAATCCGGTTCAAATGGCGCACGCGATGAAACTGGCCGTGGAAGCTGGCCGCGCCGCCTATCTGGCCGGCCGGATGCCGAAGCGTTTTTATAGTGCAACGCCAAGTTCTCCTAGTGAGGGGGTGATTTCTTCCGTCAAGCCGTGACGTTTTTTCGGCCTGAGCGCCCGCTATTTGCAGCGCAAAACGCCACAACCAGGCGTGACGAAGCCTTTTAGACTTTTATAATCGCAGCAACATTGCTAAAATGCTGTTTTTACAGGCAGAGGCCTTGGCCCTGCCCTAAAGAAATCAAGGACCCTTAAGTAATGCCGAATATTCGCGTTAAAGAGAACGAACCGTTCGAAGTAGCTCTGCGTCGCTTCAAGCGCGCTGTGGAAAAGACTGGTCTGCTGACCGAACTGCGCGCCCGCGAGTTCTACGAGAAGCCGACCACCGAGCGCAAGCGCAAGCACGCTGCCGCGGTTAAGCGCCACTACAAGCGCATCCGCAGCCAAATGCTGCCGCCGAAACTCTACTAAGAGTTTCCCTGGCACCAAGCAGGACCGCAGGCCATGCCTGCGGTTTTGCCATTTGTACTCCCGCATTTCCCATGCTGCCCATCGCAGCGCCGCATCTCAAGTGAGCACGACATGAGCCTCAAAGTTCGCATCACCGACGACATGAAGTCCGCCATGAAAGCCAAGGAAGCCGACAAGCTGGCGGCGATCCGCCTGTTGCTGGCCGCCATCAAGCAGAAAGAAGTGGACGAGCGTATCGAACTGGACGACGCCGGCATCACCGCCGTCATCGACAAGATGATCAAGCAGCGTCGTGACTCCATCTCCCAGTACCAGGCCGCGCAGCGCCAGGACCTGGTGGACAAGGAACAGGCCGAGATGGACGTGCTGATGGCTTACATGCCGCAACAGCTGAGCCAGGCCGAGATCGAAGCCTTGATCGCCAAGGCCGTGGCGGATACCGGCGCCGCCGGCATGCAGGACATGGGCAAAGTGATGGGCGCATTGCGCCCGCAGCTGGCCGGCCGCGCCGATATGGCGCAGGTTTCGGCGCTGATCAAGGCCAAGCTGAGCGCGTGACCTACGCATCAGGTGGCAGGATTTGATTCCGCAGGATTTCATCGACCAGTTGCTGTCCCGCGTCGACATCGTCGACGTGGTGGATCGTTACGTTCCCTTGAAAAAGGGCGGCCAGAACTATCTGGCCTGCTGCCCCTTTCACAAGGAAAAGTCGCCCTCATTTACCGTTAGCCCCAGCAAGCAGTTTTACCACTGCTTCGGTTGCGGTGCGCATGGCTCGGCCATCGGCTTCGTCATGGAGTATCAGGGCATAGGCTTTATCGATGCCGTGAAGCTGCTGGCCGAAGGCATAGGCATGCAGGTGCCGAACGAGCGCAGCGTCAACCTAGAAGCTAGCCGCAAGGCGCGCGAGAAGCAGGTGTCGCTGGAGCAGCTGATGCAGCAGGCCAGCGATTTTTACCGCCGCGAGCTGAAGGGGGCGGCCAATGCCGTCGCCTATTGCAAGGGACGCGGGCTGTCCGGCGAAGTCGCCGCGCGCTTCGGCCTCGGCTACGCGCCGGATGGCTGGCAGAACCTGGAAGCCGCGGTCCAAAACTATCAGGACGACAAACTGGTGGAAGCCGGCCTGGTGATCGTGGCCGAGGATAGCGGCCGTCGCTATGACCGCTTCCGCGACCGGCTGATGTTTCCTATCCGCAACCAGCGCGGCGCCATCGTCGGCTTCGGCGGGCGGGTGCTGGGCAAGGGCGAGCCGAAATACCTGAACTCGCCGGAAACGCCGCTGTTCGAAAAGGGCCGCGAGCTTTACGGCCTGTACGAGGCGCGGCAGGCGATCCGGGATAAAAACCGGGTGCTGGTGGTCGAAGGTTATATGGACGTGGTGGCGCTGGCGCAATACGGCATAAGCTACGCGGTCGCCACGCTGGGCACCGCCACCACCGGCGAGCATGTGCGCAAGTTGCTCAAGCATGCCGATCAGGTCTACTTCTGCTTCGACGGCGATGCCGCCGGGCAGAAGGCGGCGTGGCGGGCGCTGGAAAACAGCTTGCCGCAGCTGGTGGACGGCAAGTCGCTGAATTTTCTGTTCCTGCCGACCGAGCACGATCCAGACAGCTATGTCCGCGAATTCGGCGCCGATGCGTTTGAGGAATTATTGACCCAGCACAGCCTGCCGCTATCGGTGTATTTCACCCGCGAGCTGTGCCGCGGCGTCAATCTCTCGACGCCGGAGGGCCAGGCGGAGCTGATCCGCGTGGCCACGCCGCTGCTGGCGCAGATCGTCGCGCCGGCTTTCGGCTACATGATACGCAAGCGCCTGGCCGAGATGGCCGGCGTCGATGTCGATGAGCTGGACATGCTCACCGGCGGCAAGGCCAAGCCGCAGCGCGAGCGCGGCGGCCGCGGCGGCGGCAAACGCGAGTACCGGCTGCCGGCGGAGTCGCAGCGTCCGTTGAACGCCACCATGGTGAAGAAGCTGATCAAGTGGCTGTTGATGAACCCGGAATGGGCGGCCGATGTCCAATTGCCGGACAGCCTGGCGCTGTCCGACGAACTGGCCTGTTTCGCCATGCTGGCCGAGCGCGTGCTGGAGCATGGCGAATCGCCGAATACGGCGCAATTGATTGAAGGCCTGCGCGGCACGCCGTATGAAGGTTTGATCGACAGCGTGCTGCAGCAGGCGATGCAGGATCCGGACGAGTTCTCGGACCCCGGCGCCGACGACCGCCAGCTGTTTCAGGATGGCAACGCCAGATTGTTGAAAATGCTGCATGCGGAGCAGCTGGAGCGGCTAAAACAGAAGGACCGGCACGAAGGTTTGACGCCAGAGGAGAAGGTCTTGATGGGCCAGTTGCTGCGGGAAATGTTCTCGCCGCCGAGTTAACAGGCTCGGCGGAAAAGTTCAGGTAGTTGTGTTATAATCAACTGTTTTTTTCGGCTTTTTTTCAAGCAGGAAGCGAAATGGCGGCCTCTCCCGAAAACCAGAAAGATGTGCAGGACAGCCCACAGGAAGTGATGAGCCTGGAAGAGCAGCGGAAACGCTTGCGCCAGCTGATCGCGCTGGGCAAAGAGCGTGGGTATCTGACCTACGCCGAAATCAACGACCACCTGCCGGAAGACGTATCCGACGCCGAGCAGATCGAAAACATCGTGACGATGATTTCCGGTCTGGGCATTCAGGTATATGAAGAAGCGCCGGACGCCGAAACCTTGCTGATGTCCGACGCCACCCCGTCGGTGGCGGACGAGGATGCCGTGGAAGAGGCCGAGGCGGCCCTGTCCTCGGTGGATTCCGAATTCGGCCGCACCACCGACCCGGTGCGCATGTATATGCGCGAGATGGGCTCGGTCGAGCTGTTGACCCGCGAAGGCGAAATCGAAATCGCCAAGCGGATCGAGGACGGCCTCAAGTACATGATCCAGGCCATCTCCGCCTGCCCCGGCACCATCGCCGAGGTGCTGGAGCTGATGGAGCGCGTGGCGCGCGATGAGATCCGCGTCGACGAAGTGGTGGACGGCTTTATCGACCTCAACGCCCCGACCGAGGCTGACGCTCAGTTCGCCGAGCCGGAAGCCGTGGACGAGCTGCTGGAAGAGGAAGAGGAAGAGGACGAGGACGCCGAGGAAGTCGACGCCGACGCCGATGCCGCCGCCAATCTGGAAGAGCTGAAGCAGGAAGCGCTGGAGCACTTCGCCGGCGTGCGCCTCTTGTTCGACAAGATGGTCAAAGCGCTGAACGCCAAGGGTCCGCAGAGCAAGGAATACCTGGAGCTGCAAGACGCGATCACCACCGAATTCATGCTGGTGCGCTTCGCTACCCGTCAGGTGGAAAGCCTTTGTGAGTCGCTGCGCGGCCGCGTCAACGAGATCCGCACTTACGAGCGCGACATCCAGGACATCTGCGTCAGCCGCGTGCGCATGGACCGTGCCCACTTCATCAAGGTGTTCCCGGGCAACGAGACCAACCTGGATTGGGTGGAAAACGAGATTGCCTCCGGCAAGGCCTGGAGCGAGGCGCTGACCCGCTTCAAGCACGCCATCATCGAGAAGCAGACCCGCCTGTCCGATCTGCAAGACAAGGCCATGCTGTCGATCAAGGCCCTGAAGGAAATCAACCGCCAGATGTCGGCGGGCGAATCCAAGGCGCGCCGCGCCAAGAAGGAAATGATCGAGGCCAACCTGCGTCTGGTGATCTCCATCGCCAAGAAGTACACCAACCGCGGCCTGCAGTTCCTGGATTTGATCCAGGAGGGCAACATCGGTCTGATGAAGGCGGTGGACAAGTTCGAATACCGTCGCGGCTACAAGTTCTCGACCTACGCCACCTGGTGGATTCGCCAGGCGATCACCCGCTCCATCGCGGACCAGGCGCGCACCATCCGCATTCCGGTGCACATGATCGAGACCATCAACAAGATGAACCGCATCTCGCGGCAGATCCTGCAGGAAAGCGGCCGCGAGCCGGATCCGGCGGAACTGGCCGAGAAGATGGAGATGCCGGAAGAGAAGATCCGCAAGATCATGAAGATTTCCAAGGAGCCCATCTCCATGGAAACCCCGATCGGCGACGACGACGATTCCCATCTCGGCGACTTCATCGAGGACCAGAACAACCTGGCTCCGTCCGACGCGGCGATGTACTCCAGCCTGAAGGACGCGACCAAGGAAGTGCTGGACACCCTGACGCCGCGAGAGGCGAAAGTCCTGCGCATGCGTTTCGGCATCGACATGAACACCGACCACACGCTGGAAGAAGTGGGCAAGCAGTTCGACGTGACCCGCGAGCGCATTCGCCAGATCGAGGCCAAGGCGCTGCGCAAGCTGCGTCATCCGACTCGTTCCGAGCGTTTGCGCAGCTTCCTGGACAACGAGCCGGGCGGCCAGTAAGCGTTTGGCGTGAATCTCGCAAAATCCCCAGGCCAAGGCTTGGGGATTTTTATTTTCCACGTTATAATCGCTCTCTCTTTCAGGGCCTCTAGCTCATGCTTGGTTAGAGCAGCGGACTCATAATCCGTTGGTGCCGAGTTCGACTCTCGGGGGGCCCACCAGACAATCAAGGGGTTGCGCGCAAGCGCAACCCCTTTTGCTTTGTCCGCTTCAACCAAGGTTCCACTCAGGCAGCGTTCCGCCCGCCGGTGCGCTTTGATGTCGGGGCGCAAGACGGGCATCGCGCATGGTCATGGCGAGCTGGCGCTCACCGGCATGTCGGTGTGCGCTTCTTTGTTGAGCGATTCTAGCAAGAGGTCGAATGGCGTGCGGGAAACCGTGAATATGCCTTGGCAGGGGTGCGTCAATTCCAGAATCAGAAAGTTAGCGCTGGCGATGGCGACGGCGCCCAAGAGCAGGATGCATAACGAGATCGTATCGCCGCCGTTCAGGATGCCATACAGGAAAAACAGCAGGCAGGCCCAGCCGAATACAATGACCAGCAGCAAGGATGGGATCTGGTTGGACAGGCTGCGGATGATGTTCGACTGAATGGTGATGAAGTTGTTGGAAAACTGGCGGATGGCGTTCAAGTCGTCGCGGGTGACGTTTTTGAACGTTTGGAAGTGGTTGTTTATTTTTAATAAAGCCTCAATGTCGCCTGACAGGTCTTTATAGCTCAGCTCGTGCAAAGCAAAGTGGCGTTTGCTTGGCCAGTATCGGCCCAATATCCGCAAAATAAGGTCTTTCAGCAAGGCCCGCGACGCTTTCGACTCTTCTGGAGATTGTTTGAGCAGGAGGTCAAGATTGGCGGCAGCGGCGGAAAGCGCGTTGAAGTCGGTCTGGTGGTTGTTGAAGGCCGTATACGATGACGAGACCAGCAAGCCCAGCACGATGGAAAACAAGGTGCCGATCAGCGCGGAGATGGACCTGATCAGATCGCTTGAATAGACAATGCGGGCATGGAGGAGCGAATGCAAGCCACATCCGGCAACGCCGAAGATAAAAGTGGCGACCGAGATCAAAAGGCAGCGGCTGAAAATTTTCATGGTGAATACCTGGATGCGTCAGTTTGACTGGAGCGGGCATTCCTGGCGGCAAGGGGACGCATGGATTGGGCGTCGACCCTAAGCCAGCTTAGGACGAGCGCGGTGAAAAGCAATCACGGAAAGGATCCTGCCCATCCTGCGGCAGGACTGGCTGGGCCGGGGCGATGAACTGCAGCGACGGCACGGGGATTGCGCTGAGGGAGACCGACATCTGCTCAATCGCCGCCGCCACGCCAGCGGCCGCGGCCAGCCTCCGCCAGTAAGCGCTTACGCCCAGCGCCGCGCCAAAGCATAGCGCGGGCCTCAGCGTCAGCCGCGCGGTGACCGATGTATCGTTGCGATAACGCGTGGCGGGAAAGCGGATGCTGCGGTGGTTGACGGCTTGATACAGGGCGTTGGCCTCGGCTAGCTGTCTTGGCGTCGGGCGCGTACGCACCGATATATAGCCCACTTTGCGCCCGTTTTCGATCAGCGGCGTGACATAAGCCTCCACCCAGTAGAAGTCGCCGTTCTTGCAGCGGTTCTTGACGATGCCGCGCCAGGGCCGGTCGGCTTGCAGCGTGCGCCACATGTCCTCGAATGCCGCGGCCGGCATGTCTGGATGGCGTATCAGGTTGTGGGGCTGGCCCAGCAATTCGTCCAGTCGGTAGCCACTGATGTCGACGAAGCTTTGGTTGGCATGCTGGATCACGCCCTTGAGGTCAGTGACGCTGACCAGGGGGCGTTTGGGATCAAGCTGGCGTTCCCGGTCGGTGATGGGTTGAGTGTTGCGCATGGAGCGCTCCCTGTCAGTTCGGGCAAGGCCGCGCCATGCCCCAGAGTCTTGAAAACCTTGCGCTTAGTGCACGTGGCTGGTGTCCGCTACGCGGGTCGGTTTCGGCGCCAGCCAGACGAAGCAGGCCGCCACCACGAAGGACAAGCCGCTGATCCAGAACATCTCATTGGTCGACAGCATGATGCTTTGCGCGTCCACCAGGCTGTTGAGCATGTTGCGCGCGGGTTCGTCGCCAAACGCGGCGCTCATCTGCCGCATGGCCTCGCCGCCGCTGTCGACCATGCCGGTCAGGATGTCGTGGTATTTCTTGGCCTTGTCGTCCCAGCCGGTGGTGACCAGCGAGGTGGCGATGGCGCCCGACATGGTGCGCAGAAAGTTCATCAGGCCGGCGGCGGAGGCCATTTCCGGCTCGTCCACGCTGGACATGGCCAGGCCGATCAAGGGCACGAAGAAAAACGGCATCCCCAGCCCCTGGAAGAACAGCGGAATGGACACCTGCCAGAAACCGACGTCGGTGGTGTTGAAGCTGCGGAACAGAGTGACGCCGCCCAGCCACATCACGCCCATGAACACCAGAGGCCGCGGGTCCATGCGGGTGGTCAGGTGGGCAACCAACGGAGCGGCCAGCACGGACAGCACGCCGCTGAGCGCCTGGGCGATGCCGGCATCGGTGGCCGTGTAGCCCATATAGCTCTGCAGCCATTGCGGGGTCAGCACCGTGGCGCCGAAGAAAGAGCCAAAGGCGAGCGCGATGGTCGTCACACTGACCCAGTAGCCGCGGTGGCGGAACACTCTGAGGTTGACCACCGGATTGTGGTCGGTCAACTCCCAGATCAGGAAAGCCAGGAAGCCGACGGCGGCGATGATCGCCAGGTAGACGATTTCCGTGGAGGCGAACCAGTCCAGGTCCTTGCCTTCATCCAGCATGATCTGCAACGCCGCTACCCACACCACCAGCAAGCCCAGGCCTACAGCGTCGATGCGCGAATTCTGCCGCTCGCTCTCCTGCCCCTTGAGCAAACGCCAGCCCAGGCAGCCACACAGCAGCGCGATCGGCACGTTGATGTAAAAGATCCAAGGCCAGCTGACCTGGTCGCACAGCACGCCGCCCAGCACCGGCCCCAGCACCGGGGCCACCAGCGTGGTCATGCTCCACAACCCTACGGCGATGTTGGCTTTCTCCTTGGGAAAGATTTGCTGCAGCAAGGTCTGTGACATCGGCATCAGCGGGCCGCCGGCCAGGCCTTGCAAGACCCGGAACAGCAGCAGCATTCCTAGTGAATGAGACAGCCCGCACAGCAGCGAGAACAGGCCGAACAGCATCATGGACGTGATGAACAGGCGCACCGTGCCGAAGCGGGCGGCCAGCCAGCCGGTCAGCGGCACGGTGATGGCCTCCGCCACCGCGTACGAGGTGATGACGTAAGTGCCCTGGTTGGCAGCCACGCCCAGGCCGCCGGCGATATTGGGCACGGATACATTGGCGATAGTGGTGTCTAGCACCGCGATGAAATTGCCTGCCGACAGGGCGAGCGCGGCCAGCCACAAGGTGGCGCCAGTCAATGGAGAGGCATGCGTGGTGGAGTGAGACATGGCCGTTACCTCAGTTGGCGCGCGTATCTATGGTGGCGGTCATGGACAGGCCGACCGATAGCGGATGGGCTTGCAGTTCGGCGGGGTCCAGCGCGATGCGGACGGGCAGGCGTTGCACCACCTTGATCCAGTTGCCGGTGGCGTTCTGCGCCGGAATCACCGCGAAGGATGCGCCGGAACCGCCGGACAGCCCGACGACTTTGCCGTGGTACTCGACGTTGTCGCCGTAGAGGTCGGCGGTCAGCTTGACAGGCTGTCCGATGCGGACTTTTTCCAGCTGCACTTCCTTGAAGTTGGCATCCACGTGGGCCTGCTGCAGCGGCGCGACGGCAAGCAGCGGGGTGCCCGCCTGCACTCGCTGGCCAACCTGCACCTGGCGTTTGGCTACCACCCCGTCCACCGGCGCTCGTATCACCGTGCGCGCCAGATCCAGCCGCGCCTGGTCGCGCTTGGCGCGCGCCAGCGCCACTTCCGGGTTGTTGTCGACAGTGGAGTCGCTGGTCAGCGTCCGGCCGCTCTTCAACGCTTCCATGGCGGCGCGGTAGTTGGCATCGCTCTGGCTGGCGGCGGCTTGCGCGGCGCGCAGGTTGGCCTCGGCCACGGATAGCGCGTTTTGCGCGTTGCTCAATTCCTCGGCGGAGACCGAGCCGTTCTTGGCCAGGGCATGCCGGCGCTGGAAGTCGAGCTGGGCGCGCTCCAGATCGGACTTGGCGGAAACGAGCTGGGCCGCGGCGCGGGCTTGTTCGGCTTGGCGCGCCTGCACCTGGGCGGACTGGCTGTCATTGTTGGCGAAATAGCCTTTCACGCGGCGCTGCGCGCGTTCCAAGTCCGCCTGGGCCTGGGCTAGCGCCAGCTTGGCGTCGCTGTCGTTGAGTTCCACCAAGACGTCGCCCTTTTTGACGTGCTGGGTATCCACTACCTCAACCTTTCTCACTGTGCCGGCCACTTCCGGCGTGACCTGAGCCACCTCGGTCGCCACATAGGCGTTGTCGGTGCTGACATAGTGGGATGCCACCAAGGTCCAGTAGCTGCCGTAGCCGATGGCGGCGACGGCGAGGGCCGCGCCGAGTTGGAGGAATAGTTTCTTGCGGCGCGCCGGCAGTTTGTCGGCGGGCATCTCGGAGGCGGGCAGGGTTTTGATTTGGCTATGTCCCAATTACAAGTTGGTAACTACACTGAAGTAAGCCTCTCACCAGGAGCGTGATGATGGATACCCAGT
>NZ_JAUCGU010000037.1:0-33523 GCF_059916625.1 Chromobacterium sp. CCUG 76385
GTCGGACTGTGCGCCTTGCTTCCGGCCCAAATCGGCGCAAACGCGATCCACTCACCAAACGTCAACAGCCCCTAGCGGCGCTAAGCAGGCGGCGCAAAGCGCTTGCCCGCGCGGGCCGATTCCCCTACAATCCGCGTCGTTCTGGGGGAGTAGCCTCGGCGCGGCCTCGCGCCGGCAATGGTCAACATACTTGGCGGCAGCCATGGCCATTGCGACGACCTTCCGTTTGGCAAGACCCATGACATGCTTGCGCGCAGCGGGGCCGCCGCGCAGGTTTGTCATGCCGTATGCGCGGCCCTTGGAGCATTCATGCAAGCCTTCCTGATTTCCACCGGCGTGGTGGCTCTGGCCGAGATCGGCGACAAAACCCAGCTGCTGGCCCTGCTGCTGGCCTCCCGCTTTAAAAAACCCGGCCCCATCATACTCGGCATCTTCGTCGCCACCCTGGTCAATCATTTTGCCGCCGCCGCGGTCGGCCACTGGCTGATGGCCAAGGTTGGCCCGGACATCATGCGCTGGGGCCTAGGCGTCTCCTTTATCGCCATGGCCGCCTGGATGCTGATTCCTGACAAGCTGGACGACAATAATCTGCTGCGCGAGCGCTTCGGCGTTTTCGGTACCACCGTCATCGCCTTTTTCCTGGCGGAGATGGGCGACAAGACGCAAATCGCCACGGTCGCGCTGTCCGCGCGCTTCCCGGAACAGCTTTACATGGTCGTGATGGGCACCACGCTGGGCATGATGATCGCCAATGTGCCGGCGGTGCTGCTGGGAGAGGTGGCGGCGAAGAAGGTCCCGCAGAAGCTGATGCACACCATCGCCGCCGCGCTATTCGTCGGCCTGGGCATCGTGACGCTGCTGACGCCGCTGTCGCTGTAAGGCATCAAAAAAGCGAGGGAGGCCGCAGCCTCCCTCGCCCCATCGATTCAACCCTGCGACAATAGGACGTTTGGATCAAAGCCTATCCGCAGCGCGCCCCAATGCCGCCCGCTCAGTTCCAGCGGCAAATCCACTTCAGACAATACTTCGCCGGTATCGCGGCTATAGGTTTGCAACAGGAACGGTTGCACATTGCGGGCGGCGCGCAAGCCGGCCGGATCGTTGAAAAGGCGCTTGTCGCGGCTTTCCGCCAAATCCTTCTGCGCATCGCCGCTGGGCGGCCGGCTATACCAGCTGTTATGCGTCGGGGCGTAGCCATTGCCGTCCACCGCCAGGCAAAACTTGCCGCCCGGTATCAGCTCCACCACGCGGTCTATCACCGGCTGCAGCTGCTTGGCCAGGCGGTCGTCGTAACTGGTGTGATACTTGGCCGGTTGAGTCCCGGCAATGGGCTGATAGCGTCGATCGAACAAATCCAGCCCGCGCTGCGACTCGGCCTGCAGCAATTGCGCCACCTGATCGCGCGCCGCGCGCGCGCGGCTCAGCGCCTGATCGAACGCGCCCTCGCCTATCACAAACTTCGATACCAGCCCCTGCACCTGCTCGGCGGCCTCGGTCAACTCGCCGGCGGCGCGCTCCGTTTCGCCCAGCCGCTCATTCACCAGCAGCCCCAACTGGTGCATCTCGGCCACATGCCGGTTGACCATCTGGTTGCCGTCCATGAACTCATGCATGGTGGCGGCGATCTGGCTCAGACTGGAGGAAGTGGACTCGAAGTCGCCCATCATTTTGCTGAAATGCTCGGACGCGCGTGAAATCACCTCGCGCGCCTGATGGGTGTCCTCGGTGATCGCCGCGGTTTCCTGCTGCGTGTTCGCCACCAGGCCCAGCATGCCGTCGATATTGTGCGAAATTTCGTCCGTGGCCGTTTTCACGCGTTCCGCCAGTTTGCGCACCTCGTCGGCCACCACGGCAAAACCGCGCCCGCTCTCGCCGGCGCGCGCCGCCTCGATCGCCGCGTTCAAGGCCAGCAGATTGGTCTGCTCGGAGATGTCCTTGATCAGATCGACGATGGCCTTGATGCTGGACGAGCGCTGGCTCAGGTCTTCCACCGTGTGGTTGAAATGCCCCACCTTGCGGCTGATGTCGTGAATGCTGTCCGTCACCGAGCGCAGTTCCTCGTAGGAATCGCGGGCGACGCGCAGGTTTTCCGCAGTCGTCGCGGAAATCGCCTCGGTCTGCGCCGTAACCTGCTCCACGCCGCGGGTGGACTGGTCGCTGGACTGTCGCACCTGCTTGGCCAATTCGTCCTGTTGACGCGCGCTAGTTACCGATTCCGTCACATTGCGCCGCGTCACGGCGGAATCCATGGCGATGCGCACCGTCATCCGCCGCACATTGCTGATGATCTCGCGCATTTTCAGCAGAAAGCGGTTGTACGACAGCGACAACTCGCGGATTTCGTCGTAGGTGACGGTGGGGATCTCGCGCGACAGATCGCCGGCGCCGGCGCCGATTTCATTGAAGATCTGGATGATCATCTTCAATGGGCGCACGATCAGGTAGCGCAGATACCAGACCATGAAGGCGATGAACAGGAAGCTCAGCACCCACAATCCCAGCATCCAATGCAAGGCGCTATCGACCGTGGCATCCACCCGCGCCAGCACCTGCGCGGAGACGCCGGCATCGCGTACCGTCGCCCGGATATCGCTCAGCGCGTAATAGCAATATCCCGCCATCAGCAACTGAAACAGGCTGATGAAGAAAAAGCTGCCGAGTTTCCTGCTCAAGCTATGCCAGAAGGTCTTTTCCGAAAACGTATACAGCCGCCAAAACCACTCCATTTGCTCTCCTCCCGAACAATCTGAACCGTTTTATTTTTATCGGTCGTTATTTTTTCTGAAACCCGCCACGCTGACCATTCCCTCAGGCCTTCAAGGTTTGATCCAAATCAAATCCCCGTCGTTTCCATACCATCCAGCATTCCCGGCCAGAGAAAACCGGCAAGCCATCTGGCAGCGGCAAAGCCTGCTCCAGCGTAAACCAAGGATCCAGCAACGCTTGCAGAGCATTCTCCGCCATGCCGAACGGCGGCCCCCTTTCGCCGTCGCCCAGGAAAAACACGCCGGCCAATAATCCTCCAGGCTTGACCAGCGCCGCCACTCTTTCCGCATATTGCCCGCGCATTTCCCTTGGCAAGGCGCACAAAAAAGCCCGCTCGAACACGCAGTCGAAAGCGGGCAATTCCAGCTGGAAAAAGTCGCCCAGCAGCAGTCTATCCGCCGCGGCGGGCCATTGCTTGCGGGCCAGCGCGATGGCCGACTCGCTGAAATCCACGGCCAGCACCTGGTGACCCTGCGCCAGCAGCGGCGGCATGTCTCCCGCGCTGCCGCACCCTGGCAACAATACCGTAGACGGCGGCAGACTGGCGAAGAAGCGCCGCGCCGTCTCCGGCAGGCTCGCCCCTTCCCAGGGCGTCACGCCCTCGCGATAACGCTGCTCCCAGAACTCCACTCGAGAACTGTCTGCCATGGTTATTTCCTGTTCATGCCCGCCTCAGCCAGGCCGCCGCCTGTTGCGGCGTCAGATCATCCGCGCGCAGCACCTCGGCCGCGCCATCGCGGCCCAGCCTATGCAGAGCGCCCCGCTCGTCCAGCCGGTAGCGGCTGCCATCCGGCAGGCGGCCCCACTCGACGCCATCCAGGCTGTCCAGCTCCAGCAAGGCGCCGCATGCCGCAGCCAGCTGCAGCAAACGCTGACGCTGCGGCAGGCGCAGCCAGACCGCTTCGCGCTCATCGTCGCCCATGAAACACCACTGGCTGATTTCGCCAAACGTGCGCGCGCAGCCGCGGCACACGTTGTCGCCCAAGGCGGTGGAACACAGAGCAATGCAAGGAGAATCAGGACGGTTGCGACTCATCAAGACGATATCCAAATACAAAACAATGACTTGAAACAGTTACTTTATCGCAGACGATAAACCAAACTGGTTTCGATCGAGTATATCAGCAGAATTAAACGGACACGCATATTGGATGCGTAGAGAAGGGAGAAAGACGGAAAATAAAAAACCCGGCTATACCGGGTTAGATTTACCACTGTTTTTAAACAGGTTTTATTTGGTCGGGGTGAGAAGATTCGAACTTCCGACCCTCTGCACCCCATGCAGATGCGCTACCAGGCTGCGCCACACCCCGACTCAAGAGAAACGTAGTCTAACTGATTTATTATTTTTTGCCAATACCCGAATCCAGCCATTCCAGGATGGATTCCAGCTCGGCGCGCACTTCCTGAGCGGTAATCGGACGCTCGCCCTCACCTCCCATTCCCAGGCGCTGGCGAGCGCCCTGAATGGTGAAGCCGTCATCGTAAAGCAGCGCGCGTATTCTGCGCACCAGCAACACTTCATGGTGCTGGTAATAGCGGCGATTGCCGCGCCGTTTTACCTGGCGAAGCTGGGAAAATTCCTGCTCCCAATATCGCAGCACATGCGGCTTGACGCCGGTCAGCTCGCCGACTTCGCTGATGGTGAAGTATCGCTTCGATGGAATCGACGGCAGATCAGCCTTGCTTGTTAGCATGGTATTGCTCAACCATTCCCTTGAGTTTCTGGCTTGCGTGGAACGTTACCACACGGCGCGCGGTAATGGGAATCTCTTCCCCGGTTTTGGGATTGCGACCCGGACGCTGCGGTTTGTCGCGCAGCTGGAAATTGCCGAAACCAGACAATTTCACCGAATCCCCGGACTCCAGCGCCAGCCGGATCTCTTCAAAAAACGACTCGACCATGTCCTTGGCTTCGCGTTTGTTCAGACCTACCTGGTCAAACAGCAAATCGGCCAGTTCAGCCTTCGTCAAAGTCATGACATTCCCCTCAAACATCTGAACCAATCGGCGGGCACGCGGCCCGCCCAATTCTCAATCAAACGCGCAACTGCGCACCCAGCTCCAGCGCCGCCTGCAACAAAGCCTGCATCGCCGGCTCGACGTCTTCGTCGGTCAGGGTGCGGCTATTGTCCTGCATCAGCACGCTAAAGGCCAGACTCTTCTTGCCTTCCGCGACGCCTTTGCCACGGTAAACGTCAAACAATGCGACTTCCGTCACGATGTCGGCCCGCTTCGCCTCGAAGGCCGCCAGCAACGCCGCCGCGCTGACTTGCTCATCGACCAGCAGCGCCAGGTCGCGGCGGACCGGCTGGAACTTGCTGACCGGCTGCGCCTTGATGCGGCTGCGCGCGGTGACGATGGCCAGATCCAGCTCGAACAGCACCGGCGCGCTAGGCAGATCATAAGCCTGCACCCACTGCGGGTGCAGTTCGCCGATCACGCCTACCGCCTTGCCGTCCACCCGCACCTCGGCGCAACGGCCGGGGTGGAAGGCGGGATGGCTAGCCTTGCGATACTCGGCCGCCACCGGGTGCAGCAGCGCCTCCACATCGGCCTTCACGTCGAAGAAATCGACGCGCTCGGCCTTGGCGCCCCACTGCTCGGGCAGGCGCGGCCCCCAGGCCAGGCCTGCCACTTTTTCCGGCTGTTCAAAACCCTGCTCCGCGCGCAGGAACACGCGCGCCGCCTCGAACACGCGCACGCGCGGCTGCTTGCGGTTGATGTTGCCCACCAGCACGTCCACCAGGCCGCCGATCAGCGTCGAGCGCATCACGCTCATCTGGCTGGCGATGGGGTTCTGCAGGCGGATGGCCTTGTCGTTGCCGGCGAAATCGCGCTCCCAACGCTCGTCGACAAAAGCGTAGCTGACCACTTCCTGATAATCGCGCGCGGCCAACAGATGGCGCAGCTGGTCCACCGGGCGCAGTTCTTCCGGCTGCCGCAGCATGCGCATCGAAGAACGCGGCGCGTCATCCGGAATCTGGTTGTAGCCGTAAACGCGGGCCACTTCCTCGATCAGGTCTTCCTCGATTTCGATATCGAAGCGGAACGACGGCGCCTGAACAGTGAACACCTCATCCGCCAGGCTGAATTCCAGGCCCAAACGGCCCAGAATCTCGGCAATCTCTTGCGCGGACAGCGCCACGCCCAGCACCTTGGCCACCCGCGCCACGCGCAGCTGGACGGCTTGGCGCTGCGGCAGCTCGGCCACTTCTTCCACCACCGGACCAGCTGCGCCGCCGCAGATGTCCAGCACCAGGCGGGTGGCGCGTTCGATCGCCTCGCGCTGCAGCTGGAAATCCACGCCGCGCTCGTAACGGAAGGACGAGTCGGAACCAAAGCCCAGTTCGCGGGCGCGGCCGGCGATGGCCTTGGGCGCGAAGAAAGCGGATTCCAGGAAAATATCGGCGCTGGCGGTGGTCACGCCGCTCAGTTCGCCGCCCATGATGCCGCCCAGCGCCAACACCTTGGCGTCGTCGGCGATCACCAGGTGCTTGTCCTGCAGCGCGACCGTCTTTTCGTTCAGACACAGCAGGCTTTCGCCGGCGCGCGCCTGGCGCACGGTGATGCCGCCTTCTATCTTCGCCAGATCGAAGGCGTGCATAGGCTGCCCTTGCTCCAGCAGCACGTAATTGGTGATGTCGACGATGGCCGAAATCGAACGCACGCCGGAACGCTCCAGGCGCTGGCGCATCCAGGCCGGCGTCGCGGCGGCGGCGTTGACGCCCTTGACCACGCGGCCCAGGTAACGGCCGCAGGCTTCACGCGCCTCTATCTTCACCGGACGGGTGTCGTCAATGCTCGGGGCCACCGGCTCGATGGCGACCGGCGCAAGCGCAGCGCCGGTCAGCGCCGCCACTTCGCGGGCGACGCCGCGGATCGACAGGCCGTCGGCGCGGTTAGGCGTGATTTTCAGCGTGAACAGCTGGTCGTCCAGGCCCAGGTAGTCGCGGATGCTCTGGCCCACCGGCGCGTCGGCCGGCAGCAGCATCAGGCCATCGACGTCTTCCGGCACGCCCAGCTCCTTGCCGGAACACAGCATGCCATTGGATTCCACGCCGCGCATCTTGGTCGGCTTGATCTTGAAGTCGCCCGGCAGGATGGCGCCCGGCAAGGCGCACGGCACGCGCACGCCGACGGCGACATTGGGCGCGCCGCAGACGATCTGCACCAGCTCGCCCGTGCCCACGTCAACTTTGGTGACGCGCAGGCGGTCGGCGTTTTCATGCTTGACGCATTCTTTGACCTCGCCAATCACCACGCCGGAAAACGCCGGCGCGGCGGCGACGGTTTCTTCGACTTCCAAGCCCGCCATGGTCAGCAGCTCGGACAGTTGTTCAGTGTTCAGCGCCGGATTGACCCAGCTTCTCAGCCATTGTTCGGAAAATTGCATAGTCGGCTCCGTGCGCGATCAGTTGAATTGCTTCAGGAAATTGAGATCGTTCTCGAAGAACAGGCGCAGGTCGTTTACGCCATAGCGCAGCATGGCGAAACGGTCCAGGCCGATGCCGAAGGCGAAGCCGGTGTATTTTTCCGGATCGATGTTGACGTTGCGCAACACGTTCGGGTGCACCATGCCGCAGCCGCCCACCTCCAGCCAGCCGCGCTCGCCCAGCACGTCGATTTCGGCCGACGGCTCGGTGAACGGGAAGAAGGACGGGCGGAAGCGCACTTGCAGGTCGTCGCGCTCGAAGAAACGGCGCAGGAAGTCGGTCACCACGGCCTTCAGGTCGGCGAAGGACACGCCCTCTTCCACCCATAGGCCCTCCATTTGATGGAACATCGGCGAATGGGTGGCGTCGGAATCCACGCGATACACGCGGCCCGGCGCGACGATCTTGATCGGCGGCTCGTTGTTCATCATGAAGCGCGCCTGGATCGGGCTGGTATGCGTGCGCAGCACGTCGCCGTTCTCCACGTAGAACGTGTCCTGCATGGCGCGCGCCGGATGGTTTTCCGGCACGTTCAGCGCCTGGAAATTGTAGAAATCGGTTTCGATTTCCGGGCCGTCGGCCACCTCGAAACCCATGGTGCGGAACAGGCCGCTGATGCGCTCCAGCGTCAGCGCCACCGGGTGCAGGCCGCCGCCTACCGCGCCGCGGCCCGGCAGGGTGACGTCCAGCGCCTCGGCGGCCAGCTGGGCTTCCAGCTTGGCCGCGTTGAGCTGGTCGCGCTTGTCGTTGTGCGCGGCCTCGAATGCCTGTTTGGCCTGGTTGATGGTGGCGCCGGCCGCCTTGCGCTCTTCCGGCGCCAGCTTGCCCAGCTGTTTGAGGAGTTCGGTCAGCTCGCCGCTCTTGCCGAGATAGCGCGCTTTGACCTGTTCGAGCTCGATCAGATCGGTCACCGCCGCCACGGCGGCGAGACCGGCTTGGAGAATCGCGTCAACGTTGTTCATCGTGTTCCACACCGCATGCGAATAGAAGGCTGATCACAGCGGGCATGCGGCATACCCGATCTGATCAGCGCTCTGCTGGCAGATGCCGATAGAAAAAAAGGGAGGCATGTGCCTCCCTTCAGATCCGTCTGGGCGATTAAGCAGCGAGGCTTGCTTTCGCCTTTTCGACGATCTGCGCAAAAGCCGGCTTGTCGAACACGGCCAGGTCGGCCAGGACCTTGCGGTCGATTTCGATAGCGGCTTTCTTCAGGCCGTTCATGAACTTGCTGTACGGCAGGCCGTTTTCACGAGCAGCTGCGTTGATACGAGCAATCCACAGTTGACGGAACTGACGCTTTTTCTGACGACGGTCGCGGTAGGCGTATTGACCCGCCTTCATCACCGCCTGTTTGGCGATGCGATAGACGTTCTTCCGACGGCCGCGATAGCCTTTCGCCAGAGCGAGGATTTTCTTGTGACGAGCACGTGCGGTTACACCGCGTTTTACGCGTGGCATATTTCAGATCTCCTTAAGCGTAGGGCATCATGGCGCGAACAGAGGCCATATTGGTTGCATCCACCATGGTGGTGCCACGCAGTTGGCGCTTGTTCTTGGTGGTCTTCTTGGTCAGGATGTGACGCTTGAAGGCGTAAGAGCGCTTGATACCACCGCTGCCCAACACTTTGAGACGCTTTTTCGCGCTCGACTTGGTCTTCATTTTCGGCATGGAAATGCTCCTGCTGAATTTGTTTGGATTAGACACAGGGTGGCCCCCAGGCTTAACTGGTTGCGCTTGAAACCGCTGCGTCACGCTTTTAAGGACGTTGCCGACCTACAAAATCAACACGGCAGAGCGCACTCTGCCGTGTCGGAACGACGATTATACCGATTATTTCTTCTTCGGCGCAATCATCATTACCATCTGACGGCCTTCGAGGCGCGGAAACTGTTCCACCGTGCCCACTTCCGCCAGATCGGCTTCCACGCGCTTGAGCAGCGCGAGGCCGATATCCTGGTGTGCCATCTCACGACCGCGGAAGCGCAGAGTGACCTTGGCCTTGTCGCCTTCAGTCAGGAAACGGACCAGGTTGCGCAACTTGACGTTGTAGTCGCCATCGTCGGTGCCCGGACGGAACTTGATTTCCTTGATCTGAACCTGCTTCTGCTTCTGCTTGGCTTCGTGACGCTTCTTGGACATTTCGTACTTGTACTTACCGTAGTCCATCAGCTTGCACACCGGCGGCTGAGCAGTCGGCGAGATCTCTACCAGATCCACGTCGTTCTCTTCGGCCAGAGCCATTGCTTCACGCAGACTGACGATGCCAATCTGCTCACCTTCCTTACCAACCAGACGGATCTCGCGGGCGGTAATTTCGCCGTTGATCCGTGCTTCGCGTTCCTGAGCTATAGCCAAATCTCCTAATGAGTAATAAGTGCGCCGCCGCTGAATCAGGCCTCAGGCATCTCAGCCTTGAGGCGCGCGATAAACGCATCCAGCGTGAGCTGACCCAGGTCTTCGCCCCGGGCGCGCACGGCAACCAGTCCGTCTGCCTTTTCCTTGTCGCCGACAATGATCTGATACGGCAACTTTTGCAGACTATGTTCGCGGATTTTATAGCCGATCTTCTCGTTTCTCAAGTCGAGCTCGACACGGAATCCTTGCTTCTCAAGCGCTTGAGCAATTCCGGACGCATAATCCGCTTGCGCTTCGGTGATATTCATCACCACCATCTGCACCGGCGCCAGCCAGAGAGGGAAGGCGCCAGCATGGTTTTCGATCAGAATACCTAGGAAGCGTTCCAGCGAACCCAACGCCGCGCGGTGCAGCATGACCGGACGCTTGCGACTGTTGTCATCCGCCACATATTCGGCGTCCAGACGCTCCGGCAGCATGAAGTCCAGCTGCAGGGTACCACATTGCCAGGAGCGACCGAGCGCATCCTTGATGTGATACTCGATTTTCGGGCCATAGAAGGCGCCCTCGCCCGGCAGCTCTTCCCACTCGACGCCGCAAGCGCGCAGCGCCTCGCGCATGCCTTCCTCGGCCTTGTCCCAGGTGGATTCTTCGCCGATGCGTTTTTCCGGACGCAGCGCCAGCTTGATCGCCACCTTGTCGAAACCGAAGCGGTCGTACACTTCCATCACCAGGCGGTGGAAATCCTTGGCCTCCTGGTTGATCTGGTCTTCCGTACAGAAGATGTGGCCATCATCCTGCACGAAACCGCGCACGCGCATGATGCCGTGCAGCGCGCCGGACGGCTCGTTGCGATGGCAGGAACCGAATTCGGCATAGCGCAGCGGCAGATCGCGATACGAGCGCAGGCCGCTATTGAAGATCTGCACGTGGCCCGGGCAGTTCATCGGCTTGACGGCGTAGTCGCGCTTTTCCGACTCGGTGATGAACATGTTCTCGCGGTAGTTCGCGGCGTGGCCGGAACGCTCCCACAGGTGCGCGTCCATCATCATCGGCGTGCGCACTTCCTTGTAGCCTTCGCGATTCAGTTTGGCGCGCATGTATTGCTCGACGTTCTGCCACAGTTGCCAGCCCTTGGGATGCCAGAACACCATGCCAGGCGCCTCGTCCTGCAGATGGAACAGATCCAGCTGCACGCCCAGCTTGCGGTGGTCGCGCTTTTCCGCCTCTTCCAGCATGTACAGGTAGGCTTCCAGGTCTTCCTTCTTCGCCCAGGCCGTGCCGTAAACGCGCTGCAGCATCTCATTCTTGCTGTCGCCGCGCCAGTAGGCGCCAGCCACCTTCATCAGCTTGAACACCTTCAGCTTGCCGGTAGACGGCACGTGCGGGCCGCGGCACAGATCGGTGAATTCGCCTTCGCGGTACAGCGACAGCACTTCGCCCTGCGGGATCGATTCGATGATCTCGGCCTTGTAGGCTTCGCCTATGCTCTTGAAGTAGGCGATGGCCTCGTCGCGCGGCAGTTCGTAACGCTCGACCGGGATATCCTTCTTCGCCAGCTCGGCCATCTTCTTCTCGATGGCCGCCAGATCTTCCGGCGTGAACGGGCGCTTGTAGGCGAAATCATAGTAGAAGCCGTTCTCGATCTCCGGCCCGATGGTCACCTGCGCCTCCGGGAACAGCTCCTTGACGGCGTAAGCCAGCAAGTGGGCGGTGGAGTGACGAATGATGGACAAGCCGTCCGCGTCCTTGTCGGTGACGATGGCCAGATCGGCGTTGCCGTCGATCAGGTAGCTGGTATCCACCAGCTTGCCATCGACGCGACCCGCCAGCGCGGCGCGCGCCAGGCCGGTGCCGATGGATGCGGCCACTTCATGAACCGTTACCGGTTTGTCGAAAGAACGGACCGAGCCGTCCGGCAAGCGAATGTCTGGCATGTCAACTCCAACGAGGGCGAGAGGTTTTTGTGATCGAGTCTAAAGCAAAAGGATAAAAAAAAAGTGCGGCCTGAGCCGCACTTCTTTTTCGCATGGTACAACCCGCAAGGCTCAGCTTTCGTGAGTATGTCGGGTTGTGGTAGTTCGTAAGGATTTCACTTAACCACTCCATGCATTGAATTTGGTAGGCACGATCGGATTCGAACCAACGACCCCCACCATGTCAAGGTGGTGCTCTAACCAACTGAGCTACGTGCCTGTCGTCGAGGTGTGCATAGTAAAAGAAGCCCCCCGTCTTGGCAAGCACTTTTTTGCATCTCCGGCGCAAGGCCCGCGCTTGCTGTATACTAGCGGACTGATTTTGCTAAACAAACCCTGAAGCGATACTTCGAATAATGTTGAAGTTTACCGTACACAAGACCTCCGGCGGCGCGCGGCGCGGCACGCTGGAGCTGAACCACGGCACCGTGGAGACCCCGGTTTTCCAGCCCGTGGGCACCTATGGCTCGGTCAAGGCGATGAGCCCGGTGGAGCTGAACGACATCGGCGCCCAGATCATCCTCGGCAACACTTTCCACCTGTGGCTGCGCCCGGGCCTGGAGATCGTCGAGCAGTTCGGCGGCCTGCACGAGTTCATCGGCTGGGACAAACCCATTCTCACCGACTCCGGCGGCTTCCAGGTATTCAGCCTGTCCGACATGCGCAAGCTGACCGAGGAAGGCTGCACCTTCCAAAGCCCGATCAACGGCGACAAGCTGTTCCTCAGCCCGGAAATCTCGATGAAGATCCAGACCGTGCTGAACTCGGACATCGTGATGCAGCTGGACGAGTGCACGCCGGGCCAGGTGGACCACGCCACCGCGCAGAAGTCGCTGCAGATGAGCCTGCGCTGGGCCGAGCGTTCGCGCCGCGCCTTCAACGATCTGAACAACCCGAACGCGCTGTTCGGCATCGTGCAGGGCAATCTGTACACCGACCTGCGCCAGGAGTCCCTGGAAGGCTTGATGCAGATCGGCTTCGACGGCATCGCCATCGGCGGCCTGTCGGTGGGCGAGCCCAAGCCCGAGATGTACCGCATGCTGACCGAGCTGAAGGACATGCTGCCGGCGGACAAGCCGCACTACCTGATGGGCGTGGGCACGCCGGAAGATCTGGTGCACGGCGTGGCCAATGGCGTGGACATGTTCGACTGCGTGATGCCGACGCGCAACGCGCGCAACGGCTGGATTTTCACCCAGTGGGGCGACGTCAAGATCAAGAACGCTCGCTACAAGGACGACAAGAAGCCGCTGGACGAAGAATGCGGCTGCTACGCCTGCCGCAACTTCAGCCGCGCCTACCTGCACCATCTGCACCGGGTGGGCGAAATCCTGGGCGCGCGCCTCAACACCATTCACAACCTGTATTACTACCAGGAACTGATGCGCCAGATGCGCCAGGCGATCGAGGAAGACCGCTTCGAGGACTTCCGCCTGGAGTTCGCAGCCAAGCGCGCGCGCGGCGTCAACTAAGCGGGCCGGGCGGGGAACTGCGGCGCATTGCCGCCGGTCCCATGCCCTTGCCGCGCTCCATGGTTGGAAAACACATGGAGCATGGCTACAATGCCCTGTTTGAATGCAAGTCATAACACGAATTTAGGAGTTTCCCTGATGTCCTTCATTACTCCCGCCTTCGCCGCTGGCGGCGCCGCGCCCTCCGGCTTCGATCTGATGGGCTTCCTGCCCATGATCGTCATCTTCGTGCTGTTCTGGTTCCTGATGGTGCGCCCGCAGCAGAAGCGCATGAAGGAAACCCAGAAGATGCTGTCCGAGTTGCAAAAAGGCGACGAAGTCGTCACCCAGGGCGGCATCATCGGCCGCATCACCAAGACCAGCGAGCAATACCTGACGCTGGAAATCGCGGACAAGGTGGAAATCAACGTACAGCGCGGCGCCGTCAGCGCCAAGCTGGAAAAAGGCACGCTGAAGACCCTGTAAGCCACTCATGGCCGCCCCGGAAACCTCCGCAGGCGGCCTTGCTCATTTTCCATCCCAGAACTAGAACATGAACCGCTACCCTCTCTGGAAATACCTCGTCATCGTGGTGGCGCTGATCCTCTCGGCGATCTACACGCTGCCCAACTTCTACGGCGAGACCCCCGCGGTGCAGGTCTCCAGCACGCGCCAATCCATCCCGGTGGACACTGCCCTGATGGCGCGGGTGGAAGACGCGCTGAAATCCCAGAACATCAATCCTGACGGCGTATTCCTCGACACCAACGGTCTGAAGGTTCGCTTCAAGGACACCGACACCCAGCTGAAGGCGCGCGACGCCATCCAGCACGCGCTGGGCGACAACTACATCATCGCGCTGAACCTGCTGCCGGCCTCCCCGGCCTGGCTGTCCGCGCTGCACGCCAACCCGATGTTCCTGGGTCTGGACCTGCGCGGCGGCGTGCACTTCCTCTTGGAAGTGGACATGCAGGCGGCCATCGACAAGGCGATGCAGCGCTATACCGGCGACCTGAAGCGCGAGCTGAAGAACAAGCAGGTTCGCTACGGCGACATCAAGCGCAACGGCAATACGCTGGAAGTGCAGCTGCGTGACGGCGACACGCTGAAATCGGCGCAGGACGTCGCCTATCGCGCGCTGCCGACGCTGGCCATCCGCGCCGACGACAGCGGCAACAAACTGCTGCTGTCGCTGAAGCCGGAAGAGATCACCAAGATCCAGAGCGATGCCGTCAAACAGAACATCACCACGCTGCATAACCGCGTCAACGAACTGGGCACCACCGAACCCATCATCCAGCAGAACGGCCCGAACCGCATCGTGGTGCAGCTGCCAGGCATTCAGGACACGGCCCGCGCCAAGGACATCATCGGCCGCACCGCCACCCTGGAAGTCCACATGGTGGAAGACGACCAAGGCAAGGTATCGGAAGCGCTGGCCGGCAACGTGCCGGCAGGCTACGAGCTCTTGGACGAAGTCACCTCGCGCGGCCAGAGCAAGATCCTGCTGAAGAACGACGTGGAGCTGACCGGCGACAATATCAACGACGCCCAACCGAGCTTCGACCAGTTCGGCGCGCCTGCCGTCAGCATCAATCTGGACAGCGCCGGCGCCGCCATCTTCCGCCAGCTGACTGCCGAGAACGTCGGCAAGCGCATGGCCATGGTGCTGGTGGAAAAAGGCCGCAAGGAAGTGGTCACCGCGCCGGTGATCCGTACCGAGATCGGCGGCGGCCGCGTGGAAATCTCCGGCAGCATGAACGCCGCCGAAGCCAACGACACCGCCCTGCTGCTGCGCGCCGGCTCCCTGGCCGCCCCGATGAACATCATCGAGGAACGCACCATCGGCCCGAGCCTGGGCAAGGAAAACATCGAGAAAGGCTTCCACGCCACACTGTGGGGCTTTGCCGCCATCGTCACCTTCATGGTGCTGTACTACGGCCTGTTCGGCGTGTTCTCCGGCCTGTCGCTGGCGATGAACGTGTTTTTCCTGATCGCCATCCTGTCCATGCTGCAGGCTACGCTGACGCTGCCGGGCATCGCCGCCATCGCGCTGGCGCTGGGCATGGCGATTGACGCCAACGTGCTGATCAACGAGCGCATCCGCGAGGAACTGCGCAACGGCGTGCCGCCGCACTCTGCCATCCAGGCCGGCTACAGCCACGCCTGGCACACCATCCTCGACTCCAACGTCACCACGCTGATCGCCGGCCTGGCGCTGATGATCTTCGGCACGGGTCCGGTGCGCGGCTTCGCCATCGTCCACTGCCTGGGCATCCTGACCTCAATGTTCTCCGCCGTCGTGGTATCGCGCGGCCTGGTGAACCTGTGGTACGGCCGTCGTCGCAAACTGACCACGCTGGCTATCGGCCAGGTGTGGAAACCGGAAAACAAGGGCTAATCATGGAGCTTTTCCGCATCAAACGGGACATCCCGTTCATGAGCTACGGCAGGCTCACCACGGCGATCTCGCTGGTGACCTTCATTCTCGCCGTGTTCTTCCTGGCCACCCGCGGCCTGAACTTCAGCGTGGAGTTCACCGGCGGCACCGTGCTGGAAGTGCAGTACCAGCAAGCGGCCGAACTGGACAAGATCCGCGACAAGGTCGACACCCTGAAACTCGGCGAAGCCACGGTGCAGAACCTGGGCAGCAGCCGCGACGTGATGATCCGCCTGCCGAACAAGCCGGGCACCAGTTCGGCCCAGTTGTCGGACAAGGTGATGGGCGTATTGAAGGCTGACGATGCCGGCGTGCAGCTGCGCAAGGTCGACTTCGTCGGCCCCAGCGTCGGCGCCGAGCTGGTCTCCAGCGGCCTGACCGCCGTCATCCTGGTGTGCGCCGGCATCATGCTGTACCTGGCCCTGCGCTTCGAATGGCGCTTCGCCGTGGCTGCCATCATCGCCAACATGCACGACGTGGTGATCATCCTGGGCTGCTTCGCCTTCTTCCGCTGGGAGTTCTCGCTGACGGTGCTGGCGGGCATCCTGGCGGTGCTGGGCTACTCTGTGAACGAATCGGTGGTGGTGTTCGACCGGATCCGCGAAAACTTCCGCAAGCCGGGCACCCGCAACTTGCCGGTGGCTTCGATCATCGACAACGCCATCACCTCGACGATGAGCCGGACCATCATCACCCACTTCTCCACGGAAATGATGGTGGTGTCGATGCTGGTATTCGGCGGCCCGGCGCTGCACGGCTTCGCCATGGCGCTGACCATCGGCATCATGTTCGGCATCTACTCGTCGGTGCTGGTGGCCAGCCCGATCGCCCTGTGGCTGGGCGTGACGCGCGAGCACATGATCAAGCCGGTGAAACAAAAAGAGGAAGCGGTGGTCTGATCTCCGCAACCTGAACGACTGGCCGGCTTGTCCGGCCAGTTTCGCGTTTACCCTCCCAGTTCGAAACGGAAATCATGGAAGCCATCACGTTTTTGATCGACTTCATCCTGCATATCGATGCCCACCTGACCCAGCTGGTGGCGGCCTATGGCCCATGGATCTACGCCATCCTGTTTTTGATCGTATTCTGCGAAACCGGCCTGGTGGTCACCCCTTTCCTGCCCGGCGATTCGCTGCTGTTCGTCGCCGGCGCCCTGGCGGCGATGGGCCAGATGAACCCGCACCTTCTGGTGCTGCTGCTGATCGTCGCCGCCATCCTGGGCGATGCCACCAACTACGCCATCGGCCGCAATGTCGGCATGAGATTGTTCGGCATGTTCCCGCGCCTGCTGAAGCAGAGCTACCTCGACAAGACCCACGCCTTCTACGAGCGCCATGGCGGCAAGACCATCATCTTCGCCCGCTTCGTGCCCATCGTGCGCACCTTCGCGCCGTTTGTCGCCGGCATCGGCAA
This sequence comes from Chromobacterium sp. CCUG 76385, assembly GCF_059916625.1. Taxonomy (NCBI): domain Bacteria; kingdom Pseudomonadati; phylum Pseudomonadota; class Betaproteobacteria; order Neisseriales; family Chromobacteriaceae; genus Chromobacterium; species Chromobacterium sp. CCUG 76385. The sequence continues at coordinate 16,839 of NZ_JAUCGU010000037.1, forward strand.
GATGCACTACCCGCAATTCTTGAAGTACAACGTGGTGGGCGCCATCGCCTGGGTGGTCGGCTTCACTTACGCCGGCTACTTCTTCGGCAACCTGCCCTTCGTGCGCAAGAACCTGGAGCTGCTGATCTTCGGCATCATCTTCGTCTCCTTCCTGCCGGGCATCATTGAAATCGTCCGTCACAAGCGGGCATCGCTCAAAGCTTGATTTATTTGCCACAAAATCCACAAAAAACACGAAAATAAATCCAAAGCCAGCCAGTTGTCCTTGGCTGGCTTTGTCATCAGCCAATGCCATACGCCCTGGCAGCCTATTTTCGTGTTGTTTCGTGCCTTTCGTGGCCTACCGGTTTGCAAAAAAATGAAACGCATCCAACGCCTGCCCGACCACCTCGTCAACCAGATCGCCGCCGGCGAAGTGGTGGAACGCCCCGCCTCCGCGCTGAAGGAAATGCTGGAAAACAGCCTGGACGCCGGGGCGAGCAAGGTCAGCGTCGATCTGGCCCAGGGCGGCATCAAGCTGATCCGGGTGACGGACAACGGCAGCGGCATCGCCGCCGACGACCTGCCGCTGGCGCTGGACCGCCACGCCACCAGCAAGATCGCCTCGTTGGACGACCTGGAGTCGGTGGCGACGCTGGGCTTCCGCGGCGAGGGTCTGGCCAGCGTGGCGTCGGTATCGCGGCTGACCCTGGTGAGCCGCCCGCACGACGCGGATCACGCCCACCAGATCATCGCGATAGACGGCACCCTGCACCCGGTGGAGCCGGCCGCCCATCCGCACGGCACCAGCGTGGAAGTGGTGGACCTGTATTTCAACACGCCGGCGCGGCGCAAATTCCTGAAAAGCGAGAACACCGAATACGCGCATTGCGAGGCGACATTCGAACGCATCGCCCTGGCGCATCCGGAGGTGGAGTTCCTGCTGCGCCACAACGGCAAGGTGATCTGGCGGCTGCCCGCGCAAAGCGCCGAAGACCGCGTGGCCGCGCTGTTGGGCAAGGACTTCGTCGCCGCCGCCATTCCCCTGCAAAGCCAGGCCGGCCCGCTGGCGCTGACGGGCTTCGTCGCCTCGCCCACTTATTCCAAGGCCAGCCGCGACGCCCAATACTTCTACGTCAACGGCCGCTTCGTTCGCGACAAGACGGCCCAGCACGCGCTGCGCCAGGCTTACCGCGACGTGCTGCACCACGACCGCCACCCGGCCTACGCGCTGTTCTTCCAGCTTGAGCCGTCCGGCGTTGACGTCAACGTGCACCCGACTAAGATCGAGGTGCGCTTCCGCGAAAGCCAGGCGGTGCATCAGTTCCTGTTTCACAGCGTGCACAAGGCGCTGGCCGGCACCACCGCCGGCGCCGCGCCGACGGTGCAAGTGGACAACTCGACGTCCGATGCCGCGCCGGCCTTGTCTCAAGGCGAATCGGCCTCGTTGTTCGGCAACAGCTCGCCCGCGCCCGCTGCGCGCCCGGCCTCATCCAGCGCGACGGCGGCGCAGCCCTTCCGCTATCAGCAACAGGCCATCCCGCTGAACGTGGCGCGCGAGGCGGTAGGCGTCTACGACAAGCTGTTCGGCGGCCTGCGCGAAGAAGAAAGGGCGCTGTCCCGCCCCGAGCCGGCGATGCCCGCCCCTGCCGCCCCGTTGCCGCATCCGGCCGTGCTGGCCATGCCGGCCCACGACGAAGACGGCATCCCGCCGTTGGGCTTCGCCCTGGCCCAGTTGCACGGCGTCTACATCCTCAGCCAATGCGCCGAAGGCCTGATCCTGGTGGACATGCATGCCGCGCACGAGCGTATCGTCTACGAACGGCTGAAAACGGCGCTGGAGACCGACGCCATTCCGCTGCAGCCCTTGCTGCTGCCGGTTTCGTTTGCCGCCGACCGCATGGAAGTGGCCACCGCGCACGAGCATGGGGGGGAAATGAAAAAGCTGGGCGTAGAGCTGGCGCCGCTGTCGCCGACCCAGATCGCCGTGCGCGGCGTGCCGGTGTGGCTGAAAGACGGCGACCCGGTAGAGCTGGCGCGCGCGGTGCTGAAAGACGTGCGCGAGTTCGGCCTGTCCCAAGTGCTGACCGAGCGCCGCAACGAATTGCTCGCCACCATGGCCTGCCACGGCGCGGTGCGCGCCAATCGCCAGCTGACGCTGCCGGAAATGAACGCGCTGCTGCGCGACATGGAGGCCACGGAGCGCTCCGGCCAATGCAACCACGGCCGCCCCACCTGGACCCGGCTGACCATGCGCGACCTGGACAAGCTGTTCATGCGCGGGCAGTGAGCAAGGAGCGCAGCCCTTAGCGACAGCGCTGGCGCTCCCGGTCATCCGCATGCTGATGCCGCCACCATGGAGCGGAAACCCGGCTGCCGGGCATTCCGCCGCAACGCCAGGCGGAAGCGAATCAATTACAAATAATCCCGCATCCGATAGTAAGCCACCCCCAACACCAGCGCCGGCGTGCGCAGCAGCTTGCCGCCGGGGAAGGGCCGGTGGCGGATCTTGCTGAACAGATCCAGCCGCGACGAGGTGCCGGCGATGGCCTCCGCCACCACCTTGCCGGCCAGGCCGGTGATGTTGACGCCATGGCCGGAAAAGCCTTGCAGGTAGTAGACATTGCCCGACAGACGGCCGAAGTCCGGCGCGCGGTTGACGGTGATGTCGCAGAAGCCGCCCCAGGCATAGTCGATGCGCGCGTCGGCCAACTGCGGGAACACGCGCAGCATGTCGGCGCGCATGGCCCCGGCCAGGTCGCGCGGCTCGCGGCCGGAGTAGCTGACCTTGCCGCCGAACAGCAGCCGGTGGTCGGCGGATAAGCGGTAGTAATCCAGCACGAAATTGGTGTCGCACACCGCCATATTGTCGGCGATCAGCGCGCGGGCGCGCGCTTCGCCCAGCGGCTCGGTGGCGATGACATAGGTGCCGGCCGGCATGATGCGCCGCTCCAGCTCTGGAACCAGCGCGCCGATGTAGGCGTTGCAGGCCAACACCACCTGGCTGCAGGACACCACGCCATGCTCGGTATGGACCTTGGGCGCCGCGGCCTGCTCCAGGCGGGTGGCGGGCGACTGCTCGTAGATGTCCACGCCGGCCTCCCGCGCCGCCTGGGCCAGGCCCAGCGTGTAATTCAGCGGATGCAGGTGGCCGGAGCGCGGATCGAACAGTCCGCCCTGGTAACGCTCGCTGGCCAGCTTGCCGCGCAGCGTGGCGCGGTCCCACAACTGCTGACCGCCGTAGCCATAGCGCTGCTCGGCCTCGCGCTGCCAGTCTTCCAGATCTTGCATATGGCGCGGCTTGACCGCCACGCTGACGTAGCCGCGTTGCCAGTCGCAGCGGATGCCATGCTTGCGCACCCGCTCGTCGATGATGTCCACTGCCTCCGCCGACATATCCCACAGCGCCTTGGCCGCCTCATCGCCCAACTGGGCGCGGATGCCGGCTATGTCGCTGGCGAAACCGGCGATCACCTGGCCGCCGTTGCGGCCGGAGGCACCGAAGCCCATTTGCGAGCCTTCCAGCAGGATCACCGAAAAACCCTTCTCGCGCAGATTCAATGCCGCGGACAAGCCGGCCAGCCCGCCCCCCACCACGCACACGTCGCAACGCGCCTCGCCGCGCAAGGGAGGCTGCGGGTCCCAGGCATGGGCGGTGGCGGCGTAGTACGACGGCGGATGCGGTTGATGGGCGAAACGCAGCATGGAATGTCCTCGGCGGGCAAAGCGGAAAGGCAGCCCCGGCGACGCCGGGGCCGTGGACGGTCACATCATCAATACGACGGGGGTGTCGCCGCGCCAGCTGACATACACCGGCTCGTCCCAGGTGGGGGCGGTTTCATTCGCGTCGAACCAACGCGACGACGGCACCACCGATTTGACGATCTTGCCGCTGGCCAGTTTCACGTGGTAGATCGAATAGCTGCCGAGATAGGCGATATCCTGCACTTTTCCGGCCGCGCGGTTGGGGCCTGGCGGCAGCGGCTGCTTGTCCAGCCGCACATCCTCCGGCCGCACGCTGGTCCAGACATGCATGCCCTTGGGGCCGGTGATGCCATGCTCGATGCGGATCATGCCGCCCAGTTCCTGCGAGTTGATCTCCACCAGGTCCGGCTCATCCACCACCACCGAACCCTCGAACATATTGGTTTCGCCGATGAATTCGGCAGTGAAGCGACAGTTCGGATATTCGTAGATCTCGGTCGGCGTGCCCACCTGCAGCAGCTTGCCCTCGCTCATGATGCCGATGCGGCTGGCCATGGTCATCGCCTCTTCCTGATCGTGCGTCACCATGATGCAGGTCACGCCCACCGCCTCGATGGTGTTGACCAGCTCCAGCTGGGTCTGCTGCCGCAGCTTCTTGTCCAGCGCGCCCAAGGGCTCGTCCAGCAGCAGCAGCTTGGGCCGTTTCACCAGGCTGCGCGCCAAAGCCACGCGCTGCTGCTGGCCGCCGGACAATTGGTGCGGCTTGCGGCCGGCGAACTTACGCATCTGCACCAGATCCAGCATTTTCGCCACCCGCTCGGCGATTTCGTCCTTGGCCACGCCATCCTGCTTCAGGCCAAAGGCGACATTCTGCTCCACGGTCATGTGCGGAAACAGCGCGTAGTTCTGGAACATCATATTGACCGGCCGCTCGTACGGCTGCAGCCCTTGCATGTCCTGGCCATCGAGGATGATGCGGCCTGAGGTCGGCGTTTCCATACCGGCCAGCATCCGCAGCAGCGTGGACTTGCCGCAACCGGAACTGCCGAGCAGGGCGAAGATTTCGTTCTTGCGGATGTCCAGGTCGATATGGTCCACCGCCAGGTGATCGCCAAACTTCTTGACCACCCCCGATATCCGCAGGTAGGCCGCCTCTTCGACGACGGCGGCGCTGGCCGCGCCGCGGGCGGGAATGGCTGCTGCTTGTTTAGTAGCCGCGATGGCTTCCGACATGATCTGACTCCCTCCGACTCGACGCCTCGCGGCGCCACTGCTGTTGAGCGCATGCTGCGATGAAACGGGAGCGCCTGCCGGCCTCCCTCGGACTTGAAGCAGGTTAACGCGGGCAAGCTATGGCAGAAAGCGTCGGGCCGACGGCTCGCCCACACCGGCTTCGCGCTGCATGAAAAGATTAAACGAAGAATAGCCCGAGCGGGAAGATGCGGTCAGCCGCGCCGGCGGCATGACGATAAAGGCAGCCATGATGTCTCCTCTTGTCTTGGCCGGCGTCTGATGCGCCAGCTTTGGCACAGCCTATGCCATGTTTAATAAATTTGACAAGTACGAGATGAAATCCTGAGCCAGCACGATCCACGGCTTGTCGCATGCAAGCCGCAGACCATTCAAGAACAGAGGAACAAGCCAGCCAAACAGACGGTTAGCGAATGGCAGAGAGATCGGCTTGGCAATCACATGCCGCAGCCGGCTTGGCTGGCTGCCGGCGCTCGACGAACAGGCTGTTGCCCGGCATCTTCTTGGCCTGCTTCTTGGCATCCGCCGTCACCGCGCCGATTTCATGATGGCTGACATACTGGCCAGCCCGCACCTTCACCACGCCCAGCGACAAGGTGGTCAGCGGTAGAAACATGGTCTCGCCGCTGCGGACCGCCACCTCGAAACCGCCGGCGGCGCGATGCGCCTCGGAGAAGTGCTGCGTGGCCTGCTGGCCAAACTCGCGCAGCATCAGCCGCAGCCGCGCCTCCCAGTCCTCCGACTGCATCAGCACCACAAAGTCGTCGCCGCCGACATGGCCGACGAAGTCGCGTTCCGGATCGGCATGCTCCAGCAACAGATGCGCCACCAGTTCGATCAGGTTGTCGCCGGCGGCATAGCCGTATAAATCGTTAAACGGCTTGAAGTGGTCCAGGTCGGCATAGGCCACCACAAACGGCGACTGCATGCCCAGCAGGCGGTCTATCGCTTCATTGATCGGCACATTGCCGGGCAGCCCGGTCAGCGGATTGGCGTAGCGCGCCGCCGACAGCTGCAGCTCGGTGATCTTGCGCATCAGCGCAAAACCGGTGCCCATGCCCAGATAGCGGCCGTGTTCCGTGATGATGAAACCATCCACCAGATAGCGTTGCTCCGCCGCCACCACCAGGCTGGACAGCTCTTGAATATTGATGTCGGCGTTCACCACCAAGGGCTGCTTGTCCATCATCAGATGGCACGGCTTCTTGCCGTACAGCTCGCGATTGAACGGTTTGGCGAAGCTTTCGAGCAAATGATGGCGGCGCAGCAGCCCTACCGGCACGCCATCCTCCACCACCGGGATGGCAAAGCAGTCCGGATGATCGGCAAAACGGCGGTATGCCGCTTCATTGGCCACTCTGGACTCCATCGGCGCCACGTCCATCAGCAGATCGCGCGCCAGCGGCTGGTTGCGCAGCCCCAGGCGGCGGCTGCCGGCCCACGGCAGCATATCGTTCTGCAAGGGCAGCTCCAGCACCGGATGCGCCTGCGGCCGCGCCAGCAGATAGCCCTGGCCGTAGCGCACGCCCAGCCGGCACAAGGTGCGCAGCTCGGCCGGCGACTCTATGCCTTCCGCCACCAGCAGCGCGCCGGATTGGCGGGAAATATCCACCATCGAGCGAACGAATTGCTCTTTCAACGGGTCCAGATGGATATTCTGTACAAAATGTTTGTCCAGCTTGACGAAATCCGGGCGCAGCTCGGACCACAGCCGCAGATTGGAAAAGCCCTCGCCCAGATCGTCCAGCGCGATGCGCAGTCCGCCCTGGCGACAGCGGTCCGTGACTTCACGCAGAGCCAGATAGCCGCCATTGGGGCGGGTTTCCGTCAACTCCAGAATCACCCGCTTGCTGTCCAGGCCGATCTGGCTGAAGAATGAAAAGATGGCAGCGGGGCGCTGGCCTTGCACCAGCAGCGTCTCCGGGCTGGTATTCACGAACAGCAAGCCAGGCAGGGACAGCTCGGCAAAGCGTTCCGCGCAGGTGCGCAAGCAGGCCTGATCCAGCGCCAGCAACATCTGGCAGCGCTCGGCCGCCTCGAACAGCATCATCGGCGAATGCAACATGCTGTCAGACGGCCCGCGGATCAGCCCCTCGTAACCCAGGATGGCCCCGGTTTCCAGATCCACGATAGGCTGGAATACCGGCTGCAGCTTGCGCTGGCCGATGATTTCTTCCAGTTCGTGACACCAGCCAGCCAATCCATCCCGCACGGTTGGCTCGACGCAAGTTTGCATGATCTTTAAAGACAGTCCGATTGCGTTAAACAACGTTAATCTAAAACAATTAAATGTCATCCCGATTACATACGCCGTTTGCATTCCATCCCTGTTCAGCGCGTCCTGAGCGGTTCTAGAATGAAAACACAAACCTAATCCACAGGAGCCCGCCATGCCTCATGCCCAGATCGCCGGACACCGGGTCTATTACGAGGAGAGCGGCCATGGCGTTCAGCCGCTGTTGTTGCTGAACGGCATCACCATGTCCACCGTAGGCTGGACGCTGATGGTGCCGGCGCTGGAGCAGCATTTCCGCCTGCTGCGTCTGGACTTTCTCGGCCAAGGACAAACCGACCATCCGCCCGCCGAGCACTATCAGCTGGCGGAACAAGCCGATCTGGCCGCCGGACTGCTGGCGTGGCTGGGCATCGACCAGGCCTACGTGGTAGGGTTGTCCTACGGCGGCATGGTGGCGCAGCACCTGACCCACCGCCATCCAGGCCGCGTGTCGCGGCTGCTGCTGGCAGGCACGCTGGCCTGGGCCGACAGCGTCAATAGCCATATCGGCGACAGCTGGATCGCCGCCCATCACCAGGGCGGCCTGGACTTGCGCTACCAGATCAGCGTCCCCTGGTTGTTTTCCAGCCGCTTCCTCTCTGGCAACGCCGGCATGCTGGAAAACCTGAAAGTGCTGGCCGGCATGGTGGATTGGGACGCGGTGATCCGCTTGATCGAAGGCGTCAAGCAGCACGATTCCCGCACCTGGCTATCACAATTGCAACTACCGGTGCATATACTGGTCGGAGACGAAGACCGGCTGACGCCGCTATATCAGGCCCGGCTGTTGCACGAACTGATCCCGAACGCCGAACTGGAAATCCTGCCCGGCGTCGGCCATGTGCTGCACATCGAAGCCGCGGAAGCTTTCGTCCGCAGCATCATCCGTTTCGGCGCCCGCTGAGGCGGCCACAACACCAAGGGGGAAGACTCGATGAGCGCTGAAGCCGTACTGTTGAATGTTGACAAACAGGGCGTCGCCACCGTGACGCTGAACCGCGCCGATCTGCACAACGCGCTGGATGATGAGGCCATCAGCCTGCTGGCCGCCACGCTGGAGACGCTGGCCGAGGACAATTCAGTGCGAGCGGTGGTGCTCACCGGCAGCGGCATCAGCTTCTCCGCCGGCCATGACCCCGACTGGCTGCGCCGCTTGTCGCAATTCAGCGCCAGCGACCTCAACCGCTACGCGCAGCAGCACGCCCGGCTGCTGCACACGCTGGACACCTTGCCCCAGCCAACGGTGGCCCGCGTGCAAGGCTCGGCTTTTGGCCTGGGCGTGGCGCTGGTCGCCTGTTGCGACATCGCCATCGGCGCATCGGAGGCCTTGTTCAGCCTGTCCGATGTCCGCTTCGGACAAATTCCGGCCCTGGCGATACCCTACTTGGTGCGCGCCATCGGCGAGCGTCCCACCCGCCGCTATTGCATCAGCGCCGAACGCTTCAATGCCGGCAAGGCCAAGCGGTTGGGATTGATTCATCAAGTATTGGAGAACGACGAACTGGACGCCGCCGTCCAGCACATGCTGGCGCAGCTGCTGCTGAACGGTCCGGCGGCGATGCGCGCCGCCAAGCATCTGGTGGGAGAAGTCGGCCATCAGGAGATCACGCCGCAGGTGATACAACGCTGCATCGAACACAGCCTCGCGGTGCGCATGAGCGACGAGGGCCGCGAAGGCATCCAGGCGTTGATCGAAATGCGCAAGCCGTCCTGGCTGGAGTGACGCCCGGCTGGCTCATCGGGGCGCGTCGATGCGACAATAGCCCGCATCGACGATTGCCTGGTTCCCCATGTCCAACCACACTTTTTTCTGGCACGACTACGAAACCTTCGGCGCCGTGCCGCGCCGCGACCGCCCGTCGCAATTCGCCGGCATCCGCACCGACGCCGAGCTGAACGAAATCGGCGAACCGGTGATGCTGTACTGCCGCCCGGCGCCCGACTACCTGCCCACGCTGCAAGCCACCCTGCTGACCGGCATCACGCCGCAGCGATGCCGCGAGCGCGGCGTGGCCGAGCATGAATTCGCCGGCGTGATCGAACGCGAACTGGCCACGCCGGCCACCATAGGCGTCGGCTACAACTCGCTGCGCTTCGACGACGAGGTCACCCGCTTCCTGTTCTGGCGCAACCTGATCGACCCGTACGCGCGCGAATGGCAGAACCACTGCGGACGCTGGGATCTGCTGGACCTGGTGCGCGCCACCTACGCGCTGCGGCCGGACGGCATCGTCTGGCCGCAGCATGAAGACGGCCGCGTCAGCTTCAAGCTGGAACACCTGTCCGCCGCCAACGGCCTGGCGCATGAGTCGGCGCACGACGCGCTGTCCGACGTGCGGGCCACCATCGCGCTGGCCAGATTGATCCGCCAGCGCCAGCCCAAGCTGTTCGACTACTACCTGACGCTGCGCAAGAAAGATGCGGTCAAGGTACAGCTGTCCTTGCACGACCCCAAGCCGGTGCTGCACGTTTCCGGCATGTATGGCGTCGAGCGCGGCAATCTGGCCCTGGTGTGGCCGCTGGCCGCTCACCCGACCAACGCCAACGAAGTCATCGTCTGGGACCTGGCGCATGACCCGGCCGAACTGCGCGGCCTGTCCGCCGACGACATCCGCCTGCGCCTGTTCAGCCGCGCCGACGAACTGCCGGCAGGCACGCAACGGCTGCCGATCAAGACCATTCACATCAACAAATCGCCGTTCGTCGTCGCCAATCTCAAGGTATTGAGCGAGGACGCCGCCGCGCGCTGGGGCATGGACCTGGCCGCCATGCACCGCCACGCCGAAACGGCGAAAACCTTGCCGGACCTGTCCGCGCTGTGGCGCCGCGTCTATCAGCGCGAGGCCGGCGATCCGCTAGATGTGGATGAAAACCTGTACGGCGGCTTCGTTTCCAACAACGACCGCAAGGTGCTGCAGAAAATGCGCCGGCTGTCCGCGCCGCAACTGGCTGGCGAGATGGCGTTGTTTGAAGATCCGCAGTTGGCGGAACTGCTGTTCCGCTACCGCGCGCGCAACTTCCCGGACTCCTTGTCCGACAGCGAGCAGCGACGCTGGAAGCAATGGTGCCGGGAACGGCTGGCCGCCGCCCTGCCAGGCTTCCAACGGGAAATGGCGGAGCTGGAGGCAAGCGAGCTCCCGCCCGGGCATAGGCAGCTGTTGCGACAAGTGGCGGATTATGCCGCGAATCTGCAAGTAGAACTGGACTAACGCCCAGTAAGCGACGATTGGCGGAGCGCTGGCGCGCTCTGCCAGCCTAGGGGCTGTTGACGTTTGGTGAAATGCATCCCGGCGCGACCGCTCACCAAACGTCAACAGCCCCTAGTAGCGGTCAACGCCCTCTTGCCCGCCCTCAGCCCTTGACCGGCAAGCCGCCGGGCGGTATTGGGGCGAGCCTGCCCCCTCAGCAAGCCGGTTCCTCAGCCCGTTTTTCTGCCCCCTACGCGTTTCCCCTTATGAATTTTCATTATCTAGTGCGCTAGAACCATTTATATGGGAATCAAAAATGCGAACCAGGAGGCTTGCATGCTGCACCAACTCACCGTTCGACAAAAACTGCTCGGCGGTTTCTCGCTATTGATCCTGCTGCTCTGCGTGGTGGTCGCCGTCGCCTACAGCAAGCTGCACACCATTCAGGACAACATCACCGAGATTAAAGAAGACCGCTACCCCAAGATCATTCTGTCCCAACGCATCGCCCTAAATCTGCTCTACATCAGCCGCGGCGTGCGCGATGGCGTCTTGGCGCGCGACAAGGACACGGTAGAGAAAAAAATCCAGCAGGTAGAAGACCTGCGCGCCAGCAACCGCGCCGACCTGGAAAAAATGGAACCCATGCTGTCCACTCCGGAAGGCAGGGCTTTGTTCGCGAAAATCCGGCAAGCACAAGATGAGCAACGACCACTATTCGAGCCCTTGTATGCGCTGATTCGCAGCCACCAGACCGATGCCGCCCGCGATTTTCTGGAAACCAAGTTCGCCGTGGCCAACAACAACTTCATCAACGCGCTGCTGTCGCTGCGCGACCGTCAGCAAGGCCGGCTGGATAAATCGATGGTGATCGCGCTGGAATCCAGCCGAGATGCGGTGGTCATCTTGCTCGGCACAGCGCTGGCGTCACTGCTGCTCGCTGTCGTGGTCGCCTTGTGGATCTCGCACTTGATCACCTCTCCGCTGCGCAAGTCGGCCGATCTGGTGCATCAGATCAAGCAGGGCAATCTGTCCGGCGCCAGCGAGCCTATCCCCCCTGCCCGCGACGAAGCGATGCAGATCGCCCGCGACATCCAGGAAATGCGCGAGGGCTTGCGCCAGATGGTGCAAAGCATTCAAGAAAACGCTCATCACGTATCCGACTCCGCCCGCGCGCTGTCCGGCATGGCGCAGCAAGTGGCCACCGGCGCCCAGACCCAGGCCGAAGCCACTTCGTCTACCGCCGCGTCCATCGAACAACTGACCGTCAGCATCAATCAGGTGGCGGACAACTCCAGCGAGGCCTCGCAGCAGGCGCAGGCCGCAGGGCAGCTGGCCAATCGCGGCGGCACCGAGGTGCTGGAATCCGTCGGCAAGATCCGCTTCGTCACCACCTCGGTGGATGATACCGCGAAGCAGATGAACAGCCTGACGCGTGAAGTCCAGCAGATCGGCAATATCGTCACCGTGATCCGCGATGTGGCCGACCAGACCAATTTGCTGGCGCTGAACGCCGCCATCGAAGCCGCCCGCGCTGGAGAAACCGGCCGCGGCTTCGCCGTGGTGGCCGACGAGGTGCGCAAGCTGGCCGAGCGGACCACCACCTCGGCCCAGGAAATCACCGCCATGATAGGCTCCATCCAGCAAGGCGTGGGCCAGGTGGTGCACAGCATGGGTCAAAGCCTGGATTGCGTGGAAGGCGTGTCCGGCACCGCGGAGCAGGCATCGCTATCGATGAAGGAAATCGAAACCAGCGCCGACACCATCATACGCACCATCCATAGCATCACCGGCGCGCTGACCGAACAGCGCAGCACCAGTTTGAGCCTGGCGCAGGATATGGAAAAAGTGTCTCGAATGGCGGAGGAGAACAACGCCACCGTGCAAGAGCTGGCCACTACCTCCAGCCAGTTGAATGCGCTGTCCGCCAATCTGCAAAGCGTAGCGACGCGCTTCCGGCTTTAGGTGAAGCGCGCGCTGCCCACATCAGGCTGCGCCTATCGGTGCAGCTTTTTTGTCGGCAATCTTCAAATCGCATAGCAAACCCAGCAGCAACAAGCTGCCAACACGGCATGCGTTTCTCATTTATAATCGCGCCACCCCAACGACAACTATCGCACCGACACGCCATGGACCCGATCCTGTTGTTCCACTCCCTGATCATGGGCTTGGTGGAAGGCATCACCGAATTCCTGCCCATTTCCTCCACCGGCCACCTGATCCTGACCGGCGACCTGCTGAACTTTCTCGACAAGGAAAAGCGCGACGTCTACGAGATTTTCATCCAGCTGGGCGCCATGCTGGCGGTGGTGTGGGAATACCGCGCCAAGATAGGCCGCACCGTCTGCGGCGCCGTCCGCCCCGGCAGCGAACGCAATCTGCTGCTGGGCATTGTCATCGCCTTCATCCCGGCCGCCATCGCCGGCCTGCTGTTCTCCAAGCAGATCAAGGCCGTGCTGTTCAATCCGGTCTGCGTGGCGATTGCCTTCATCATCGGCGGCCTGATCATCCTGTGGGCGGAAAAGCGGCAACATCAGGTCACCGTGCAAACGGTGGACGACCTGACGCTGAAGGATGCGTTGAAAGTGGGCCTGTGCCAGTGCCTGGCGCTGATTCCCGGCACCAGCCGCTCCGGCGCCACCATCATCGGCGGTCTGTTTCTGGGCCTGTCGCGCAAGGCGGCGACGGAGTTTTCGTTCTTCCTCGGCATTCCCACCTTGGGCGCGGCTTCGCTGTACAGCCTGATCAAGCACCGCGAGGCGCTGAGCGCGGACGACATCGGCGTGTTCGCCATCGGCTTTATCGCGTCCTTCGTCTTCGCCTTCCTCGCCATCCGCGCGCTGCTGCGCTTCATCTCGACGCACAGCTTCGCCGTGTTCGCCTGGTATCGAATCGCTTTTGGCCTGATCGTGCTGGCCAGCTGGCAGACTGGCTTGGTGAACTGGAGCGCCGGTTAAAAACGCGCGCCGCGGGCAAAGCCTGCAGGCCAGCCCGCCCTACTTCGCATCCCGCCCGACTTTGCTGACGCGCTCGAAGAATTCGTAGATCCCGGTCTCGCTCATCCGGCGCGCGTCGGCCAGCTCGCCAGCGCGGGTGGCATAGATCACCTTGTTGTCCGGCGACAGCACCACCGCGGCCGGAATGCCCTTGGCGATGGGGTGGCCGTAGGCGGCGTCGATGTCGAGGTTATGATCGAAATTGCCGACATCCACCTTCACTACCTTGAATGCCCTCGCCAGCAGCTCGGCGCTCTTGCCCGTCTTCAGCGCCGCATCCAGCGCCCGGCAGTCCTCGCACCAGTTGGCTCCCAGGATCAGCAGCACCGGCTGATGATCTTGCTGGGCCGCTTCCAGCATCTGCCGCAGTTCGGCCTGGGCATCGGCTTTGTCGTCATACGGCAAGTCGCCGGCAAGCGTAGCGGTGCTGGCCAGCAGCAGCGACATCAGGATGAAAAACTTGCGCATGGGAACTCTCCTGAATCAGTCCAGCCGGGGCTGGCACAATACTTCGGCTTTCACGGAATGGGCGATGAAGCATTCGGCATGGGCGGCGTGGTGCAGCCGCTCATGCTGCTCCGGCGTCGGCGGCGTGTCGCCGGAAAACATGACCTTGGGCTGCAGAATGACGCGCGCGACCCAGGCTTTGCCGTCCTCATTCTTGCCCATCTCACCGACCGCGACGTCATGGTATTCGTCCACCCGGAAACCGGCGCAGGCGGCCAAGTCGAGAAACCACAACATATGGCAGCTGGACAAGGCGGCGATGAAAGCCTCTTCCGGGTCAACTGCGGCGGGATCGGAGTACGGCACGGGGACCACATGCGGCGACGATGACCCCGCTACTTCTGCGCCGCCATCAAACTTCAACACATGCTTGCGGCTATAGCGGCGATCCAGAAAATCCTGCTCGCCGCGCCGCCATAGCACCTCCGCCTGATGCTGCGCCATTCGTCCTGCCCCTGATCAATTTCACGGCAAAAATAATAGCACGGCAATGACGAAAACATAGACAGGCGCTCAACGATAATATGCGGGCCGCAACGCGCGCTCGCCCCACACCTCGTCCTGTTCCGCGCGCCAATGCCGCAGCGCCTCCACATCCAGCTCCGCCATCAGCAAGGTCGGTCCGTCGTCCGCCCATGCCAGCAAATGGCCACGCGCGTCGATCAGACAGCTGGCGCCGTCGTACTGCGGCGCCGGATAGTTGCACAAGGCGATTGCGCAGCGGTTCTCCAACGCCCGGCCGCGCAGTTGCTGCAGACGCACATCGCCGAGCTCGGCATCGCGGCGCATCGGGCAGGCATTCGGCACCAGCACCAGCTCGGCGCCGTGCCGCATCAAGGCGCGGCCGGCCTCGGGGAATTCGCGGTCGTAACAAATCATCGCGCCGACGCGCAAGGTTTCGTCGCCCAACACCAGATCGGCGCAGGCGAAACCATCGCCGCCTTGCAGCGCCGTTTCCGTGCCGTCGGTGAAATCGCAGATGTGGACCTTGTCGTACTGCAAGGCCTGGAAGCCGTCCGCGCCATACAGGCGCAGCCGGTTGCGCAAGGCGCCGAGATGGCGCGCCAGATAAGTCAGGCCTATGGCCAAGCCATGCTCGGCCGCCAGGCTGGCCACAGCGGCCAGCGCCGGCTCGTCGTCGTCCCAGGCATGGGCATGGTCCATCCGCTCTGGGGCGTAGCCGGTGGACCACATCTCCGGCAACAGCAGCAGATGCGCCCCGCTGGCCGCGGCCTCGCCACACCACTGCCGCAGCAACGGCAGGCGACGGGATGGATCATCCGGCGCGCAGCGCTGCGCCAGGGCCAGCCGGATCGCGCTCATACCAGCGCGATCCGCACATAGATGGGCTGGTATGGCGCTTCCTGGCTGACCTTGACCATGCCCTCCTTCACCAGCTCCAGCACGGCGATGAAGTTGACCACCAAGTGCGCCACGCCCTTCTCGATGTCGAACAGCTCCTCGAACGGCACATACTCCTTGCCGTCCAGATAGCGCAGAATCCAGCTCATCTGCTCGCGCACCGACAGCTCGTCCTTCTCCACCTTGTGGTGGCGGCGGTGCTTGGCGCGCGACAAGATGGCCATCCAGGCTTGGCGCAGGTCGGCGGCGCTGACGTCCGGCAGGCGCTGCTCGGCGGACTGCTCCACCAGCACCGCCAGCCAGGCGAAATCGCGGTCGGCCTGCGGAATCTTGTCCAGCTCCAGCGCGGCCAGCTTCATCTGCTCATACTCCAGCAAGCGGCGCACCAGTTCCGCACGCGGATCGTCCGGCTCGCCGTCCTCGTCCAGTTGCGGACGCGGCAGCAGCAACCGCGATTTGATCTCGATCAGCAGCGCCGCCATCAGCAGATACTCCGCCGCCAGCTCCAACCGCCCATGCTGCATCGCGTCGATATAGGACAGGTACTGGGCGGTGATTTCGGCCATCGGGATGTTCAGCACGTCCAGGTTCTGCTTGCGGATCAGATAAAGCAGCAGGTCGAGCGGACCTTCAAAACTTTCCAGGATCACCTGCAGCGCGTCGGGGGGGATGAACAGGTCTTGCGGCACTTCCAGCACCGGCTGGCCGAAAACGTGCGCAATCGGCACGCTGGGCGGCAGTTCCGGCGCGGTCAATTGGAAGTCGGCGGCATCGCCGGTGGCGGGGGTATCGGGTACGGCGGTCATGGCGACAAGGATACCAGTTCCAGAGCAGGCCGCGCTTCTCTTCCGACTAAACGCATAACCTAAACTATGCCTGCCAATACTCTCCCGGCAGGTAGTCGCTGAAATACCATTGCTGGCCTTCCAGATCGCGCGCCAGATAACCGCTGGCGCCGTAATCCTCGCGCTTCGGCGGCTGCACGATATGCGCGCCCTGTTCCTTGGCGTGTTCGTAATGCGCCGTCGGGTCGGCCACGTAAACGCACAAGGCCTGGGCCAGCCCGGATACGCTGCGCGCGCTGACCCACTGTTGCTCGGGCTTGGGGCTGGACAACATGATCACGGCGTTACCCAGACTCAACTCCGAGTGCAGCACTCGGCCCTCCTCAATCACGGCAAAGCGCCGTTGGAAACCGAATACCCGCTGCAGCCACGCCATCGCCGCAATCGCATCGTCGTAACACAGGCACGGATAGACGCCTGGCAAGGCTCTGGTTTCGCTCATCTCACGCTCCAGCTGGGGAAGGAATAGCGGGAACTTGATTGTATGAGAATGGCAATAAAAAAGGCTATGTCCCAATTACAAGTTGGTAACTACACTGAAGTAAGCCTCTCACCAGGAGCGTGATGATGGATACCC
>NZ_JAUCGU010000038.1:0-14929 GCF_059916625.1 Chromobacterium sp. CCUG 76385
AGATACAACCTGTGCATTGTTTGCAGGAAGCGGTGGGGCGAGGCTACCAACTTACAATTGGGACATAGCCAAAAAAAACACCCCTGCGGCAACGCGGCAGGGGTCAACACGAGGAAGAAACATCGGACCGGCCTTGGCCAGCGCGATATTTCGAGGGGCTAACACCTC
This sequence comes from Chromobacterium sp. CCUG 76385, assembly GCF_059916625.1. Classification (NCBI taxonomy): domain Bacteria; kingdom Pseudomonadati; phylum Pseudomonadota; class Betaproteobacteria; order Neisseriales; family Chromobacteriaceae; genus Chromobacterium; species Chromobacterium sp. CCUG 76385. The sequence goes on from NZ_JAUCGU010000038.1 coordinate 169, forward strand.
AAAACCTTGCGGCTCTCAGTGCAGCGGGCATTCTAACGTAAATGCTCTATAAAAATCCAGTACATTAGAGCAAATCATCCAATTTTCATTTTTCCGGCCACTGATGATCGCGGAACTGCTCGCGCAGCTTCATCTTCAGCAGCTTGCCGGTGGCGGTGTGCGGCAGCTCGTCGACGAAGGCGATGTCGTTCGGCGTCCACCACTTGGCGATCTTGCCGTCGAAGTAGGCCAGCAACTCCTCGCGCGTCGCCCGCGCGCCCGGCTTCAGCGTCACCACCATCAGCGGCCGCTCGTCCCACTTGGGATGCGCCACGGCGATGGCCGCCGCCTCCGCCACCGCAGGATGGCCCACCAGGATGTTTTCCAGATCGATGGAGCTGATCCATTCGCCGCCGGACTTGATCACATCCTTGGTGCGGTCGGTGATGCGCATGAAACCGTCGGGGTCTATCGTCACCACGTCGCCGGTATGGAACCAGCCGTCGGCGCTATGGTTGGCGTCGAGTTCGCGCTTGAAATACTGGGACAGCACCCAGGGGCCGCGCACCTGCAGATTGCCGAACGACACCCCGTCGTGCGGCAAGGGCAGGCCGGCGTCGTCGACGATGCGGATGTCCACGCCGTACACCGGCCGCCCTTGCTTGGTCAGCAGCGCGTTCAACTCCGGTCCGGCCAGGCCCTGGTGTTTCAGTTTGGGCGTGCCGGTGGTGCCGCAAGGCGACAGCTCGGTCATGCCCCACAGCTGGCGCATCTCGATGCCGCGCTCGGCCAGCTGCTCGATCATGCTCTCCGGCACGGCGGAGCCGCCGGCGATGACCCGCTTCAAAGGCGCCAGCGACAGGTTTTCGCGCTGGCAATATTGCAACAGCTGCAGCCAGACCGTGGGCACGCCGACGGTGGCGGTCACGCCCTCCTCGGCGATCAGTTGCTGCAGGCTGGCGCCGTCCAGCTTGGAACCCGGCAACACCAGCTTGCTGCCGTTCATCGCGCAGCTGTACGGCAGGCCCCAGGCGTTGGCGTGGAACATCGGCACCACCGGCATCACCACCGAACGCGCCGAGATGTCGAAACTGTCCGGCAAGGCGCTGCCGTAAGCATGCAGCACGGTGGAACGGTGCGAGTACAGCACGCCCTTGGGGTTGCCGGTGGTGCCGGAGGTGTAGCACAGGCTGGAGGCCGCGTTCTCATCCAGGCGCGGCCAGGCATAGACATCGCTATGGCTGTTCACCAGGTCTTCATAGCTGATCAGATCGGGAATGCCGCTGTCCGCCGGCAGGTCGGCATGGCTGGCCAGCAGCACGAAATGCTCGACGCTCTTCAACTGGTCCGCCAGCTGCGCCACCAGCGGCAGGAAGCTGGCGTCGAACATCAGCACCTTGTCTTCCGCGTGGTTGATGATCCAGGCGATCTGCTCCGGGAACAGCCGCGGATTGACGGTGTGGCAGACGGCGCCGCTGCCGGAAACGGCGAAATAGATCTCGAAATGCCGGTAGCCATTCCAGGCCAGCGTGCCGATGCGGTCGCCGGGCGCGACGCCCAGAGACGGCAGCGCGTTGGCCAACTGGCGGGCGCGGCGGGCGGCGTCGCGATAGGTGTAGCGGTGAATAGGCCCTTCCACCGTGCGCGACACGATTTCGGTGTCGCCATGAAAACGCTCGGCGTGCGTCAGCAGGTCGGAAATCAGCAACGGCAGGTCCATCATCTGTCCACGCAGCATCTTGCATCTCCCCTTTATCAGTATGGAATCCGCACGTTACGCCGCGCTGGAGCTTTCACTCCAATCATATTTTCTGATGGCCAGCCATCGTCCGATTTATATCATCGTCATGATTCTTGGTTCAGTTTTTGACCGGCTTCTTGGCCAGCATGCGCTGCAAGGTGCGTCTATGCATGTTCAGCGCGCGCGCGGTGGCGGAGATATTGCCGTCATGCTCGGCCAGCACGCGCTGCAAATGCTCCCAGGTGAGGCGGCGCAGCGACATCGGCTGCGGCGACACCGGCAGCTCCGGGTTGGCCGCCTGCTGCGCGAATGCCGCCAGAATCTCATCCACGCCGGCCGGCTTGCCCAGGTACTGCACCGCGCCCAGCTTGGTGGCCTCCACCGCGGTGGCGATGCTGGCGTAGCCGGTCAGCACCACGATGGCGCTGTCCGGGCTGGCCTCGCGCAGCGCCGGCAGCAGCCGGAGGCCGCTGTCGCCGTCCAGATTCAGGTCCAGCAGGATGCGCGCCGGCCGCTCGGCCGCCCGCGCCAGGGCCTGCGCCGCGTCGCGCGCCCACTCCGCGGCATAGCCGCGCCGGCTCAGCGAGCGCATCAGCACCATGGCGAAGGCTTCGTCATCATCGATCAACAGAAAATCGCTCACGTCTTTTCCTCCAGCGCCAAGGGCAGCATGATGCGCGCGTGCACGCCGCCCTCGGCGCGATTGTCCAGGCTCAGCGTGCCGCCCAGACGCGCCAAGGTTGCGTGGCTGAGCATCATGCCCAGCCCCAGCCCGGCCGGTTTGGCCGATTCCAGCGGCGCCAGGCCGGCGCGCGCCAATTGCGCCTCGCTCAAACAACCCTGGCGATTGATGATGTCCAACAGCAGGCAGCCCTGGCGCAGCTGCGCCGCCACCGTCACCTCACCGCCGCCGGCCTCGGCCGCGTTGTTGACCAGATTGAACAGCGCCGGCCAGAACGCGGCATCCAGCGCCACCCGCGGATCGTCGCCGTCCGGCGCCTGCCAATCCAGCTTGACGTCCGGCCGCAGGCTGCGCCAGCCCTCCAGCCGCTCCGCCAGCGCGGCGAACAGCGGCTGCGCCCCGGGGCTGGGTTCGGAACCATGCTTGAGCCGGGACAGCGTGCCGCGGCAGCTGGCCAGTTGCGCCCGCATCAGCTGCAAATCCTGCAGCAGCGCGGCGTCGCCGGCGCGCTCGCTGATCAGCTCGTCCACCAGCAGCGTCAGCGTATTCAGCGGCGTGGACAGCGAATGGGCGGCGCCGGCCGCCTGCATGCCCACCGCCAGCAATTGCTCATCCCGCAGCTGGGTCTCCCGCGCCTCGGCCAGCGCGTCGCCCTGATGCCGCAGCTGGCGGGCCAGCCAGGATACGAAGCCGGCGATCAACAGCGCGGACAGCGCGAAGGAAATCCACATCCCGGCCAGGTGCAGATTAAAGGCATAGGCGGCGTTGCCGCCGTTCAGCGGCCAGTCCAGATGCCACTGGAACAGCAAGCCGTAGGCGGCCACGCTGAGGATGGCCAGCAGCCAGGCGAACCAGCCCGGCGACAGCAGCGCGGCGAACAGCACCGGCGGCAGGTATAGCGAAGCCAGCGGATTGGCCGCGCCGCCGCTGAAAGCCAACAGCTCGGTCAATACCAAAACGTCGGCCAGCAGGCCCAGCCGCAGCGCCTGCTCGGCCGACACCTCCCAATCCGGCAGCCGCGGCAGCGCCAGATTGACCAGCGCCAGCGTCGCCAGCGCCTGAATGATCAGCGTCCATGGCAAGGCTACGTCCAGCAGCGCGCAGCCGGCCATCAACGCCGAGGCGAGCAGCAACATCATCCAGCGCAAGCGGCAAACCCGGCGGCTGGTTTGGCGCGGATCAATGGCCTGCTCCGGCTCCCATATCGCATTCCATTTCATGCCGCCACTTTACACCATGGCGCCGAGCTGGCGCGCTGCGACAATATGCCGCATTCCGGGCGGGAACGGTTTCAAATAGCATCGCCGCAAAATTCAAAAACCGTTTGGCTCCCGTGATGCTCAATAAAATCCTGCTTCCCGTGCCCTTGGCGCTGGCGGTCGGCCACGCCTTTGCCGCCGATCTGCCCGTCTTCCACGCCGACACCATCGTCGTCACCGCGGTCAAAACCGAACAGCCATTGCGGGTGGAAACCGACCCGCGCGCGCCGCGCCAGCCGGTGCCGGCCGGCGACGGCGCCGACCTCTTGAAAACCATTCCCGGATTCGACGTGGTGCGCAAGGGCGGCAGCTCCGGCGACCCGCTGTTGCGCGGCCTGGGCGGCTCGCGGCTGAACATCCTGGCCAATGGCGGCTTCGTCTACGGCGGCTGTCCGGGCCGGATGGACCCGCCCACCGCCTATCTGTTCCCCGACGCCTACGACAAGCTGGTGGTGATCAAAGGGCCGCAGTCGGTCAAATACGGCGGCGGCTTGATCAGCGGCGCGGTCAGCTTCGAGCGCAAAACCCAGCCCTTCGACCAGCCTGGCCTGCGCTTCGACGGCAGCCTGCTCGCCGGCAGCGCCGACCGCCGGGACGCTTACGCCGACCTGACGCTGGGCGGCGCGCTGGGCTATCTGCGGCTGATCGACTCCCATAACGAGGCCAGCGATTACCGAGACGGCAACGGCCAGAAAGTCCATTCGGCCTACCAGCGCGACAGCCAGAGCCTCATCGCCGGCTTCACGCCCGGCCGCGACACCACCATCGAGCTGTCCGGCGACTTCGGCCGCGGCCACGCCGCCTATGCCGATCGCGGCATGGACGGCAGCCAGTTCGACCGCAGCGCCTGGGGCGTCAAGGCGGAACAACGCAATCTCGCGCCGTGGCTGGACGCGGTCAGGCTGGCCGCCAACCATAGCTACGCCGACCACGTGATGGACAATTACTCGCTGCGGCCGCTGCCCCCCGGCAAACCGGCTAGCGCCAGCAATCCGGACCGCACAACCGACGCCGCCAAGCTGGAGGCGGATCTGGCCTTTGCCGATATCGAGCTGACCGCCGGCGCCGACTGGCAGAAAGACCGCCACAGCAGCCGCTTCGGCGGACGCGACTACGCCAGCCTGCCGCGCGTGCCGGACCAGCATCTCGAACGCGCCGGCCTGTACCTGGAAGGCAGCAAACCCCTGGGCAGCGGCAAAGTCGTCGCCGGCTGGCGCCACGACCGGGCGCGCGCCTATTACGACGCCACGACGCCCCAAGGCGAGCAGCTACAGGATTACCGCCTCTATAGCGGCTTCGCCCGTTACGAATACAAACTGGGGAGCTGGACGCCGTATGCCGGCGTCGGCGTCGCCGAACGCGCGCCCGATTACTGGGAACGCGCCAAGGTCAGCGCCAACCGCAATGTGCTGCAGCCGGAGCGCAATACCCAGCTGGACCTGGGCACGCTGTACCAGGGCGAACAGGTCAAGGGTTCGCTGTCGGCCTACCTGAGCCGCATCGACGACTTCCTGCTGATCGACACCAAGTCCAGCCAGCAGACCCGCAATATCCAGGCTTACCGCTACGGCTTCGAAGCCGACGCCGCCTGGCGGTTCGCGCCGCAGTGGCAGCTGTCCGGCAGCGCCGCCTACAGCTGGGGCGCCAACGCCACCGACGACAAGCCGCTGGCGCAGACGCCGCCGCTGAGCGCCACCGTCAGCCTGGCCTGGGACAATCAGACCTGGGCCGCAGCCGCCGTCTGGCGCGTGGCTGCCGCGCAGACCCGCTACGCCATCGGCCAGGGCAATATCGCCGGCCAGGACATCGGCCCGACGCCAGGCTTCGCCACCCTGTCGCTGAACGGCGGCTGGCGCGTCAGCAAGGCCATCAAGCTGACCGCCGGCATCGACAACCTGTTCAACCGCGCCTACGCCGAGCACGTCAGCCGCGGCGGCGCCGACGTCATCGGCTATGACCGCACCCTGCGCGTCAATGAACCTGGCCGCACGCTGTGGATGAAGCTGCAGGCGCATTGGTAAGACAACCGTAGGGCGGAAGCCCGGCCTGGCCGGGCGTTCCGCCGTGCCTAGCGGACTGCCGAGGTACGACAAACCGTGGCGGCGGATCGCCCCTTCGGGGCATCCGCCCTACGCCGGATTGATTTCATAAAAAAAATGGAGAACGGTGATGAAGAAATTTTGGATGCTCGCGCCCGCGCTGTGCCTCAGTCTGGCCGGCTGCCTGGGCGGCGGCGTATCAAGCAGCGAAAGCCCTGCGCAAAACCAGGATGCCAGCCCGCCGCAGCCAGGCTTCGGCGGCGGCGCCACCACCGTCCATTTCGCGCTGAAATCCGGCAATCAGCCGGCGACATGCGGCAGCAAGCTGAGCAATATCGGCAGCAGCCATGCCAACGCCCAGCTGACCGAAGGCATGATGTATGTGCACGATGTGGCGCTGATCACGGACCAAGGCCAGGAAGTGCCGCTGCAGCTGGACCAGGCCAATAAATGGCAGTTCCTGAACCTGGCCCTGCTGGACTTTGCAGGCGGCAGCTGCAAGCAGCCGAATGTGGACGACAACCAGCCGCTGGACGGCAGCAACAGCGACGTCGTGGGCACCGCCCCGGCCGGCAACTACACCGGCCTGAGTTTCAAGGTGGGCGTGCCGATCTCCGCCAAGAACGCCCAAGGCAAGGAAGTGGGCTTGAACCACCAGCCGGCGCACAGCCCGCCGCATCCGATACTCGGCGTGTACTGGCTGATGTGGGAATGGCAATCCGGCCATCGCTTCATGCGGGTAGACCTGGCGCCGGACGGCGGCGTCAAGCGCCAGGACGGCAGCGGCGATCCGAAGTGGTCTTTCCACCTCGGCTCCACCGATTGCAAGCCGGACCGCAACATCGCCGGCGGCTACCGCTGCGGCAAGCCCAATCGCTTCAAGGTGAGGTTCGACCGCTTCGATCCGAAATCGGACCGCGTGGTGCTGGATGTGCAAGCGCTGTTCGCCGGCAACGACATCATCCGCGACGACAGCGCCGATTTCGGCTGCAAATCCAATGTCACCGACGCCGAATGCCAACCCATCTTCGACCGCCTGGGCCTGCGGCTGAACGAAAGCCAGCCGGGAGCCAATGACGGCGGCCAGCCGCTGGACGATGGCCGCCATTCCCGCGTGTTCCGGCTGGAGAAAATCGCCTCATGAGGCCGCTCGCCGCGCTGGCGCTGGCCGGACTGCTGACGGCATGCGGGCGGGAGGCGGCCCCGCCGCCCGCGCCGACCGGCGATTGGCATTGGACGCTGCCGGCCGGCGTCGCCCCGCCGCCGGTGCCGGCCGACAATCCGATGAGCCAGGCCAAGTTCGAGCTCGGCCGCCGCCTGTTCTACGACAAGCGGCTGTCCGGCAACGGCAGCGTCAGCTGCGCCAGCTGCCATCCGCAGGACAAGGCCTTCAGCGACAGCGTGGCGCGGTCGCTGGGCAGCACCGGCGAGCGCACGCTGCGCAATGCCCAGCCGCTGGCCAACGCCGCCTGGCGCAAGAGCTATACCTGGGCCAATTACTCGCTGACCACGCTGGAGCGGCAGATGGACGGGCCGCTGTTCCGCACCGATCCGGTGGAAATGGGCATCAAAGACGGCAATCTGCCGACGGTGCTGGCCAGACTGCGCGCCGATCCTTGGTACCAGCTGGCATTCGCCCGCGTCTTCCCGGCAGAGCGGCAGCCGCTGTCGCTGGCCAATATCGTCAAGGCCATCGCCACGTTCGAGCGCGGCATCGTCTCGTTCGACTCGCGCTACGACCGTTACCAGGCCGGCCGGGCCGGGCTGTCCGCCGCCGAGCTGCGCGGGTTGAAGCTGTTCCGCTCGGAACAAGGCCAGTGCCTGCGCTGCCATGGCAGCCCGGATTTCGACGACCAGATGGCCGGCCACGGCGAGGGCCTGCCCTTCCACAACATCGGCCTCTACAACACGGATGGCAAGGGCGGCTATCCGTTTCCCAACCGCGGCGCGCTGGAGCTGAGCGGCCAGCCCGCCGACATGGGCCGCTTCCGCAGCCCCAGCCTGCGCAATGTCGCCCTCACCGCGCCGTATATGCACGACGGCAGCGTGGCGACGCTGGAAGAGGCGGTGCGCGTCCACGCCGAGCATGGCCGCCGCGGCGCCAAAGGCGGCGACGGCCGGCGCAACCCGTGGAAAGACGCCGCCATCGACCGCATCCGGCTGAGCGCGGCGGAGCAGGCCGACATCGTCGCCTTCCTGAAAACCCTGACCGACGACACGCTGACGCGCGATCCGCGGCTGGCCGACCCGTTCGCCGCGCGCCGATGATGGCTGCACTCGTCGCCGGCCGGCCAGTCTGCTACGCTGTCTGCCTTTAGACCTGTGCCAAAAGCGGATGAAGACTCCCTATCTGAAAATCCTGGCCTGCGGCCTGACGCTGTTCATCCTGCTCGGCCCGCTGGTGGCGCTCTTGGCCAGCGGCGTGGTGCCGATGATGGCCTACCTGATGGGCGCGGTGCCAGCGCTGATCTTCGGCCTGCTGCTGTGCCTGTTGCGCATCATCCTGGCAGGACCGGTGGCGCGCTGGCAGCGGCAGTGGCCGGCCTGGCTGCTGCTGCTGGTCGCCTTCATGCCGGGCGCCTTCAGCGGCAGCGTGATCACGCTGCTGTACGCCCGGGTGGCGGAGCCGCTGCTGTATAACGACTGGATGACCATCTATCTGGGCGCGATGGCCGGCGGCGTGTGCAACGCCCTGTTCTGGCGCATGCGCTTCGGCGTGAGCGCCGACTGATCAACTTCACGGAATACTCAAGATGCCGCATTGCGTCATCGAATGCTCAGCCGACCTGGCCCGCCATCCCGCCATCGAACAACTGGTCCAGGCTGTCCATGATGCGGCCATCAGCTGCGAGGTGCGGGACATGGACCCGGCCGCCTACGCCAAGCGCGCGAGCTGACGCGCAGGCAAAAAGAAGCCCGCCGGTCAAAGCGGGCTTGCAACCTTTGTCTGCCCGGAGCCTGTCGCGCCGGGATATTCACAGCATAAACCAGCATCCAGCCGGCGGCGTGCGGCAGATTGTCGCAGTCACGCCGTCCGCTCCAACCTCGCCTCCAGGCCGCCCTCGGGCCGGTTGCGCAACACCAGCCGCAGGCCGTGCAGTTCGGCGATGCGTTCGACAATGGACAGGCCCAGGCCGCTGCCGGCCTGCTGCTGGCCCGGCGGGCGGAAGAAACGCTCGCGCACCCGCGCCAGCCACTGCGGCGGGATGCCCGGCCCCTGATCCAGCACGCTGACCGCGTCCCGCTCCAGCCTCACCGTCACCACGCCATCGGCCGGCCCATAACGGCAGGCGTTTTCCAACAGATTGCGCAACATCAGCCCCAGCAAGGCCTCATCGCCAAACAGCGGCAGCGCCGCCTCCGGCGCGCAACGCCAGTCCAGCCGCCACTCCACCTGCTCGGCCAGCGGCGACAGCTCCGCCAGCATATGCTCGATCAAGCGCTGCCAATCCAGCCGCGCCCGCTGCTGCGGCTGTTGCAGCGGGTCGAGCCGCGACAGGGCGAGCAGCTGCTCCACCAAACGGCCGGCGCGCGAGATGCCCAGCTGCAGCTGGGCCAGGGCATGACGGCGGCCGGCATCGTCCGGCATCAATTCCAGCACTTCCGCCTGGACGCGCAGCGCCGCCAGCGGCGTGCGCAACTCATGCGCGGCGTCGGCGGTGAATCGCCGCTCGTGCTCCAGCATCTGCCCCATGCGGCCAAACAGCGCGTTCAGCGAACGCAGCAGGGGCTGCACTTCCTGCGGCACGTCGGCGCGGACCGGGCTGTGGTCGTCCGGCGCGCGCGCGGCGATGACGGCGGCCAGCTTGCGCAAGGGCGCCAGCTCGCGCCGCAGCGCGAACAGGATGGCAAGCAGCATCAAGGGCAGGCCGATCAGCCATGGCAGCAACTGCGCCGTGACCACGCTCCACACCATTTCCTGCCGCAGGCCTAGCTTCTGGCCCACCGCGACCTGCCGGCTTCCATCGGCGGACAGCAGATACAACATCCGCCAATCATGATGCCGGTCCTTGCCGGGCTCGTCGTAGAAGCCGCGCCGGCTGGGCTGATAATCGAAGCGGCGGCCGCGGCCGTCGCACAACAGCCGGTTGCCTTGTCGGTCCCATACCGCCAAACCCAGATCGCCATTGTCCATGCGCCCCGCGTCGGCGCCATGCAGCAAGTGCTTCAGCTTGGGCGTGTCGTCCGGCGCCGCATTATGGACATCGATGGCAAGCAATTGGCGGGCGAACTGCGCCATCTGGGTATCGAACAATTCATCGACCTCGCGCTGCGCCAGCCACACCGCGGCGGCCGACGCCGCCAGCCAGGTGACAGGCACGATCAGCAGCAACACCAGCAAGAGCCTGGCCTGCAGGCTGGCCGGCCGCCTCACGCCGGGTCTCCCAGCGTATAGCCGATGCCGCGCAGCGTGCGGATGAAGCCGGCGCCGAGCTTCTTGCGCAGGTGATGGACGTGCACTTCCAGCGCATTGCTTTCCAGCTCCTGCCCCCAGCCGTACAACTTTTCCTCTATCCGCTCGCGCGGCAGCACGCGCCCTCTGTTGCAAAGCAGCAACTCCAGCAAGGCCAATTCCCGCGCCGTCAGCTCCAGCGGCGCGCCGTCCAGCGTCGCCACGCGGCCGACCGGGTCCAGCGTGAGCCGGCCATGACTCAACAGCGGCTGGCTCATGCCTTGGCGCCGTCTATGCAGGGCGCGCAGCCTGGCCGCCACTTCGGCCAAGGCGAAGGGCTTGGCCAGATAGTCGTCGGCGCCGGCGTCCAAGCCGCCGACGCGATCCGCCAGCGCGTCGCGCGCGGTCAGCACCAGCACCGGCACATCGCTGCCCTGGTGCCGCCACGCGGCCAGAATGGCCATGCCGTCCAGGCCGGGCAAACCCAGGTCCAGCACGGCGGCGTCATACGGCGCGGCGGACAGCGCGTCGCGCGCCTGCAAGCCATCCTGCAGCCAATCCACCACAAAGCCGAGCTGCCGCAAACCCATGCGCAAGCCGTCGCCGATCTGGCCGTCGTCCTCCACCAGCAGTATCCGCATCGCTCCTCCCCGTATCGCCTTTCTTATCTCACCGCCAGCTTAAATGATGCTTAAGCGCGGCCAGCAACCTTGCCGACGACGCGCGGCGCGCCAGGCAAACCAAGAATACGCCGCCGCCGTCCCGGCGCTTCACATGCTTGTCAACAAAGTCTCATTTGCCTGTCACTTCATCATTGCAGCATGGATTATCACCTAGGCCCACGGACTTGCCATGCAGCCAGACTCCGCTCCCGAAGTCCCCCGCCGCCTGCGCAGCATCTGGATTTCCGATGTCCATCTCGGCACCGCGGGCTGCCGGGCGGACCACCTGCTCGACTTCCTGCGCGAACACGAATCCGACTATCTGTACCTGGTCGGCGACATCGTGGACGGCTGGCAACTGAAAAAATCCTGGTACTGGAAGCAGAGCCACAACGACGTGGTGCAGAAGCTGCTGCGCAAGGCGCGCAAGGGCTGCCAGGTGATCTACGTCCCCGGCAACCACGACGAGGCCGCGCGCCAATACTGCGGACTGGACTTCGGCGGCATCGCCATCCGCCACGAGGCCGAACACGTCACCGCCGACGGCCGGCGGCTCCTGGTGCTGCATGGCGACGAATTCGACGGCGTGATCCAGTACGCCAAGTGGCTGGCTTATCTGGGCGACAACCTCTACACGCTGATCCTTGAGCTGAACCGCGGCTTCAACTGGGTGCGCACCCGGCTGGGCCTGCCGTATTGGTCTCTGTCGCAGTACCTGAAGCACAAGGTGAAAAACGCGGTCAACTTCATCAGCCAGTTCGAAAGCATTGTCGCCGGCGAAGCCAGGCGGCGCGGCTTTGACGGCGTGGTATGCGGCCACATTCACAAGCCGGAAGTGCGGATGATAGACGGCATCCTGTACGGCAACTGCGGCGACTGGGTGGAAAGCCTGTCGGCGCTGGTTGAACATCCGGACGGCACGCTGCAAGTGCTGCACTGGACCGCGCTGGCCTCGCCTAAAACGGCCGAGCAGCAAGACATCGCCCCGCCCACCATCGCCACGGAGGAATCCTCATGCGCATCATGATCATCACCGACGCCTGGAAGCCGCAGGTCAACGGCGTAGTCCGCTCGCTGACCGAAACCGTGCGCGAGCTGGACGGCTTCGGCCATCAGATCAATATGATCACGCCGCTGGAGTTCCGCACCCTGCCCTGCCCCACTTACCCGGACATCCGCTTGTCGCTGCTGCCCTACCGCCAGGTGGCGCATCGCATCGCCGGCTTCGCTCCCGACGCCATACACATCGCCACCGAAGGGCCGCTGGGCCTGGCTGCCCGCCGCTTCTGCCTGCGCGAAGGCCTGGCCTTCACCACCGCCTATCACACCCGGTTCCCGGAATACATCCACGCGCGCTGCCGCCTGCCGCTACCCATCAGCTATGCCTGGATGCGGCGCTTCCACGGTGCCTCGCAGGCGGTGATGGTGCCCACCCGCTCCATCGCCAACGATCTGGAAGCGCGCGGCTTTGACAACGTCAAGCTGTGGAGCCGAGGCGTCGACACCGAAATGTTCAGCCCGGGCGAGCGCCAGCGGCTGGATGAATCCATCCCGCCGCGCTTCGTTTACATTGGCCGGGTGGCGGTGGAAAAGAATATCGAGGCCTTCCTCAAACTGGACCTGCCCGGCTGCAAATGGGTGGTCGGCGATGGCCCGTTGCTGCCCAGGCTGAAGCAGCAGTATCCGGACGTGCACTTCGCCGGCGTCTTTCCGCAGAACGAGCTGGCGCGCTTCTACCGCGCCGCCGACGTATTCGTGTTTCCCAGCCTGACCGACACCTTCGGCCTGGTGCTGCTGGAGGCGATGGCCTGCGGCACGCCGGTTGCCGCCTTCCCGGTGGCCGGCCCGCTGGATGTGATCGGCGATTCCGGCGCCGGCGTGCTGGACTGGGATTTGCGCGCGGCCTGCCTGCAGGCGCTGGACATTGACCGCGACCATGTGCGCCGCGTCGCCGAAGGCTATTCCTGGCAGGCGGCCAGCCGCCAGTTTGAATCGCATCTGCGGCCCAACCCGGTCACGGCCGCGACGGTCAGCCCGGCGCAGGATTGAGACGATCCGCCACGACAAGAAATACTTGCTTCACAATCTGTAAGCACTATATTGATAAAGTCGCAGCAACAGGGAGGAGACAGGATGAGTCAGACGTTGACCACCGGCAACCTTACTCTCGATTCGGCACTGCGACTGCGCCCGAACACATAGCGCCAGTCGGCACCGTAAGGTGCCTGCAGTGCCCCAAACAGCGTCCAAGACGGATGCACGGTATGATCCAGAGGCCGCCGGCCGGCCAGACATGACGTAGAGACACCACAGCTGAAGACGGACAACAGAGATGATCCCCGCGGGAAGCTTTTTCCCGTATTCGCACCCATGACAGGGCGCAGGATGTGCCGGCAGTAGAGTATCGAAAAACCCAACAGTACCGGCAATCTGCAGTTTCCTTCCAGGCGGCGGCGCGTAGAGCGCATGCCGTAGTGACTCTAGTAGGGTTCGCGCCCGGAACCGCAAGCTTTAAGCCGAGCGCGAAATCGATGTTTCGTCCCCGTCGTCATCCGGAGGGCGTCCCAACACCGGGACGCCCTCTGTCTTTATGAAAAATTCATTACAATGACACTGATCAAAATAACGGTTAGTGCTAAAAAAATCAGCAAACGATCTTCCACCATGGCCAGTCCGTCCGGTACCATGCGACAGTCGCGTCCTGCCGTCTGGCAGAGCGATGCCATCACGATCGCGTCTCGGCAGCCGCCCTGGCGTCATCCCAAGCACAAACGGCCCGCGCGAGCACGTCTCGCGCCGCCATACAACGCCCGAAGCCGCAGGAACTGAGCAGGGGAACGGCAAACGGGTTAAAATCCTTGCAACGCAACATGATTCCGATCTTTATTGAGTGAGCTGCGCGACATATGTCTTCTCCCAATCTGACCGCTGAAAAAGTCCTGTCCGTCCACCACTGGAACGACACGCTGTTCAGCTTCACCTGCACCCGCGACGCGGGTTTGCGCTTCATCAACGGCCAGTTCGTGATGATAGGCCTGGAAGTCAACGGCAAGCCGCTGATGCGCGCCTACTCCATCGTCAGCTCCAACTACGAGGAGCACCTGGAGTTCTACAGCATCAAAGTGCAGGATGGTCCTCTGACTTCCAAACTGCAGCACCTGCAGGTTGGCGACACCGTGCTGATCAGCAAGAAGCCCACCGGCACCTTGGTGCAGGACAATCTGCTGCCGGGCAAGAACCTGTATCTGCTGTCCACCGGCACCGGCCTCGCCCCGTTCATGTCCATCATCAAGGACCCGGACGTGTACGAGCGTTACGACAAAGTGATCCTGACCCACGGCGTGCGCTGGGTCAGCGAGCTGGGCTACCACGACTACATCACCAAGGAACTGCCGGAAAACGAATTCTTCGGCGATATGGTCAAGGAAAAGCTGATCTACTACCCGACCGTCACCCGCGAGCCGTTCCGCAATCAGGGCCGCCTGACCGACCTGATCACCAGCGGCAAGCTGTGCGCCGACATCGGCCTGCCGCAGCTGAATCCGGAACACGACCGCGTGCTGATCTGCGGCAGCCCGAGCATGCTGCATGACCTGTGCGAAATCCTGAACGGCATGGGTTTCAAGGAATCGCCGCGCATGGGCGATCCCGCCGATTACGCGATCGAGCGCGCCTTCGTCGAGAAGTAATCCTCCGCCCCGCGCGGAATGCAAACAGCCCCGCCGGCTTGCGCCGCGGGGCTGTTTCTTTACGCAGGCCGGAACGGGCCGCTTGCCGTATCCAGACGCCGCGCAAAACAAAAGGGAGGCCGAAGCCTCCCCAGTTTTTGTGCGAGCCAGATGCGATCTGGTTTTATTACTTGGCTGCCGAAGCGGCGGCCTTGTGTTGCTTCTTGCCATGGTGCTTGTGGCTCTTCTTGGCTACCGGAGCGGAAGCGTCGGCCTTGGCGGCTTGAGCCTTCTGGGCGGAAGCTTCATGCTTCTTGGCAGCGTGCTTGTGAGCCTTC
>NZ_JAUCGU010000038.1:15027-33190 GCF_059916625.1 Chromobacterium sp. CCUG 76385
GGCCTGAGCCTTTTGAGCGGCGGAAGCTTCCTTCTTGGCTACGTGCTTCTTGCCGTGGTGCTTGTGGCTCTTCTTGGCCATCGGGGCGGAAGCGTCGGCCTTGGCGGCTTGAGCCTTCTGGGCGGAAGCTTCATGCTTCTTGGCAGCGTGCTTGTGAGCCTTCTTGGCCTTCGGCGCGGAAGCGTCAGCCTTGGCGGCCTGAGCCTTTTGAGCGGCGGAAGCTTCCTTCTTGGCTACGTGCTTCTTGCCGTGGTGCTTGTGGCTCTTCTTGGCTACCGGAGCGGAAGCGTCGGCCTTGGCGGCTTGCGCCTTCTGGGCGGAAGCTTCGTGCTTCTTGGCAGCGTGCTTGTGAGCCTTCTTGGCCTTCGGCGCGGAAGCGTCAGCCTTGGCGGCCTGGGCCTTCTGGGCGGCCGGAGCGGAAGCGTGCTTCTTCACGCCGACTTTTTTCTTCGCGGCCTTGGCCGGAGCCGAGGCGTCGGCCTTGGCGGCTTGCGCTTTTTGAGCGGAAGCGGTGACTTTTTCAGCCTTCTTGGCGTGGTGGATCTTGGCCGGGGCTTTCTTTTCGGCTTTCTTGGCGGCCGGAGCGACCTTGGCGGCCGGGGCGGAAGCCAGGGCGGCGTCAGCGGCGAAGCCGGCGGCGGAACTCAGGCCAAAAACGGCGGACAGGGCAAGAAGGGTCAGCTTTTTCATGATTCATCTCCAGATCGGTTGCGGAGGGAATCTCTCCGCCAGGCACCGTGTTTGGTGTTTCCTTGAGACGTATCCTAGCCCTGCCCCTTCCCGCCGTCTGTTAGTTGGATGTAAGGCCGTGTAACGCTACGTACATGCCGCTGCGTCAATCTTTGCGGCGCGCCAGCACGATCTGGTACACCCCGCCGAACACGGTGCGCTTGCTCCACGCAAAACGATCCGCCTCGCGCGCGTAACTGTCGATGCCGTTGCGCCACAGCGCCTCGGCAAACGGCTCCAGCACGCGATTGACCCACTTCAACAGCCAGCCTATGGGCTGCCATGGCGCGGGACGATGGTAATCGACGAACATCGCCCGCCCGCCCGGCGCCACCTGGGCCAGCATATTGTCGACAATGGCGGATTTCATGTTTTCCGGCACCTCGTGCAGCAGGAAGAAGCTGCACACCAGGTCCTGTTGCTGTTCCGGCTGATAGCGGGCGGCATCGGCGCGCACCACCGCGGCCTGGCCGTTGGCGGCCAGCTTGCCTTCGGCCAGCTCCACCTGGATGGGCGTGATGTCGGTCAATGTGAAGCGGCCCTCCTCGCCGACACGCTCGGCGGCGCGCTGCACCAGGTCGCCGTAGACATGCGCCACCTGCCACACTTTTTCGCCGGGACGGATTTCATCGAGATAGGCCCGCATCAGCCGTTGGTCATTGCCGAACAGCAGCGTGCGCACCACCAGCTTGTGGTCCAGCAGCCTGGCCTTGCGCGGATTGACATAAGCCCAGTCGTACACCTCGGTCATATAGCCGGGTACGTCCTGGTAGTAGGGATCGCCTGTGCTGGTACGCGTGTGCAGTGTGGTCATGGTGGGTTACCGGCTATGAGTGATGGAAACAGCTTAGCAAGCGCGCAGGCCTTGCGGCTTGAGCCAGGCCAAACCTTGGCCCAAGCACGCGGAAGGCATATTCCATTTGTATTTATAGACTTCGCCGACGCCCTGCCGCGGACGCCATCGCTATCTATAGGCGACGCGCGCCGGCGCAACCAGGCTAAACGCCGCAGGCTTGCGCCAAAACAAACGGCCCGGCGCAAGCCGGGCCGCACAGGCAACGCTCGACAGCCAGAATCAGTCGGCCAGCGTCAGCACCACCGGGGTATGGTCGGACGGGCGCTCCCACTTGCGCGGCGCCTTGTCGATCTCGCAGGACTGCGCGCGGGCTTTCAGGGCGTCGCTGACCAGGATATGGTCGATGCGCACGCCCTTGTTGCGGCGGAACATCATCTGGCGGTAGTCCCACCAGCTGTACTGCTTGTCCTCCTGATTGAACAGCCGGAAGCTGTCCGACAGGCCCAGGGCGATCAGGCGGCGGAAGGCCTCGCGCTCCGGCGTGCTGCACAGCACTTGCTCATGCCAGCCCTCGGGGTCATAAACGTCGCGGTCCTCCGGCGCGATGTTGTAATCGCCCAGCAGCAGCAAGTTGGGATGCCGGGCCAGTTCGGCGGCGACATGCCCCTCCAGCTTGGACAGCCACTCCAGCTTGTACGGGTACTTGGGCGAGTCCACCGCCTCGCCGTTGACGAAATAGGCGCAGATCACACGCACGCCAGCGATGGTGGCGGTGATCACGCGCCGCTGCTCGTCGCCGTAGCCGGGAATGCCGGACACCACGTCCGTCATCTCCAGCGGCGCTTTGGCGAGGATGGCCACGCCGTTATAGGTCTTCTGGCCGAACCAGACCGCGCGATAGCCTGCGGCTTCGATCTCCGCCAGCGGGAAGGCGTCCTGGTCCATCTTCAATTCCTGCAGGCACAGCACTTCGACGCCGCTATCGGCCAGCCATTGCAGCACCTGCGGCAGGCGAACTTTCAGGGAGTTGACGTTCCAGGTGGCAAAACGCATCGGCGGGCTCTCCAAATGACAGGCTAAAGGCCGACACCTTAGCAGCCGCGCGCGCGGCTGTGCAGGGGCCTTGGGCAAAAAAAACGCCTCCGCTGGTGCGGAGGCGTGGAATAGACACTATATCACTACCCCTGATACGCGTCTGGCTCGCTTGCTGCTCCGGAAGACAACCCTGAGCAAGGGATTAGAGCAAGCCGGTTCCGGGGGAGTTCCAACAATTCCAACTTTTTTTACGCGGACTCCGCCACCATGCCGGAATGGCGCAGCAAGGCGTCGATTTGCGGGTCGCGGCCGCGGAAGGCGCGGAACGATTCCAGCGCCGGGCGGCTGCCGCCGACGGCCAGAATTTCATTCCAGAAGCGCTTGCCGGTTTCCGGATTGGCGCCGCCCGCTTCCTCGAAGGCGGCGTAGGCGTCGGCCGACAGCACCTCCGCCCACTTGTAGCTGTAGTAGCCCGCCGCGTAGCCGCCGGCGAAGATGTGGCCGAAGCTGTTGGGGAAGCGGTTGTAAGCCGGCGGGAAGTTCACCGCCACCTCGCGCCGCACCTCGTCCAGCAGCGCCAGCCAGTCGCCGTTGTCGGCGTCGAAGCTGCTGTACAGCGTCAGGTCGAACAGGGCGAACTCCAACTGGCGCACCGTGGCCATGCCGCTCTGGAAGTTCTTGGCGGCCAGCATCTTGTCGTACAAGGCGCGCGGCAGCGCTTCGCCGCTATCGACGTGGGCGGTCATGCCCTGCAGCACGTCCCATTCCCAGGCGAAGTTTTCCAGGAACTGGCTGGGCAGCTCCACCGCGTCCCATTCCACGCCGTTGATGCCGGACACGCCCAGCTCGTCGACGCGGGTCAGCATGTGGTGCAGACCATGGCCGAATTCGTGGAACAGCGTGATCACTTCGTCGTGCGTGAACAGCGCCGGCTTGTCGCCGACCGGTCGGGTGAAGTTGCAGGTCAGGTAGGCCACCGGCGTCTGCAGCGCGCCGCCGTTCTTGCGGCGGCCGCGCGCGTCGTCCATCCAGGCGCCGGAACGCTTGCCGTCGCGGGCGTACAGGTCGAAATAGAAGCTGCCCAGCAGCTCGCCATCCTTCACGATGTCGTAGAAGCGCACATCGGCATGCCATACCGGGGCGCGGCTTTCGCGCACTTCCACGCCGAACAGCTTGCCCACCACGCCGAACAGGCCCTGGATCACCTTGCCCTCGGGGAAGTATTGCTTCACCTC
Organism: Chromobacterium sp. CCUG 76385; assembly: GCF_059916625.1. NCBI lineage: Bacteria > Pseudomonadati > Pseudomonadota > Betaproteobacteria > Neisseriales > Chromobacteriaceae > Chromobacterium > Chromobacterium sp. CCUG 76385. The sequence goes on from NZ_JAUCGU010000038.1 coordinate 18,823, forward strand.
CTGCTCGGAGAACGCGTAGCGGGCGACGCGCAGCTTTTCCGCCGCGTAAGCCAGGTCCCAGGCCTGCAGTTCGGCGATGCCCAACTCGGTCTTGGCGAAGGCTTCCAGCTCTTCGCGGTCCTTCGCCGCAAACGGCTTGGCCTTGGCCGCCAGATCGCGCAGGAAGGCGATCACCTGCTCCGGGCTTTCCGCCATCTTGGTGAACAGCGACAGCTCGGCGAAATTGGCGAAGCCCAATAGCTGCGCCTCTTCGCGCGCCAGCTTCAGCTTCTCGCGGATGATGGGGCCGTTGTCGCGCTCGGCCGGGCCGAACTCCGACGCGCGCTGCACATAAGCCTGATACAGTTTCTCGCGCAGCGCGCGGTTGTCGGCATACTGCAGCACGGGGAAATAGAACGGGAACTGCAGGGTGATCTTGTAGCCGGTCTTGCCGTCGCCCTCTGCCGCGGCGGCGAACATTTCCAGCGAATCTTCCGGCACGCCGGCCAGCTCGGCCTTGTCGTGGATGATCAGGCTGAAATCGTCGGTCGCGTCCAGCACGTTCTGTTCGAACTTGGCGGACAGCTCGGCCAGGCGGGTCTGGATCGCGGCGAAACGCTCCTTGGCCGCGGCCTCCAGCTCGGCGCCGGACAGGCGGAAATCGCGCAGATCGTTCTCGATGATCTTCTTGCGCGCCGCGCCATAGGACGCATGCTCCGCGCTGGCTGCCAGCGCCTTGAAGCGGGCGAACAGATCCAGGTTCTGCCCCATCTCGGTCCAGAACACCGAAATGCGCGGGATGTTGGCGTTGTAGGCGTCGCGCAGCTCCGGCGTATTGACCACGGCGTTCAAATGCCCCACCACGCCCCAGGCGCGCGACAGGCGCTCGGTGGCGTCGGTCAGCGGCGAAACGAAGTTGTCCCAGCTCGGTTCGCCGGTTTCGGCCGTCAGCCTGGCCACGGTGGCGCGCGCTTCTTCCAGCAGGACATCGATGGCGGGGCCGATGTGCTCGGGGCGGATTTCTTCAAAACGCGGCAAACCGGAAAAATCGAGTAGGGGATTCTGGCTCATGGCTTCAACGTCCTGTTCAGTGGGGCCGATATGATAAAGGAATTTGCCTGCCGCGGCGCGTGCCCGGCACAATGCATCATTGCAGAAATAAGGACGAAACGATGAAAAGCAATATCCGCCCCTACGACGGCCACCGTCCCGCCATCGCCGCCGGCTGTTATATCGACCCGGCCGCGGTGGTGATAGGCGAGGTGAAGCTGGAAAAAGGCGCGTCCGTCTGGCCGTGCGCGGTGATCCGCGGCGACGTCAACCATATCCACATCGGCGAGAACAGCAATGTGCAGGACCACGCCATGCTGCACGTCAGCCACAAGACCGCGGCCGATCCGCACGGCGCGCCGCTGATCATAGGCAAGCACGTCACCATCGGCCACCACGTCACGCTGCACGGCTGCACCATAGGCGACGAGGTGCTGATCGGCATCGGCAGCATCGTGCTGGACCGCGCGGTGATCGAGGACCGGGTGCTGGTCGGCGCCGGCAGCCTGGTGCCGCCGGGCAAGCGGCTGCAATCCGGCTATCTCTATCTGGGCAATCCGGTCAAACAGGCGCGCGCGCTGACCGAACAGGAACTGGCCTACTTCAAGTATTCCGCCGAGCACTACCTGCGCGTGGCGGACAAGCACAAGGTCAACCTGGAGGACTGAGCGATGGCAAGCGACCTCGATGAGGAACTGGAATACGTCGGCTTCTGGGCCAGAGCGCTGGCCAGCCTGGTGGACACCGTGCTGCTGCTGATCGTGTCGGCGCCGCTATGGTGGCTGCTGGCCCGGCGCGAGGCTCCGCAACTGGCCGATGCGATGCCCAGCCTAACCGAAATGGCCGGCCTGGGCAGCCTGGGCGAATTCCTGATCAACTACCTGCTGCCGGCCGTGGCCGTCATCCTGTTCTGGATCTACAAGAGCGCCACGCCCGGCAAGATGATGCTGGGCGCCAAGGTGGTGGACGCCGACAGCGGCGGCCCGCTGACGCCGGGTCAGGCGGCGCTGCGCTATCTGGGCTATTTCGTCGCCATCATCCCATTCTGCCTGGGAATCGTCTGGGTGGGGATCGATCCGCGCAAACAAGGCTGGCACGACAAGCTTGCGCGTACCGTGGTGGTGCGGCGCAAGCCGGCGCCGGTGTCGTTCCCCCGCCGCGGCTGAGACTCACGCCGCGCGCGGGAGCGGCGCGCGGAACGGCTTGCCCGCCTGTGCCGCCGCCGGCTCTTGGTTCGGCAGACGGAACCAGGCCAGCGCCTGCCCCAGGCCGCCGGCCGACTGCGCCAATTGCAGCATCAGCGGCTCCGCCGCCTCCATCTGGCTTTCGATGTCATGCGCCAGGCTGGCCAGCTCGTGGCCGTGCTGACGGATGGTTCCGCCGGCGCGGGCCTGCAGCTCGCGCGCGGTGCCGATGTCTTCCATCAACACGCCCAGGCGGCCCAGCGCGTCATCCACCAGGCCCAGCGCGGCGTCCAGCGCCTGTTGCGACGCCTGGCTGTCGCGGCTGGCGCTGCCGGTGGCGGCAATCGCCTCGCCCAGCGCGCCCTTGGCGCGTTCCATCTTCTGCAGGCTGCCGAAAATCGCGCCGGTGGCGTTGGCGGTGCTTTCCGACAGCTTGCGCACCTCGTCCGCCACCACGGCGAAGCCGCGGCCGGCCTCGCCGGCGCGGGCGGCTTCAATCGCCGCGTTCAGCGCCAGCAGATTGGTCTGATCCGCCACGTCGCGGATCAGCGAGCTGATTTGGGAAATGGCGCCCACCGCTAGGCTCAGCTCCTGCATTTCCAGCGTGGCGTAGTCTATGCGCTCCGCCAGCTGCCGCATGGCGTCGGCGTTGCACTCGCCCTGCCGTCTGGCCTGGGCGGTGGCCGTGGCGGCGCTGCGCGAATTGTCCAGCGCGGCCTCGATATGCTGCGCCACCTGTTCGGCGTGATCGGCGATTTCGGCCGCCGCGTCGTTGCACAGCCGGCTCTTGCCGGTCTGCTGCTGGCTGGCGTCGGCGCTCTTGCGCGTCAACAGCTGCAGGCGCTGGCTGTCGCGCAGATTGTTGCCGGCATGCAGCCTGACCTCGTCCAACAGGCTGGCCAGCCGGTCCAGAAAACGGTTGATGCGCGAAGCGGCGTGCGCCAGCTCGTCCTGGCCCTGGTCCGGCAGACGCACCGCCAGATTGCCCTCGCTCAGCGCATCCGCCGCCCGCGCCATCGCCAACAAGTGGCGCTTCAAGCGGCGCGCCAGCGTGAGCTGAATCAGCACCACCAACGCGCTGGCCAAGGCCAGCGGCCCCAAGATCAACGGCGCGAGCCAAGCCAGCGCGGTCGCCAGCGCGGCCTTCTCCTGCAGCAGTTCGCCGTCGCGGCGGGCAAGCTGGCGATCAATCTCGGCGGCCAGCGGCACCAGGTCATTCAGATACGCCTGCTCCGGTATCGACAGCGCGTCCTGCGGCGCGGTCTCGGCGATGTGGATGGCGCTTCCCAGATTGCGAACATATTCCTGCCAATGGCCGCGCAATACGCCGGCAAAAGCCTGGCGATCCGCATCCGGCAGGCTGGCCAGGATTTCATCCTGCAATATGCCCACTTGGCGCTGCGCCTGCTTCAGGCGGACAGCGGTTTCCGGCAGTAAGGGATCGGCGCGGGAAAACGACAGAGAAACGGCCTTCAACTGCTGCAGATTGCTGCTCAGCCGCTGCAGGCGGGTGTAGCGATCGACATGCTGGGTAAAGGAATAAAGCTGCTGCCCGGTGACCGCCATCACCAGCGCCAGGCTGGCGAGCGTGAAGGAAATGGTCAGCCACAGGCGTTTAATCAAAGACATGGCAGGCACTGCATACACAAGAGGAAGCCGCGAGTGTAGCCCTCGATTGTGACAAAAAGATTGCATTACATATAAGCAAACGCTGGCATAGAGCATTCACACTGCGTTACAATCCGCCGGCCATCCCCGGTGGCGAGTCGTATTCGGCTGCGGCGCAGCCAATCCCCGCCCACCTCACTCGGCAAGCGTGATGACGCGCCTGCCTTCCAGGCACTGCCTGCCCCGCGCAGGCGACATTCCAGAAGACCGGGCTACCCGGCACTGTGGGCAACACCCTCCTCCGGCAAGGCGCGCGCGCGCCAGCCAGGGACGACTGTTGCCCTCCACCACGAAATTGACAGGAGATTCGCCCTTGCAACACCAACACTCCCGCCACATCGGCCCGATCGCGCTGATGTTGACCGGTCTTGGCTCCATCATCGGCTCCGGCTGGCTGTTCGGCGCCGCCCACGCCGCGCAGATCGCCGGCCCGGCCGCCATCGTCGCCTGGATCGTCGGCATGGTGATCATTCTTTCCATCGCCCTGAGCTACGCCGAACTCGGCGCCATGTTCCCGGAATCCGGCGGCATGGTGCGCTATGCCCGCTACTCGCACGGTTCCTTGCTCGGCTTCATCGCCGCCTGGGCCAACTGGATCGCCATCGTATCGGTGATTCCGATCGAGGCCGAGGCCTCGGTGCAATACATGAGCACCTGGCCCTATCCCTGGGCCCACGATCTGTACAGCAACGGCGAGCTGAGCACCGTCGGCCTGTCCTTCTCCGCCGTGCTGGTGGTCGTCTATTTCATGCTCAACTACTGGGGCGTCAAGCTGTTCGCCAAGGCCAACAGCGCCATCACCGTGTTCAAGGTGATCGTGCCCGCGCTGACGGTGGCCGCGCTGATCTATAGCGGCTTCCATTCGGAAAACCTGAACAATCCGGCGCTGGGCGGCTTCGCGCCGTTCGGCTGGGCCAGCGTGATGACGGCGGTGGCCACCAGCGGCATCGTGTTCAGCTTCAATGGCTTCCAAAGCCCGATCAATCTGGCCGGCGAGGCCCGCAATCCGGGCAAGAGCGTGCCGTTCGGCGTGGTCGGCTCCATCCTGCTGGCGGCGGTGATCTACGTCGCGCTGCAGGTCGCCTTCCTCGGCGCGCTGTCGCCCAGCGATCTGGCCCACGGCTGGAAAGGCCTGGACTTCAGCTCCCCGTTCGCCCAGCTAGCCATGGCCCTGGGTTTGAACTGGCTGATGATGACCCTGTATTTTGACGCCTTCGTCAGCCCCAGCGGCACCGGCGCCACCTATATGGCCACCACCTCGCGCATGATCTACGGCATGCAGCGCAACGGCACCATGCCGGAGATCTTCGGCCGCATCCACCCGCTGTACCGCATTCCGCGCCCGGCGATGTGGTTCAATCTGGCGGTGTCCTTCGTGTTCCTGTTCTTCTTCCGCGGCTGGGGCACGCTGGCGGCGGTGATCTCGGTCGCCACCGTGATCTCCTACCTGACCGGCCCGATCAGCGTGGCCGCGCTGCGCCGCTGCGCGCCGGATCTGCCGCGTCCGCTGCGCCTGGCCGGCCTGAGCCTGATCGCGCCGTTCGCCTTCGTCTGCGCCTCGCTGGTGCTGTACTGGGCGCGCTGGCCGCTGACCGGCCACATCATCTTCCTGATCGTGGCGGCCCTGCCGGTGTACTTCTGGTACCAGGCCAAGGCCGGCTGGCCGGAGTTCGGCCGCGAGCTGAAAGGCGCGCTGTGGATGGTGCTGTATCTGCCGGCGATGGCCTTGCTGTCGTGGATAGGCAGCGCCGACTTCGGCGGCATCGGCATCCTGCCTTACGGCATCGACATGGCCGTGGTGGCCGCGGCCTCGCTGGGCTTCTACTACTGGGGCGTCAACAGCGGCTGGTACACCCGCTACCTGCGCGACGAGCACGATCCGGCGATGGTGGAAGCCATGCAGCAGGACGGCGAGTCCGCTGGCAAGCTGGCCGGCCAGCGCGGCTAAGCCTCCCTATCCTTCGCTCAAAAACAAAGCCGACCCGGATGGGTCGGCTTTTTCTTTGCCTGCTTGCCGATTTACAGCGCGGCCAGGGCGGCGGCGTAGTCCGGCTCGTCGGCGATCTCGCCCACCAGCTGGCTGTGCAGCACCTTGTTGTCGGCATCCAGCACCACCACGGCGCGGGCGGTCAGGCCGGCCAGCGGGCCGGAAGCCAGCTTGACGCCATACGCTTCGGCAAAGCCGCCGTTGCGGAAGGTGGACAGCGTCACCACGTTTTCGATGCCTTCGGCGCCGCAGAAACGCTTCTGCGCGAACGGCAGGTCGGCCGACACGCACAACACCACGGTGTCGGCCAGCGCGGCGGCTTTTTCATTGAACTTGCGCACGGAGGTGGCGCAGGTCGGGGTATCCACGCTCGGGAAGATATTGAGGATCTTGCGCTTGCTGGCAAAAGTGGCCAGCGTCACTTCGGCCAGATCGCCGCCGGTCAGTTGCAGCGCCGGAGCTTGCTCGCCCTTGGCCGGCAGCTTGCCCGCCACTTCCACCGGATTGCCGCGCAGGGTTACGGTTGCCATGTCTTGCTTCCTCGTTTGGGGTGAATGATGGCGATAGTGTGGAGCAAAGCCGGTGAAATTCAACCATGACTGGTAAATGGTTGTGCGCGTTTTCCATTTCACACTCTCCAACATGCCAACGTACTGGATTAATCGGTAAAATTGTCCCACTCTAAGAGTCGCCGACCCAACCTCGCGCAAAGCCTGAGCCATGCCGCACCGGTGCAGGCCATACAGCCCGTGCGGCAAGCCGGCGCAAGGGAAAGCGCTTCTAAAACATCGTCCACGGTAAAGGAGTAAGTCATGTCCAGCCCAGACCACGGCGCCCCGACCACCTCGTCCCGCCGCAGCTTCCTGCTGGCCGCCGCCGGTTCGTTGGCCGCGCTGGCGCTGCCCACCCTCCCCCTCAGCGCCCGCGCCTCGTCGGCACAGGTTCTGCCGCCGCTGCCCTATGCCGACAATGCGCTGGAGCCGGTGATCTCCGCCCGCACCCTGGGCTTCCACTACGGCAAACATCACAAGGCTTATCTGGACAACCTGAACAAACTGATCGCCGGCCGCGACTACGCCGATCTGTCGCTGGAAGACATCATCAGCCGCTCGGCCAAACAAGCCGGCGATGCCGCCATCTTCAACAATGCCGCCCAGCTGTGGAACCACACTTTCTACTGGCGCAGCATGCGGCCCCAGGGCGGCGGCACGCCGCCGCAAGCCTTGCGCGAGAAGATCGAAGCGTCGTTCGGCAGCGTGGACGCCTGTAAGCAGCTACTGGCCGGCGCCGCCATCTCGCAGTTTGGCAGCGGCTGGGCCTGGCTGGTGCAGGATGGCAACAAGCTGCGGGTGGTGAAAACCGGCAACGCCGACAACCCGATCACCTCTGGCCTGACGCCTCTATTGAACGTGGACGTCTGGGAGCACGCCTATTACCTGGACTACCAAAACCGCCGCGCCGACTACGTCAACGCGGTGCTGGACAAGCTGGTCAACTGGGAATTCGCGCAGCAGAACCTGAAAGCCTAAGCGGGGGCATTATGTCAACGGAGCGCGCCTGCCTGGCGTCTGCGCACAACGGCGACCTGGCCGCCACGCGCCGCTGCAGCTTTCAAACCACCTTCACTCCCTGGCTGCCCGAATTCGGTCCCAATCAGCAGACGGACCTTATGGCGGAACAGGATTGGGTGACGGGGAGTTTGGTGGAACTGGCCGGGATGCTGTGAAACTGATTGCCAGCCTCGCTCATTCGCATCGCCCTCCGCATGGCTGTCCCATCCGGGAAACAAACGCGCCATCCATGAAAAACGGGGCCGCTTTCGCCGCCCCGTTCTGCTTTATGCCTGCGGCTCCCCGCTGTCCACCCGCCGCCGCGTCTGCAGGATAGGCGGCGCCCAGGTTTCGCCGGGCCGCTTCTTGCGCGTGACCAGGGTCAGCTCGGACGGGGCGAAGATGTTGATGTTGTGGGTGTTGGGCGTGGTGATCAGATACTGCGCCTCGGTGGCCTTGAGGAAGCCGGCGACGCGGTCGATGTTGAAGATGTCGAGGTGGGCGAACGGCTCGTCGATGAAGACGAAGCCGGACGGGTTGGACTCGTCCATCATCAGGCCGATCAGCAGGATCAAGGACTTCATCACCTGCTGGCCGCCGGAGGCCTCGCCGTCGTTCATGCCCATCATGCCCTTCTGGTCGAAGTTGAACTTCAACACCAGCCCGGCCTGGGCCAGCACCGTGTCGTCGTTGGACAACTGCGGCAGCTCCACTTCCACCTGGATGCCGGCCAGCTCGCCCAGCCGCTTCACGTTCTGGCCGTAGGCGCGCACGGTGGCGCGCAGCTTGCCGATGTAGGCAGCGCGCGCTTCGTCGGTCAGCTCGCGCGAGCGGTCCACCTCGCCCTGGCGGCGCTGCCGCTCGCGGTCCAGCGAGGTCAGGTCTTCCACCAGCTTGTCCTTCAGCGCCAGCACCGAATCATCCTGCTCCCAATCGCCGCTTTGCAGCTTCTCTTCCAGGTAGTTCAGCTGATGCTTGGCGTCGGCGGCGGTATCAAACTCGTCTTCCAGCTGCGCCACATGTTCCGGCGCCAGCGCATCGGCAGGCAAGCGCTGCGCCCACTCGCGCAGTTCGCTGATCAGCCGGCGCAGCTGGCGGCGCGCCTGCTCCACTTCCTGCAGCTTTTGATTGTACTTGGACAAGGTTTCCATCTCGCGCTGGCAGACGCGGTCGTGCGCCAGCCGCGCGTCGCCGTAGCGCTGGTCGGCGGCGTCCTTCTCGGCGCTGGCGTCGGCCAGGGCCGCGCCCTGGCGGGCGATCTCGGCTTCCAACTCGGCCTTGCGCGATTCCAGCGCGGCGAATTCGTCGGCGCGGCTGTCCAGCTGGCGGATGGCGTCCATGCCGCCCAGGTACTCGGCCAGGCCGGCCGCCTCGCGGGTGGCGGCCACCAGCCGCTCCTCGTCGGCCAGGATGCGCACATTGAGCTGTTTCAGCTCATCGCGCACCGCCAGCAGGCGCGATTGCCGAGCCGCTTCGCCAAACGCGTATTCATGCATGGGCACGCCGATGTGGCGCGCGCCGCGGCGTTCGCGGAAGTAGCCGTCGCGGGTGATCCAGTCGCCATCGACGTTCGCGCCTTCGTTCGCGCTTTCCACCCGCGTCACGCTGTTCATCTGGCGGTACAGCCACTCCGGCGCGTCGGCGGAGAAGCGCACCACTTCCAGCAGGCTGCCCTTGTTGGCGCGCGGCGGCGTGGCGCGTTCCGGCACCACAAAGTGGCGGTAACGCAGCTTCTCGCCTATCTTCCAGGCCTCGCGGCGGTCGGACTCACGGTCCAGCAGCACCACATGGCGGTAGCCGCGCAGCAGGGCCTCCACCGCGGCCTGCCAGTTGGAATCCATCACTTCGACGATGTCGGACAGCATCGCGTGCGGGATGCCGGCCTCGTCCAGCGCCGCCTTGAACTGGCGCACGTCCTCCGGCGAACGGCCGCGGCCTATCTCCAGCGCTTGCAGGTGTTCCGAGCTTTCCTGACGCTGCTTTTTCAGATCGCGCAGGCCGTCCTTCAGTTGATCCGCCTCGGCGCGCAAGGCGGACAGCTTGTCGGCCAGCTGCGCGGTGTCGGCGCCGTATTCCTTGTCGGCCAGCGCCTGCAGCCGGTCGCGCTCTTTCAGCTGGCCGGCCACGCCGGCGTGCTCGCCCTTGGCCTTCATGAAGGCTTCCTGCGCGGCCTGGCGCACGGTTTCCGCCGCCGCGCGCGCCTCGGCGGCGCTGACCTCGGCGGCCTTCAGCTTGGCCACCAGCGCCAGGGTATCGGCATGCTCGGCGCGGGCCTGGTTCAGCACGTGGAAGCCGGATCGGTAGTCGTTCCACTGCTTGCCGAACGATGCCTTGGCGTCCAGATAAGCCAGCACAGGCAAGGCTTCGTCGCGCAGCCGGGCGATGCCGGTCTGCAGCTGCTTCCATTCCAGGTAGCGGTTGGCGCGGTTCTTCATCGCCTCCACCCGCACCTGCAGCGCCTCTTCCTGGCGGCTCAAGGCCTCCAGCTCCTGCTCGGTGGCGCGCTGCTCGTCGCGCGCGCGCTGGTAGTTGTCCAGCACGTCCTTGTCGCCGAACACCTGGAACACCAGGTCCAAGAGCTGGCGCGGGCTGTATTCGGTCAGCTTGTCGGTATCGCCCTGCTCCAGCGCGAGCACCTCGGCCACCGCCGGCGTCAGGCCGGCCGCTTCCAGGCGACGGCGGTATTCCTGCACGCCCAGCCATTGCGCCTGGCCCTCGGCGTGCTCCAGCGCGATGTCGCCGTCCAGGATGGCGTAGTGGCGCACCCAGTCGCCGCCCTGCTTCTTGATCCGGCACAGCAGCGTCACCGACTCCGACACGATGGGGAAGAATGGCGTGGGATACAGGCCGCCGCTTGGCCGCCTCGGGTTATCCACCACGCCGCGCAGGTAGGCGAAGGCTTCCTTGTTGTTGCGCACGTAGCGCTTGTAGTCGCGCTTGCCGGAGCACTTGATGGCCAGCAGCGTGCGCATCGCGTCCAGCAAGGTGGTCTTCCCGGAGCCATTGGGCCCGATGATGGTGACGATCTGCGCGTCCAGCGGCACGGTCAGCCGTTGCCAGAAGTCCCAGTGCACCATTTCGATGGATTTCATCTGGAACATCAGCGCGTCTCCTCGTCCGCCGCGTCTTGCGGCGGCAGGTCAAACAGCGGGCCGGCCGACTCGATATCGCCCGCCCCGATTTCCTCTTCGATCTCGCCGGCCGCCTCGTCCGGCGCGCGCTTGTCCGCCAGCGCCTCGCGGCCTTCGCGCCGCAACAATACGTCGGCCAGCGCGCCCTCGATGATGCGCGGCGCCAGCTGGGCGTAGTCGATCATCAAATCCAGCATCGGCCCCTCGTCCAGCCAGCGGTTGCGGCGCACGACGAAGCCCAGGTTGACCAGCCGGCCCAGGTTGGCGTTGAAGCGGGTGCGCCCGCCCAGCGCCTTGCCGAAGTCGGCGTACAGCGCGTCCTCGGAAATGCCGGTGGACACGGTCTCTCCTGTTTCCAGCGGCTTTTGCGCGCCGAACATATCGCTCTGGCTCTCCTTGCCGGCCTCGACGCGGGCGATCTGCCGCTCGCGCTTGGGCAGGATGATCAGCGCCCACAGGATCACCAGCAAGGCCACGCCGTCGCGCGGCAGGCCCAGGTTGTTGTTGAGCCAGGCGTCGCCGCTGCCGAACACCGGCTCGACCATGTCCGGCAGCAAGGCCACTGCGATGTATTCGGCGTACGGATTTTCCACCAGGCGCAGGCCGACGGCGGCCAGGCTCTTGTCCAGCTCGGCGCGGAAGATGTCGTCCAGCAAGGCCTTGCGCGCCAGCGCGTCGGCGCGCGGCACCACGCGCTGCGCCAGCAGGCGGGCGGTGAGGGTTTTGATTTCGTGTTCCATATCTTCTCTTGCCACGAACCCCACGAAAAACACGAAAATATCCAAAGAAAGATTGATTTGAAAGCTGTCTTCTTCAGCCCTCAGCGAAAGGACTAAGCATCGCGCTGAATTTGCACTTTTCGTGTCTTTCGTGGTTTTCGTGGCGAAATAAAAGGTTCAACTCTTGGGTTGCGCCGCCACCAACCTGGCATCCGACAGCGTCGCCACCTCCGGATGGTCCGGCTCTATCACAGCGTCGCCGCCCTGCAGGCTGAACGGCAGCTTGGCCAAGGCGGCGACGATGCTCTGGTCGTTGCTGGTTTCCGGGTCGCCGATCAGCGACAACAGCGACAGCCGGTACGCCGTTTCGTTGTAACTGCCCGCCAGCACCGCCTGGCTGATGTGGGCGTCTGCCGCGCCGCTCATACCCAGCTGCAGCAGCACGTCGTACATCTCCTCCGCTTCCAACAGCCGTTCCATTTCCGGCGCGTCGGCCATCGGCGCGGCTTCGCTGCCTGGCAGCACCTGCGCGCCGGCCTTGGCGCGCTCGCGCGCCAACAGTTCGAATTCGGCCACGTCGGCTAGCTCCGGCGTGGACAGAAAGGCCGGCTCCGGGCAGATGGACCAGGCGTCAGCCAGCTTGCCGGCCAGCGCGGCCGCGCCCTGGCGGCGCAGCCAATCGGCGATGTCGGTGGAGGTGAGGCCGGAATTGCCCAGATGCACGCGCTGAGCGGCCAGCTGCGCCAGACGGCGCTCGAAGGTGCCGGCCAGCGCCAGCATGCGGCTTTGCGCCAGCGCGATGGCCTGGGCCTGGTTCAACACGGTCAGGCTCAGCGTGTCGTCCTGGGTCAGGCTTTTCACCACCTCGGTGGACTTGGCCACCCAGCGCCACACGGCCTCCAGTCTATGCTGGGCGGCGCGGATGCGAAATTCGGACTGCGACTCCAGCGCTTCCTCGAACTCCGCGTACAGCTCGTTCAGCCGCGCCAACAGGTGCCGCAGCGCCTCGTCCGACACCTGGCCCACCGCCTGGCCGGCCGCCACCTGGCTAGCCAGATAGCCCAGCTCGACGTCGTCGCCGGAAAAGTCGATCAGAGTCGCCAATGCCGCCAGCGCGACGCGCGCGCCCTCGGACAGCTGGTAAACGCCGCCGTCGCTGTCGTAAACCAGCAAATCGCCTTCGCGCAAGCGCCCCAGAATGGTGGCCAGTTTGGTATCGTTAAGATAAGAGAAGCGCTGGGCGATTTCCTGCGGCGTCCACATGGGCGCCTCGGCGCGGCCGCCCAGCTCGCGCAGCACCAGGAGGCGCATCAGCACTTCCTCGTCGCCGCCGCGGAACAGCGTGACGAAAACGGACAGATAGCCCCAGGCGCTCTGCAGCCGCGATACGGCCTGCAGCGAACCGGGCTCGATGCCGGGCTGGAAGAAATCGGACAGTGAATCCAAGCGCGCTCCGCTATGGGGTGGATCAAAGCGCAGATTGTCCCGACCGGCCGCCGCTTCGTCAACGCGGCGGCGCGTTTTATTGCGGCTGCGAACCGAACCATAAAGAGGAGAAGCCATGCACACCCGCCATCATCCGCTGCTGTCGCCCAGCCTGGGCAGCCAGCGCGCGCTCACCAGCTTTCATTTCGGCCAGCCGAGCAGCGGCGAAAAAGTCCACATCCAGGCCAGCCTCCATGCCGACGAGCTGCCCGGCATGCTGGTGGCCTGGCATCTGAAGCAGCGGCTGCGCCAGCTGGAAAACGAGGGCGCGATCCATGGCGAGATCACGGTGCTGCCCATGGCCAACCCCATCGGCCTGAACCAGAACCAGCACGGCCGGCTGATGGGCCGCTTTGAGCTGATGAGCGGGCAGAACTTCAACCGCCATTACCTGCCGCTGGCCGAGCCGGTGTTCGCCGCCGTGCGCCAGCAACTGGGACCGGACGCCAAGGCCAATACCCGGCTGATCCGCGAGGCGATGCGCGCCGAGCTGGCTAAACAACTGCCGCAGACCGAGCTGCAATCGCTGCGCCACACGCTGCACAGCATGGCCTGCGACGCCGACATCGTGCTGGACTTGCACTGCGACAGCCGCGCCGACATCCACCTGTACACCGGCACGCCGCTGTGGGAACAATGCGAGCCGCTGGCGCGCTATCTGGGCGTGTGCGCCAGCCTGCTGGCGGAAGACTCCGGCGACTACCCTTTCGACGAGGCCTGCAGCCAGCCGTGGTGGCAGCTGCGCGACCTGGCCGCCCAGGCCGGGCTGTCCGCGCCCATCGACATGGCCTGTCTGGCGGTGACGGTGGAATTGCGCGGCGAGTGGGACGTCAACCATGAATACGCCGCCAAGGACGCCGAAGCCATCGTGCACTTCCTGCAGCACCGCGGCGTGATCGCCGGCGCCGCGCCGCATCTGCCGCCGCTGCGCCATCCGGCCACGCCGCTGGCCGGATCGGAAGACCTGCTGGCGCCGCATGCCGGCGTGGTGGTGTACCGCGCCGAGCCGGGCAGCCAGCTCAGCCCCGGCGACCTGGTGGCGGATGTAATCGATCCGGTCAACGATAGCGTGAGCCAGGTCTGCACCGAGCGCGGCGGCGTGCTGTACGCCAGCAGCGACCGGCCTTACGCCACGGCAGGCCTGTGCATCGCCCGCGTGGCCAGCCGCACCGCTTACAAGACCGGCAAGCTGCTTACCGCCTGATCAACGATACCAAGGGGAATTCACATGAAACACGCTTACGCCCTGATCGCGCCGCTGGCGCTGCTGCTGTCGGCCTGCGCGCAAAACACGCCGCCGGCGCCCAGGGTTGGCATGGCCAATCCGGCCTCGGTCTACTGCGTGCAGCAAGGCGGCAAACTGTTGCCGCAAAAGGACGCCGCCGGCAACGAATACGCGCTGTGCCAGCTGCCGGACGGCCGCGCGGTGGAGGAATGGGCGTATTACCGCGCGCAGCATCCCGCGCAGTAACGCCCGCTTATCCACAGGATCGGCTCTGCCCTTAAGTTATCCACAGCTGACGGCGCCGCCCAAAAACAAGGCTATGTCCCAATTGTAAGTTGGTAGCCTCGCCCCACCGCTTCCTGCAAACAATGCACAGGTTGTATCTGCTGA
>NZ_JAUCGU010000039.1:0-32002 GCF_059916625.1 Chromobacterium sp. CCUG 76385
CGTCGGACTGTGCGCCTTGCTTCCGGCCCAAATCGGCGCAAACGCGATCCACTCACCAAACGTCAACAGCCCCTAGCTTCCAGCGCGATGCCCGCCGCGCGCAATTCGCCTTTCAGCGCGTCCACCCATGCGCCCAGCTCCGTCGGCGGGCGTCGGGGTCCGCACCAGCCCATGTCGCGCCAGCTGCCGCAAGCATCCAGCGTGATGGCGTCCGGCAAACTGGGCGCGGCCCGGGCGGCGCAGTCGGCGGCCCTTTGCAATTGCAGCGGCGTCACCTCGCCCAGGAAGGCCAGCGTCAGATGCAGCTGGCGGGCAGGCAGGGGACGGCCGCCGCCCAGCCGCTGCAGCCAGCGCTGCCAGGCTTGCAGCGTGGCCAGGCACGCTGGCGGCGGCAGACAGGCGAGGAAAGCTCTCAATCGCCCGGATCCAGCAGCGCCTGGCGCCGCTTGACGAAGCCGCGCGCCCGCTCGTTGTTCTGCGGCAGCCAGTCCAGCAGCTCGTCCAGCGAGTCCATTTCCCAGCCCTTGGGCTGGCCGGCTTCGCGCCGGTTTTCCGCGATGCGCAGCAGCATGGCGCAGCCGTAGTGGCCCAGCCGGCTGTTCAGGGTGCGCATCGCTTCGCGGTGCAGCATGCGCGCCGCTTGCTCCAGCTCGCCCTGGTTGGCTTGCGCCAATGCGGCGCGGCTATGCTCTTGCAACTCGGCGTAGGCCTGGGCGATAGCCTCGCCGCAGGCCGGCTGCGCCTGGGCGATCTCCTGCAGCGTGCCCAGTTCGTGGCGGCCATCGGCAAAGCGCAGGCCGATCAGCCGCGCCCATTGCGGCGCCTGTTCGCCGCCTTCGCTCGGCGCCAGTTGGACCGCTGCGGACAGGAAGCGCTGCGCGCTGTTGAAGTCCACTTCCGGCGCCAGCAGCCATTGCGCTGCCTCCCGCAGCTGCTCCAGCGCCTGGGCCGGCCGTTGCTGCGCCAGCGCCGTCAGCGCGCGGCAGACGGCCATGGTCAGCGGGCCGCCGGCCAGTTCTTCCTGACGGGCGGCGATGTCGCTTTGCAGCCGGTCCAGTTGCTGGGTCTGGCCGCTGACGCAGCGCGCTTGCAGCAGATCGACCATCGCGTCGGGTCCGAAGAAGCTGTTGTTGCGGCCGATATCGACCGCTCTTTGCAGCGGCTCCACCGCGCGTGTCGCGTCGCCGCTGCGCAACAGCGCGGTGCCAAAGCAGTGCAGGCGCTGGAAATTGCGCGGCGACAACGCCACGGCTTTTTCCAGCACGGTGGAGGCCTGGGCGTAGTCGCCGTCGTCGACCAGATTTTGCGCCAGCAGGTCATACGCTTCGGTGTAGCGCGGCGCGGCGGCGAGGACCTGGTCCAGCAGCGCGCTGGAGCCGGCGCCATCGCCCTGCTCCGCCAGAATGCGCGCCACGCCCATCTTGGCCCAGGGCAGATCGGCTTGCGCCAGCACGGCGCGGTACAGCTCCAGCGCCGCCTCGTACTGGCCCTCGCTCGTTTGCAGCTCGCCGCA
The DNA here is from genome assembly GCF_059916625.1 of Chromobacterium sp. CCUG 76385. Taxonomy (NCBI): domain Bacteria; kingdom Pseudomonadati; phylum Pseudomonadota; class Betaproteobacteria; order Neisseriales; family Chromobacteriaceae; genus Chromobacterium; species Chromobacterium sp. CCUG 76385. Next base: position 1,514 of record NZ_JAUCGU010000039.1, read on the forward strand.
GAGCCGCAGCGCGTCCAGCCGCTGCTGGCGGCTCTGCGCCTGCTGCGCCAGGTCCAGCAGCGTCTGGATCGCCTGCTCCGCCCTGCCCTTGTCGAGCAGCTTGTGCGCCGGCGTCAGCCAGGCCTTGCGCCGCGCCGCGGCCTCCAGCCGGTCCAGCAGCTGCTGGGCGGTGAACGGCTTGAGCACGTAGTCGTCCGGGGTCATTTCAGCGGCGCTCATCACCTGGCCGTAGTGGCGCTCGCCTGTGATCATCACCCACAGGGTGGATAGCGACAGCGCGCCGGTCTTGCGCATCGCCTCCAGCAGCTCCTGGCCGTTCATGCCGTGACCCAGGTTGTAGTCGCACAGCACGACGTCGTAACGGCGGCCGCGCAGCCGGCCTTGCGCGTCGGAAGCGTTGCTGGCGGTTTCGGTCTGGGTGACGCCGGCCATGGCCAGGATGGCGCGCATGCCCTGCGCCATGGTGAGGGCGTCTTCGACGATCAGGACCGTGGTGTTTTCATCGAATGCCATATTGGGTCTCGCGACTGCGCTGTTGGGATGGCGGATAGGCCGCATAAGCGCGGCCGGGGCATGGGTTCAGTTTAGGCGCTGCTTGTCCTCATTTGAGCCGACGCTCACTCCAGGTCCGGGTTCAGCGCCTGGTGGCGCTTGACGAAGCCGCGCACCCGGTCGTTTTCTTGCGGCAGCCAATGCAGCAGCTGTTGCACTTGTTTTTCCTCTTCGGGGAACGGCTGCTTGGCCTTGCTGCGGGTTTCGCAGGTGCGCAGCAGCAGCGCGCAGGCGTTCATGCTGATCCGTTCGTTCAAGGTTTTCTGCGACAGCAGGTACAGCATGGCGGCAGCCTCTTCCAGCATGCCGTTGCTGGCCAGCTCCACCGCCTTGTTGCTCTCGATCTGCAGCGTGTCGTAGGCGGTCTGGATGGCTTCGTGGCAGGCAGGATGCTTGTGGGCGATTTCCAGCAGCGTGCCCAGCTCGTGGCGGCCGTCGGCGAAGCGCAGGCCTATGCTGTGCGCCCATTGCGGCGGCAGCTCGCCGCTCTGTTCCGGCGGCAGTCGCACCGCGGCGGAGAGAAAGCGCTGGGCGCAGGAAAAATCGGTCTCGCGGGCGCGCAGCGACTCGGCCACCGCTTGCAGCTGCGCCAGCGCGTCGGCCGGGCGGCTTTGCGCCAGCGCGGTCATGGCGCGGCAGACCGCCATCGTCATCTGGCCGCCGGGCAACTCGTCCACCCGGCCGGCGATTTCGGCTTGCAGCCGGTCCAATTGCTGGGTCTGGCCGCTTTCGCTGAAGGCCTGCAGCAGGTCCACCAGTATGTCCGGGCCGAAGAAGTTGTTGTTGCGGCCGATTTCCACCGCGCGCTGCAGGTAGTCGGCGGCCTTGGCCGGATCGCCGCAGCGCAGCAGCGCGGTGCCGCAGCTCTTGAGGCGGTGGAAATTGCGCGGCGAGATGGCCACCGCCTTTTCCAGCACCACGGCGGCGGTCTGGTATTGGCCGTCGTCGATCAGATTCTGCGCCAACAGGTCGTAGGCGTCGGTGTAGCGCGGCGCGTCGGCGATGATCTCGCGCAGCAGCGCGTTGGATTCCTGGGTTTCGCCCTGTTCGGCGACGATGCGCGCCACGCCCATCTTGGCCCAGGGGATCACCCGCATGCTCAGCAGTTCCTGGTAGATGGTCAGCGCCTCGCTCTGGCGGCCCTCGTTGACCAACAGCTCGGCCGCCAGCCGCTGGGCATCGAGCCGGTATTGCGGATTTTGCGCTTCGCGCGCCAGCTGCCGCAGAACCTGGATCGCCTGGTCCGGCTTGCCCTGCATCACCAGTTTGTGGGCCGGCGCCAGGAAAATCTTGCGCTGGTGGGCCAGGTTCATCCGGTCCAGCAGCATCTGCGACGCGAACGGCTTCAAAATATAGTCGTCCGGCGCCATTTCGGCGGCGGCCACCACCCGCTCGTAGTGGCGCTCGCCGGTAATCATGATCCAGATGGTGGAGATCGGCAGGTTGCCGCCCTTGCGCATCGCTTCCAGCAGCTCCTGGCCATCCATGCCTTCGCCCAGGTTGTAGTCGCACAGCACGACGTCGTAGTTCTTGCCGCGCAGTCGGTTGCGCGCTTCGCTGGCGTTGCTGACGGCCTCCGAGCGCGTGATGCCGGCGGTGGACAGCATGCTGCGCAGGCTCTGGCGCACGGTGTGGGAGTCTTCGATGATCAGGACAGTGGTGTTGTTATCAAGAGGCATGGTGAATAACGGCGTTGCGCCGGGTCAAACGATATCCAGGTGGTCTATGCCTTCCAGCGGGTCCCGATTGCGGGCGTTTTCGCTGTACAGCTTGATTCTCAGGCGCAGGTCATTGATGGAGTCCGCGTTGCGCAGCGCGTCCTCGTAGCTGATCAGATCGGCCTCGTACAGTTCGAACAGCGATTGGTCGAAGGTCTGCATGCCGGCTTCGCGCGAGCGCGCCATCACCTCCTTCAGGCTGGCGATCTCGCCCTTGAAGATCATGTCCGATACCAGCGGGCTGTTGAGCAGGATTTCCACCGCCGCCACTCGGCCGGTGCCGCCCTTGTGCGGCACCAGCCGCTGCGAAACGATGGCGCGCATGTTCAGCGACAGGTCCATCAGCACCTGCTGGTGGCGCTCTTCCGGGAAGAAGTTGAGGATGCGGTCCAGCGCCTGGTTGGCGTTGTTGGCGTGCATGGTGGCCAGGCACAGGTGGCCGGTCTCGGCGAACTGCAGGCCGTAGTTCATTGTTTCGCGGTCGCGGATCTCGCCCATCAGGATGACGTCGGGCGCCTGGCGCAGCGTGTTCTTCAGCGCGATTTCCCAGCTTTCGGTATCGACGCCGATCTCGCGCTGGGTGACGATGGACTTCTTGTGCGTGTGCACGTATTCGATCGGATCCTCCACCGTGATGATGTGATCCTGATTGGTGCTGTTGCGCCAGTCCACCAGCGCGGCCAGCGAGGTGGATTTGCCGGAGCCGGTGCCACCGACGAAGATCACCAGCCCGCGCTTGATCAGCGCGACATCCTTCAGCACCTCGGGCAGGTTCAACTGGTCGAGATTGGGGATTTCGGTGTTGATCTTGCGCAGCACCATGCCCACCATGCCCTGCTGCACGAAGGCGCTGACGCGGAAGCGGCCGATGCCCGGCGGATTGATGGCGAAATTGGCTTCTTTTTTGGACTCGAATTCCTCGGTCTGGCGGTCGTTCATCACCGAACGCACCAGCTCCTTGCTCTGCTGCGCCGACAAGGGCTGCGGCGCCACCGGGGTGATCTTGCCGTCTATCTTCATCGCCGGCGGAAATTCCGGCGAGATGAAGACGTCCGAGGCGTTTTTGCCGATCGCGTGTTTCAGCAGATCGTGGATGAATTTGGAGGCCTGGTCTTTTTCCATGGCGGCGTATCCTGCTTGGCTGCTTCCAGTTTAGCCCGCGGCCGCTGGCGGCTGCGGGGGATTTTGACCGGGGTGCGGTTGCGCGTCCGGCTTCAGAACGCGTCCTTGTTGCTGGCCTTGGCGCGGGCTTCGACGGGCGAGACCACGTTGCGCCGGACCAGATCGGCCAGACACTGGTCCAGCGTCTGCATGCCGTGCTGCTGGCCGGTCTGGATCATCGAATTGATCTGCGCGATCTTGTTCTCGCGGATCAGGTTGCGGATGGCCGGCGTGCCCATCATGATCTCATGCGCCGCCACCCGGCCCTGGCCGTCCTTGGTTTTCAACAGCGTCTGCGCGATCACCGCCCGCACGGATTCCGACAGCATGGAGCGCACCATTTCCTTTTCCCCGGCCGGGAACACGTCGACGATACGGTCTATGGTCTTGGCGGCGCTGCTGGTGTGCAAGGTGCCGAACACCAGGTGGCCGGTTTCGGCCGCGGTCAGCGCCAGCCTGATCGTTTCCAGATCGCGCAATTCGCCCACCAGAATCACGTCCGGGTCTTCGCGCAGCGCGCTCTTCAGCGCATTGGCGAAGCTGTGGGTCTGCAGGCCCAGCTCGCGCTGGTTGATCAGGCTTTTTTTGCTTTCGTGGACGAATTCGATCGGGTCTTCCACAGTAAGAATGTGCGAAAACTCGTTTTCGTTGACATAGTCTATCATCGCGGCCAGCGTGGTCGACTTGCCGGAGCCGGTGGGGCCGGTCACCAGCACCAGGCCGCGCGGCAAGGAGGCGATCTCCTGGAAGATTCTCGGCGCCGCCAGCTGCTCCAGCGTCAGCACCTTGCTGGGAATCACCCGGAACACCGAGGCCATGCCGCGGTTCTGGATGAAAGAGTTGACCCGGAAGCGGGCGATGCCGGGCAGCTCGAACGAGAAGTCGCACTCGTAGGTGTCTTCGAAAATCTTCCGCTGATAATCGTTCATGATGTCGTACACCATGTCGTGCACGTCATGGTGGTCCATCGGCGGCAGGTTGATGCGGCGGATGTCGCCATTGACTCGGATCATGGGCGGCAGGCCGGCCGACAGGTGCAGGTCGGAGGCCTTGTTCTTGACGGTGAAAGCCAGCAGCTCGGAGATTTCCATATCGAGACCCGTTGCGAGATTGCGGACGCGCCTCCGTCCATGCGCGGGGACGGACAGGCGCGATTATCCGTGCATTCTCAAGCGTAGCGGGCAGCCGGCGCAACAAAATCGCGCGCCGCGCCGGGCGCGTGTGCCGAAAAACGCATCGGTCGCGCGTGGGGGCTTAGCCGCGCTGGCGCAGGCTGGCGCGCAAGCGGCTCAGGTCAAACGGTTTTTCCAGCCTTTCGTCGAACCAGGCGGCGCGCGGGTCGCTGTACTCTTCCGGGTAGGCGGTCATCGCGATCAGCCGCGCGGCGCGATTCAGACCGTCGCGCGCCTTGGACGCCACATCGTAGCCGCTGTCCGCGCCCAGCTGCATATCCAGCAGGACGACGCCGAAGGCCTGCTCCCGCAGCCGCCGACAGGCCTCCGCGGCCGTCGCGGCGGTGGTGACCGCGTAGCCATCCAGCGCCAGACAGTCGGCGAACGGTTCGCGGATATTAGGGTCGTCGTCCACCAGCAGAATGGTTTTGTCCGGCGCGGTTAGCGTCAGCTGGATCGGCAGCCGCACAGAGAACTCTGAACCCCGGCCCTCCTCGCTGCGCAGGGCGATTTCCCCACCCAGCAGCCGCACCAGCTCCTTGACGATGGCCAATCCCAGCCCGCTGCTGCCGGGCCGGCGCTGGCGGCCCTGGAAAAACGGCTGGAAGATGCGCGACTGCAGGTCGGCCGGCACACCGATGCCGGTGTCGGCGACGCGGACTTCCAGCACGGACAGGCCGTCCGTGGTTTCCACGCGCGCCGCCACCGTTACCGCGCCGTGGTCGGTGTAACGAATGGCGTTGGAGATCAGGTTGCCGACGATCTGGCGCAGCCGGCAGCCATCCAGCCGCGCCAGCGGCGGCAGGTCTTCCAGCGCCACGGTCAGCAACAGCCCCTTGCCTTCCAGCTGCACCCGGTAGGCGTCTATCGCCTCGTGCAGTATCTGGGCGAGGTCGACATCTTCCGGCTGCAGCCGGAACTGCATGTTGTGGATGGCGGAAATGTCCATGATGTCGCGCACCTGGGTCATCAAGTGCGCCATGCTGGACTTCAGCCGCGACAGCGCGGCATAGGTTTTGCTGCCGGACTCGATCTGCGGCTCGATCAGTTCGACGCAGACCTGCATCGTCTGCAGCGGCGAGCGGATTTCATGGCTGATGGTGGCGAGGAAGGTGGTGCGGTCCAGCTCGGCCGCCACCGTCGCCTGGTGTGCCGCGCGCTCCTGCTCCAACAGCGCCTGGTGCGAGGCGACGTCGCGGCGGGCGTTCTGGTAGCGATACAGCAGGCCGAGGATGACAATGCAGATGGCCACCCACAGCGCGAACCACAGCGACATCAGGTGCTGATTGCGCTCCTGCTCGCGGTTGCGCGCTTCGCGGGCGCCGACCTCGGCCACGCGCGACTGCACGGCGAACTCGGCCAGCGTCGGCCGCAGCTGGTCGATGGCGGCGACCAGCGCCGCGGCGTCGGCTGCTTGCGGGTGGCGTACGCGTTCGTCGTGGAAGAAGCGTTGCAGCTGCTCCGTCAGCGCAGCGAAACCGTTGATGCCGCTTAGTTGACTGCTGACCGGCGACGGCAGCAGGAAATCCAGCGTGCGGCTCTGGGCGATGGCCAGCCGAGTCTGCGCCTGGCTGGCGTCGATCTCGCCGCCGCGCAGCCGTTCCAGTTCCGCGCGCGAGCGTTCCAGCTCCACTTGCAGCTGCGCCACGCTCCAATACAGATCGTCGCCGTGCGGCGGCAGCGCGCGCACCGCGACGAAGCGTTCCGTCGCCAGGTAAATGCCGGAGGCGACGACGAACAACAGCATCAGAATGCTGGGAGAGGCGCCTTTCCAGGCGGCGCGGAACCGGCGGCCCATTTTCTCTTCTGGCGAGCGGCGGGATGTCGGCATCTCGGCCTCAGCGGATATCGATGCGGTTGACTTGCCAAACCAGTTTGGCGTCGAGCAGCGGGCCGCGCAGCTGGCTAGGCATATTGTCCAGCGGATAGATCAGCCACAGCGGTCCGCGCTCGGCAATGTCCATTTTCCGGCCGTCCCGTTCCCGCGCCAAAATCACGCCGTATTGGACCAGTTCCTTGGCGGCTATGGTGTAGGTGTAGTCATTCAGCGCCGTTAGTTTGACCTGGCCGCCGCTGGCGCCGACTTTTTGCAGAATATCCCGCAGCTGCGGGCCGGAAAATGTCGATTTTGGGGTCCAGCTGGTTTGCGTGACGATTTTATGCTGCGGCAAAGCCTGTAAATCCGCCTCGCTGAACTGATAGGTTTTCTGCTGCGGGTCGGTATAGCGGCTGATATGTCCGGAGACGGTCAGGATAATCGGATTCGATTGCGCCTGAACGGGGGAGAGAGCCAAGCGGCGAGCAACGAAATACCGATCAGTCTGATAATCATGGCGTGGATTCAGCGGAAACGGGGCAACCATCATACCGCAGATGGCTGGCTTTCAACATGCATCTGTAATATGTGGCTGATTGATATTATTTCTATTGAAACAAGATAGAATGCCGCAGCGCAGCGTTCACTGCCGCGGCCGATGGCTTGATGGGGTGTTCGATTGTGATCCGCGGCCGCTTTCCCTACAATCTTCGCGATAACGCAGTCGTCATCCGGCCACGGCCGGTATTCGCTCTCGGACCCCTATACATGACAGATTCCCTCTCATCCCGCTTGTCGCAGGTGCAGTCGCGGCTGCGCGCGGCGTGCGCGGCCGCTGGCCGCGCCGATGACGCGGTTGCCCTGCTCGCCGTCAGCAAGACTTTTCCCGCTGCCGATATCCGCGACCTCTTCGCCTTGGGCCAGCGCGCGTTTGGCGAAAACTACGTGCAGGAACTGCTGCAGAAATGCGAGGCGCTCGCCGACCTGGCGGTAGAATGGCACTTCATCGGTCCCCTGCAGTCGAACAAGACCCGCGTGGTCGCCGAGCGCGCGCACTGGGTGCATTCGGTAGACCGGCCGAAGATCGCCGAGCGTTTGTCGGCGCAACGGCCGGACGGGCTGCCGCCGCTGAACATATGCGTGCAGGTCAATGTTTCCGGCGAAGACAGCAAGAGCGGCTGCGCGCCGGAAGAGGCCTTGTCCCTGGCGCGCGCGGCGGCGGCGATGCCGAGGCTGAGGCTGCGCGGACTGATGTGCATTCCGGAGCCAACCGAGGACGCGGCCAAGCTGGCGGCCCAGTTCGCCGTTTTGCGGCGGCTGCGGGATCAACTGAACGCCGAGGGCCTGGCGCTGGACACCTTGTCGATGGGCATGTCGGCCGACCTGGAGCTGGCGGTGTCTGAAGGTGCCACGCTGGTGCGCGTGGGCTCGGCCATCTTCGGCAACAGACACTACAGCCATTGAGTTTATTGGCGCCGGCGCGGCCGGTGCCGCAACGCGTCCAGAGGACACCATGCAAATCACCTTCATCGGCGGCGGCAATATGGCCGGCGCCATCATAGGCGGGCTGGCCCGCCAGGGCGGCCACCGCATCCATGTGGTGGAGCATCAGCAAGACAAGTTGGACCAATTAGCGGCCGATTTCGGCTGCAGCGGCGGCCAGACGCTGCCGGAGGCCTTCTCCGCGGACGAGGTCGTGGTGCTGGCGGTCAAGCCGCAGCAACTGCGCGAATTGTGCCTGGAACTCGCGCCGCGGCTGAACGGCGCGCTGGTGGTGTCCATCGCCGCCGGCATCCGCCTGGTCGCGCTGCGGCGCTGGCTGGGCAGCGGGCGCATCGTGCGCGTGATGCCGAATACGCCGGCCATGGTGGGCAAGGGCGTATCCGGCCTGTATGCCGACGCCGCCATCGCCGCGGCGGACCGCCAGGCGGCCGAAACCGTCATGCGGGCCGCGGGCCTGACCGTGTGGCTGGACGACGAGACCGGCATCGACGATATTACCTGCGTCTCCGGCAGCGGCCCGGCCTATGTGTTCTACTTCATCGAAAGCATGATCGAGGCCGCGCTCAAGGCTGGCTTTGCCGAACCGCAGGCGCGCGAACTGGTGCTGGCCACCTTTGACGGCGCGGTGGAGCTGGCGCGGCAAAGCCCGCTGCCGGTGGCCACGCTGCGGCAGAACGTGATGTCCAAGGGCGGCACCACCGAACGCGCCATCGCGCGCTTCGAAGCCGAGGGTGTCAAGGCGGCCATCATCGCCGGCGCGATGGATTGCCGCGAGCGCTCGATCGAGATGGGTCAACAACTCAGCCAGGAGTAAACCGCAATCATGTTTTTCGATACGCTGCAGTTCCTGATCAAGACCCTGTCCGGCCTGTTCGTGCTGGTGTTGCTGCTGCGCTTCTACCTGCAGGTGGCGCGCGCGCCGTTCAAGCATCCCTTGTGCCAGTTCGTGATGGCCGCCACCAATTTCCTGGTGCTGCCGGCGCGCAAGCTGGTGCCGTCGGTGCGCAATTACGACACCGCCACCATGTTGCTGGCCTGGCTGGTATGCCTGCTGGCCAATATCCTGATGCTGCTCCTGGGCTCGCTGCCTGAGGTGTTCGCCTTCCCGCAGGTGTGGGTGGCGCTGGCGCTGCTGTCGCTGCTGGAGGTGTTCAAGCAGTCGCTGACCCTGCTGATGGGCGCGGTGATCGTGCAGGCGGTGATGAGCTGGATCAATCCGTACAACCCGATCGCGCCGGTGCTGGACAGCCTGACCCGGCCGTTCCTGCGGCCGTTCCGCCGCGCGGTGGTGGGCGGGGTGGACCTGTCGCCGCTGTTGCTGCTGCTGGTGATCCAGGTGATCATGATGCTGCCGGTGCGCATGCTGGAAACGGGTTTCTTGACCCAACTCAAAGTGGTCATCCAGTAAGACGGGTTATTTGTCATACTTTTGACAGCTGCCGGTCTTTGCCGGCGGCACCGTGAAACGATAGGGAGCATCAAGATGAAGAAGACCCTGCTCGCCGCCCTGCTGTTGGGCGCCGCCGCCGCGCCGGCCATGGCGAATATGCAACTGGCGCAGAAGTATGGCTGTACCGCCTGCCATGCCGTCGACAAGAAAATCGTCGGCCCGGCTTACAAGGACGTGGCCAAGAAATATGCCGGCCAGAAAGGCGCCGAAGCGGCGCTGGTGGCCAAGGTGAAGAACGGCGGCTCCGGCGTATGGGGCCCGATTCCTATGACCCCGCATCCGAATATTCCGGATGCCGACCTGAAAGCGCTGGTGAAGTGGGTATTGAGCCAGAAATAAATCCCTGGCGTGGATAGTGGCGATGCGAAACCGCAACGGTTTTTCTTCGCCAAAAAGGCGGCTCCGGCCGCCTTTGAACTTGTATGGGAATGACCGGTCGAAAACGACGTCCCTATTGATTTGAACTGAAATTCGGGCGGACTTGTTATTGATACCGGGCCGGGCTATAAAAAATGATAGCAGTCGAGAGTAATTATTGGGATTCAGGCTCAAGACAGTTGCGCAAATATTGGCCCGCCGGTAATCTTCTCCGCCTGTTGCCAACTCTATGCTGGAAGCACCAAACATGGCCAAGCTGACCGAACAGGATATCCTCAACTGGGAAGGCGATGACTACATGAACGCCGACCACCTTGAGTTTTTCAAGGACCGGTTGTTGCAGATGCAGCAGGAGTTGCTGGTAAACGCCAACGCTACCGCCAACCATCTGCAAGAACAGGAAGCCACGCCCGATCCGGCCGATCGCGCGACGCTGGAGGAAGAGTACGCCCTGGAGCTGCGCACCCGCGACCGCGAGCGCAAGCTGCTGCAAAAGATCCAGGCCTCCATCCGCCAGATCGAAGACGGTTCCTACGGTTTCTGCGAAGACACCGGCGAGCCGATCGGCCTGAAGCGCCTGATGGCGCGCCCCACCGCCACGCTGTCGGTGGAGGCCCAGGAGCGCCGTGAGCGCATGAAGCGCCAGTACGCCGACTGATCGCCATTCCTCCGTTTTGCGCCAAGCGCCGCCGCCTTCGGGCCGCGGCGCTTTTCGCATTGTGCCAGCCGGCGGTTGTCTAGGGCGGACAAATCCGGTTATCTTGCTGCTATGCAGAAAACGACATAGCCAAGGGACAACCGCATGCAACGCCAGACCGACGACGTCAGAATCCGCGAGATCAAGGAACTGCTTCCTCCTATCGCCCACCTGTATGAGCTGCCGATCAGCGAATCCGCCTCCGAACTGATCTACAACACCCGGCGCGACATCGCGGCGCTGCTGCGCGGCGAGGACGACCGCCTGCTGGTGGTGATCGGCCCCTGTTCCATCCACGACACCGACGCCGCGATCGAATACGCGCAGAAGCTGGCGCCGCTGCGCCAGGCGCTGGCCGGCGAGCTGGTGGTGGTGATGCGTGTGTATTTCGAGAAGCCGCGCACCACGGTGGGCTGGAAGGGCCTGATCAATGATCCGCACCTGAACGAGTCCTACGACATCAACGCCGGCCTGCGCATCGCCCGCCGCCTGCTGTTGACGCTGAACAACCTGGGCATGCCGGCCGCCACCGAATTCCTCGACATGATCACGCCGCAGTATTTCGCCGACCTGATCAGCTGGGGCGCCATCGGCGCGCGCACCACGGAGAGCCAGGTGCACCGCGAGCTGGCGTCCGGCCTGTCCTGCCCGGTGGGCTTCAAGAACGGCACCGACGGCAATCTGAAGATCGCGGTGGACGCCATTCGCGCCGCCAGCGTGCCGCACCATTTCCTGTCGGTGACCAAGACCGGCCATTCCGCCATCGTGTCCACCGGCGGCAACCCGGACTGCCACGTCATCCTGCGCGGCGGCAAGGAACCCAACTACTCGGCCGAGCACGTGCGCGCCGCCGCCGCCGAGCTGACCGCCGTGGGCCTGTCGCACAAGCTGATGGTGGATTTCAGCCACGCCAACAGCCGCAAGGACTACCGCCGTCAGATGGAGGTCAGCGCCGATGTGGCCGGCCAGATCGCCGGCGGCGACCGCAGCATCTTCGGCGTGATGGTGGAGAGCCATCTGGTGGAGGGCCGCCAGGATCAGAAACCCGGTTGCGAGCTGAAGTACGGCCAGAGCATCACCGATGGCTGCCTGGGCTGGGACGATACGGAAAAACTGCTGACCCAGCTGGCCGACGCGATCAAGGCCCGCCGCGCCCTGCAGGCCGAATAAGCGCCGAGCGTTACCAAGACCATGCCCCGCTTTGGCGGGGCATGGTCGTTTGCCGCGGCGGGCGTGTCGCTAGCGCGCCGATACCAGATGGTCGGCCATCTGCTTGATCGCCTGCATTTGCTGGCCCTTCTTCCAGGCATAGGCCGGGCCGGTGTAGCCGAACCAGTCCCAGCAGCCTTGAGGATTCTTCAGCGAGGTCGTGGTCTGCGGATACAGCACCAGGATGTGGTTGCTGTCGGCCCAATTGTTGTAGCCGGCGTGGGCGTAGAAATCGTCGCCCACCTTGCCGGCGTACTGCTGGCAGCCATGCAGCGCGATATGCACCTTGCAGGCTTCGCCTTCGGCGCAGGCGCGCGGCACATAGACGAAGCCTTCGTCGGCCAGGCTGCTGCCGGAGGCGGCGTACGGCTTCTGGTCGAAGCGGACGATATGGCCGGTCAGCGCTTGCGCCTTGGCTTGCAGCGGGCCGTAGATGTGCTGCAGCAGCACCCCGGCCTGGTCATAGCCTGTGCCTTGCCATTCGCAATGGTTGATGTAGGGCGAGGCGGTGACGCTGCAGTCGTTGCCGAAGGCCGGCGTGATCTGGGCATGGCCGGCCGGCAGGCGGCGTTCGTAGGCGATCTGTCCAGCCGGCATGCCGGCCTGGCGGAAGAACTCCGCCGCCACATCCACCACCTGGGTCTTCACCGTGTTGTCGTTGCTGCCGCTGAACAGATAGACGCGGCGGCGGGCCAGCTTGTCCAGCGGATCGATCTCGCTTTTGGCGGCAAACTGCCTGGCCGATTTGAGCAACTGGGCGGCGGCTGGCGGCTGGCCCGTATTCATGCAGGGGCCGGCGCCGGCGAGCGTGCCTTTGGCGCAGTAGTACGGTCCGCCGGCCACCACGCCGGCGCCGACCACCGCGGCGGAATACGCGACCTGATATTGCACCGCCATGAAGGCGCCGGAGGACAGGCCGGATACCGAGGACTGGTTTGGATCGCCATGGAAGGCCGGCAGCGGATCGGCCGCCCAGGCCATGGGCGCCAGCAGGACGGCCAGGCAGAGCAAGGATTTGCGGATCATGAACGCTCCTCAAGAACGTGCCGGCGCGGGCCGGCGGGATGGAAAAGCCAATGCAGCGCTTGCAAGCGTGTTCATGATGAAAATGGCAAATGTCGGCGGAAATGGCAATGACAATCGTCGAATCGGCGTCTATTGGCCAGTTATCGTCCCGGCTAGCCGCCTCAGGCTTGCGGTTCCGCCAGCACGTCTTTCAGCGCCACCAGCGCATTGCTGACTGCCGGCCCGCCGGCGTAAAAGGTCAGCTGCAATATGGTTTCCAGAATCTGCTGCCGGCTGGCGCCGGCGCGCAGCGCCGCCACCAGGATCAGCTCGCGGGTGGCGAGATCCAGGCCGGGGCGGGTCAGGATGTGGCCGGTGGCCCAGGCGATGGTCATGTCGGCGAAGTCGGGGCTGATGTCGGCAACCGCCGCCACCCGCTCGCCGCCGCTATGGCCGCCGTGCAGAAATTCAATCAACTCCAGGCCCTGCTGGTACTGCGCGTCTTGGCGAATCATGGCTAAGCTCCTTGCTGGTTGGATGATGCGCATGCATCTGGCATTCAGTGTCGCCAAAGCTTGCCGCCAGATAAACCAGGCTGGAGTGTGATCACTTGTTCACGCAGGTTTTGAATGTCGGAGCCGGCCAGTCTATCGCCGGCTCCGGCGGCGCGATTGGAGATCAGCGCGCGGCGGCGGCGGTGCTGCCGCCGATCAGCTTGGCGATCGAGCTCGCCAGCGCGGCGTTGGGCAGAGCGAAGAACAGGCCGCCGCGGCCGTTCTGGGCGCTGGCGCAGTTGCCGGACAGCGCGCCCTCCTGGTTCATGTCGCCGAAGATGGCGTAGGCGGCGCCGTTGCCGGTGCTCACGCCTATTTTGGCGTGATTGAAGTTGTAGCCCATGCCGCCTTTCAGCGAGAACGAGCGTCCGGCCCAGCTGCCGGAAGTGGCGATGGCCACCGGGCCCGGCGTCGGCAGGCTGCTGTCCCAGCAGGCCGGCGCGCCGGCGCGGCTGGTGGAGGGGATGGCGATGCTCTTGCTGCCCTCCCACCAGGTGGCCGCGCGCAGCGGCACGCCGCCGAGTTCGGCCGACACCAGTTGCCACGGCGGCACCTGCAGCGCGGAGGGTTTGGCGATCAGCGTGACCCCGCTGGACAGCTTGCTGACTTGCGGCGTCGAGCTGTCAGACTGCTGCCCCAGCTGGCTGACCGCGTTCTGGATGTCGGCCGGGCCGCCGTTCTTGACGATCTGCGGGTTGCCCGGGTCGGTCGCCACGCTGGCGTTGGCCAGGCCCTGCAACACGGCCAGCGTGTCGGCGTGGCTCAGCTTCAGCGCGAAGAAATGCTGGCTGACCTTGACGTCGTTGTCCTGCACGCAGCCCAGGGTGTTGCCGTCGCTGCCGCGCGGATATTGCGCGCTGCCGGAGGCCGGCCACGACGGCGTGCTTACCTGCATCACCACGCCGTTGCCCTGGCTGTCCCAGGCCAGCACGCCCTTGGAATGGCCCCAGGGCGCGCCGCAGGAGGCGCCGGAACAGGAGGGAATGGCCGGATCGCCATAGAACTGGTCGTTCCACACCACGTAATTGAGCGTGCCGTTGTAAATCTGGTTGAAGGTCGCGCCGACCGGGTCGGTCGTGGTGTCGCCCACGCAGCCGCCGCCCTGGCTCAGGCTGGGCTGGCTGCTGCTGGCGTAGACGAATTGCTGGCTGAAGCCGTTGCCGCTGGTGTAGCTCTGCGGGCTGCCGCCAAACTGGCAGCTGTCCACCTGGGCCGAACCGCCGCAGCCCGGGAAGGATGCGGCGTTGAACTTGAAGGCGAACCACCAGTTGACCGGGTGGCTGGCGTCCAGCATGGGAGACGGGGCGGCGTGGACCAGCGCCGGCAGCGCGGCGAGGCTGAGCGCCGCGGCCAAGGCGGCGCGGCGTAAGATTGGGGGAACAGTCATGGCGTTTCTCCAGATATTGTTTGATGTGAAGCGGCCGTTTCCTGGCTGCGCGCCATGCTGATTGAGTATTGTGTAAGCAGCGTTAAGATGATCGGGTTAGAAACATTCCTTAACGTTTTCCTCTGTTTGCAATGAAAACGCCCCCGCGTGGCGGGGGCGTGTCAGATAGTGGGGCGCGATCAGATGGCGGCGGCCAGGCGCGAGCCCTGGTCGATGGCGCGCTTGGCGTCCAGTTCGGCCGCCACGTCGGCGCCGCCGATCAGGTGCACCGGCTTGCCGGCGTCCTGCAGCGGCTGCAGCAGCTCGCGCAGCGGGTCCTGGCCGGCGCAGATCACCACATTGTCCACAGGCAGCACCTGCGATTCGCCCTTGACCGTGATGTGCAGGCCGGCATCGTCGATCTTGTCGTAGCTCACGCCGGACAGCATCTGCACCCGCTTCATCTGCAGGCTGGCGCGGTGGATCCAGCCGGTGGTCTTGCCCAGGCCTTCGCCCACCTTGCTGGTCTTGCGCTGCAGCAGATAGACCTCGCGCGGGCTCTTGTGCGGCTGCGGGCCTTGCGGCGACAGGCCGCCGGCGGTGTCGCCCGTCATGTCCACGCCCCATTCGCGCATGAAGGCCTCGGTGTTCAGCGAGGTGGATTCGCCCTCGTGGCACAGGTATTCCGCGGTATCGAAGCCGATGCCGCCGGCGCCGATGATGGCTACTTTCTTGCCCACCGGCTTCTTGTGCTTGAGCACGTCCAGATAGCTCAGCACCATCGGGTGGTCCACGCCCGGGATGGCCGGCGTGCGCGGCGCGATGCCGGTGGCCAGGATGACTTCGTCGAAGCCGGCCAGATCGGCTGCGGCGACGCGGGTGTTCAGCTTCAGTTCCACGCCGGTGGTTTCGATGCGGCGCTTGAAGTAGCGAATGGTTTCGTAGAACTCTTCCTTGCCCGGAATCTGCTTGGCCACGTTGAACTGGCCGCCGATTTCATTGGCTGAATCGAACAGCGTGACGCTATGGCCGCGCTCTGCGGCGACGGTGGCGAAGGCCAGGCCGGCCGGGCCGGCGCCGACCACGGCCAGCTTCTTGGGCGCGGCGGCGGTTTCGTAGTTCAGCTCGGTTTCGCGGCAGGCGCGCGGGTTGACCAGACAGGAGGTCAGCTTGCCCTGGAAGATGTGGTCCAGACAGGCCTGGTTGCAGCCTATGCAGGTGTTGATCTCGTCGCCGCGGCCTGCCGCGGCCTTGTTGACGAAGTCCGGATCAGCCAGGAAGGGGCGCGCCATCGACACCATGTCGGCGCAGCCGCTGGCCAGGATGTCCTCGGCCACTTCCGGCGTGTTGATGCGGTTGGTGGTGATCAGCGGGATCTTCACCTGGCCCATCAGCTTCTTGGTGACCCAGGCGAAGCCGCCGCGCGGCACCATGGTGGCGATGGTGGGCACCCGCGCCTCGTGCCAGCCTATGCCGGTGTTGATCAGGGTGGCGCCGGCCTTTTCGATTTCGCGCGCCAAGTGGGCCACTTCGTCCCAGGTGCTGCCGTCCTGCACCAGGTCTAGCATGGACAGGCGGTAGATGATGATGAAGTTGGGGCCCGCCGCCGCGCGCACCGCCTTGACGGTTTCGATGGCGAAGCGGATGCGGTTCTCAAAGCTGCCGCCCCAGTCGTCCGTCCGCTTGTTGGTGGCGCGGGCGATGAACTGGTTGATCAGATAGCCTTCCGAACCCATCACCTCCACGCCGTCGTAGCCGGCCTGCTGCGCCAGCTTGGCGCAGCGGGCGAAATCGGCGATGGTTTGCCAGATGTCGGCGTCGGACAGCTCGCGCGGCTTGTAGAAGTTGATCGGCGCGATCAAGGGGGACGCCGACACGCACTTTTCCTGGAAGCTGTAACGGCCGGAGTGCAGGATCTGCAGCGCGATCTTGCCGCCGGCGGCATGCACGGCGTCGGTCACCAGCTTGTGCTGGGGCACTTCATGCTCGTCCGACAGCTGGGCCGCGCCTTCCGCCACGCAGCCCTCGGCATTGGGGCCGACGCCGCCGGTGACGATCAGCGCCACGCCGCCACGGGCGCGCTCGGCGTAGAAGGCGGCCATTTTTTCGAACCCGTTCGGGGATTCTTCCAGGCCGGTGTGCATCGAACCCATCAGCACGCGGTTTTTCAGCGTGGTGAAGCCCAGGTCCAGCGGGGCCAGCAGGTGCGGGTAAGCGCTCATGTTTCTTCCTCGTGTCCGTTATGTAGCGGCTCGGGCGGGGCGCGCCCAAGCCTTTGATTCGTCTGGCGATGTCAACCCTGTTGGCCAAGATACTTACTGGTAAGTAAGTTGTCAACGCAAGCGCCGCGCAATCACCTGTCATTGTGCGGTTATACCTGACTATAATCGCCGCAGACGACTTGGTCGTCGCCAACAAAGGAGAAGAAACATGTGCCAAGAA
The DNA here is from genome assembly GCF_059916625.1 of Chromobacterium sp. CCUG 76385. NCBI lineage: Bacteria > Pseudomonadati > Pseudomonadota > Betaproteobacteria > Neisseriales > Chromobacteriaceae > Chromobacterium > Chromobacterium sp. CCUG 76385. Next base: position 18,537 of record NZ_JAUCGU010000039.1, read on the forward strand.
ACGCACCACGCTCACACGGATTGCCTGACCCCGCTGCAGCAGCGCCCGCTGGGCCGCCGCGGCTTCCTGAAGCTGGCCACGCTGGGCGGCGGCGCCGTGCTGCTGGGCAGCTTTGTGCCGCGCATGGCCTGGGCGGCCAAGGGCACCGACGTGCTGCTGCTGTCCTGCATGGACTACCGTCTGGTCGACGCCACTGCGGCCTTCATGAACGGCATGGGCTTGCGCGACAATTACGACCACATCGTGCTGGCCGGCGCTTCGCTGATTTCCATCACCGACAAGTTCCCGGCCTGGAACACCACCTTCTGGCAGCATCTGGGCGTGGCGATAGACCTGCACCACATCAAGAAGGTGGTGTTGCTGGACCACCGCGATTGCGGCGCCTACAAGGTGGTGTTCGATGAAGACTTCGCCAAGGAGCCGGCGAAGGAAACGGAAATCCACGCCACGGCGCTGAAGACTTTGCGGCGGGCGATCTTGGACAAACACCCGCAACTGGCGGTGGAAAGCTATCTGATGGCGCTGGACGGCAAGGCGGAGGCGATTCCGGCCTGACGGCCGGATGTAGAAAACGGACCCGTTGCGGGTCCGTTTGCGCCTAGGGGCTGTTGACGTTTGGTGAGCGGTCGCGCCGGGATGCGTTTTGCGGCGAATCGAGGCGTTTCGCGCGCCGCATAGTCATTCTCTGCCAGCGCGGAACAACGAGGAGTCGGCGCGAAAGGCGCAAACGCGATCCACTCACCAAACGTCAACAGCCCCTAGTACGACTGGCAGGAGAAACGCACTGCCAGCTGGTACTGGCCGTTCAGCTGCCTCGGTTGCAGGCTGCTGTCTTCGGCGCCGGCGTCGCCATCCAGATCGGCCCGCGTCATTTGCCCCACTTTCATTCCCAGGTTCATGCAAACCTGGTTGGCCTTTTTCGACACGGCACGCGTCACGGCCAGGCTGGTGCTGCCCTGGCCATGCAGTAGATAGGTCTGGTCGGACGAGGCGCTGAGATTGACCTGCGCGGTGGCGCCCAGGTCACTGGCGGTTTGCTGCAACTGGCTACAGGCGGCCAACGGCGACAAGGCCGCCGCCAGCAGTAAAAGATTCCAACGCATGCCGCTTACTCGCAACGGAACAGCAGCGTGGTTTTGTAGTCCTGATCGCTGCGGATCGGCAGCACATAGCTGGCTACGCTCTTGGCCATTTGCGTCAGGGCGCTGTCGCCATCGTTCTTCGACTCATCTTCTCGATTCAGCACCACCAGTTTCTTCTTCTGGTCCTTGCAGATTTCGTTGGCTTTGCCCACCGCGTTATCCAGCGCGTCCTTGGCATTATCCGCCATGGCGACCGCGGAATAGGTATTGTTCTGTTGCGGCAAAATAGTGGCCTTGAACGAGGAGCAGGCGGACAGCGACAGCACCGTTACGGCAAGCAGCGGAAGAGTCTTGATTTGCATGATGAACCATTGATCAGAATTGAATTTTGGCGCGCCCGTAGATGCCCATTCGATGGGCGATAAGGCGGGAGCGTGTCAATAATAGTTAAGCCAAAATTTTCTGTACAAGGCTGTTTTGTAAATTGAAGCGCACAAAAATCGAAATGGATACCTGCTGGATATTTAAATTTTCACAGGATAGCCGCTGGCCCAGCCGGTTGATGCGCATAGGATATTTTATGAAATAAATTTAGATGACAAATGTCTTGGTTGCTTATTTTATTGCTTATCTCGAACAATAAAAACGATATTGGCATTTAAATTTATTTTCCTCCCGGTTGCGGCTGTTTTCCTCGCCAGACGCTGGCGGCAGACGGCTGTTGCATTTCTGCTTCCTTTTTCTGGTTTGGGACGCTTGCAACAAGCCGCAAAGCGTCTGGGATAAGCAAGGTTTGGCTCAGGCGTTTTTTTGCGCCAGCCAATGCAGCAAGTCGGCCTCTACCTCGGCGCGGTTGCGCTCGTTCAGCATTTCGTGCCGGCCGCCTGGATACACTTTGCTTTGCAAGTCCAGCACGCCGGCGTCGCGGTAGCGGATTTCCAGTTGGCCCAGCGCCAGCCGGCCCAGGCTGACCGGGTCGCGGCTGCCGGCGAACAGCAGAATGCGGCAATGGCGGTTGATCGCGGTCCCGGCCGCCTCGCCCGCTTCCATCGCCATGATGCCGCCGAACAGGTCGGCCCACAGGCCCGGCGTCGGGTCGAAGCCGCAGTCCGGATCGGCGATATAGGCGTCCACCTCGGCCGGGTCGCGGCTGAGCCAGTCCATGCGGGTGCGCCACGGCGGAAAACCCAGATTGAAGCTGCCGAAGACCAACCTGGCCATCAGCCGGCTGGGGCGGTCCCAACCGTTGCGTCGGCCGAGGCATCGCGCCAAGCCGCCGAGCAGCCGCGCCAATGCGCTCTGGCGATAGCCGGTGGATGACAGCATCAGCCCGGACAGATGGGCGCCGTAGCGCAGGAAGTAGGCGCGGGCGATGAAACTGCCCATGCTGTGGCCCAGCAGGACAAGCGGCTGGCCGGGATGTTCGGCGGCGGCATGGCGGCGTACCGTTTCCACATCGTCCACCACCTTGCGCCAGCCGTCCTCGGCGGCGAAGAAGCCGCGCGGCGCGGGCGAGCTGCCATGGCCGCGGTGGTCGTGCGCGTACACGGCGTAGCCGGCTTCCGCCAGCATGCTGGCGAAGCGGTGGTAGCGCGCGGCGTACTCGCTCATGCCGTGGGAGATCAGCACCACGGCGCGTATCGGTCCCTCCGGCCGCCATTGGCATAGCGGTATGGCGACGCCGTCGGCGGCGGTCAGGGTGGCGCGTAGCATGCGCAGTCCTCTCGTTTCAGCCGAGCAGCGGCCGGTTGTCGAAATGGGGGTGGGTCAGCGAGGTCAGCACATGGTCGCGCCAGGCGCCGTTCAGAAACAGATAGTTCTTGGCCTGGCCTTCGATCACGAAGCCCAGCCGCTGCAGCAAGGCCGCGCTGCGTGTGTTGTGCGGCTGGTAATTGGCCTGAATGCGGTGCAGCTTCAATTCGTCGAAAGCGAAGCGTATCGCCGCCTGCAGCGCCTCGCGCATCAGGCCCTGGCCTTCGCAGGCATGGTCTATGCCGTAGCCGAGATGGCAGGCCTGGAACACGCCGCGCACGATATTGCTGAAGCCGACGGTTCCGATGATGCGCTCCGGTTCGTCCGGCATGGCCAGCAGGAAGCGGGCGCTATGGCCTTCTGCCCAGCCGCGGGCGGCCTGGCGCATCTGCATGGCCCAATAGGCTCCGGTATAGAACTGTGGCCCTGGGGTAGGATTCCATGGCTCCAGGTGGGTGCGGTTGCGGCTGTGGTAGTCCAGCGCCGCCGCCGTCAGATCCGGATGAGCCGGCAGCAGTTTCAGGCGCGCGGTGTCGAGTGTCGGTTGAATCAGGCTCATGGCGTTGCGGCGGTATGACAGGCAGTAGATAGTAGCCGCAAGCAGGCCTGATGCTCAAGGCATGCCGCCGACTCGGGGCCGGCGGCATGGGAGACTTAGCCGGTCAGCCTCTCCAGCGCTTCGCGGTACTTGGCGGCGGTTTTCTCGCGCACGTCCAGCGGCACGGCCGGGGCCGGGGCCTGCTTGTTCCAGCCGGAGGCCTCCAGCCAGTCACGGACAAACTGCTTGTCGAAGGACGGCGGGTTGCTGCCCGGCTGGTAGCTGTCGGCCGGCCAGAAGCGGCTGGAATCCGGCGTCAGCGCCTCGTCCATCAGCGTCAGCACGCCGTTTTCGTCCAGGCCGAACTCGAACTTGGTGTCGCAGATGATGATGCCGCGCGTGGCCGCGTATTCGGCGGCGGTTTTATACAGCAGGATGGCGGTGTCGCGCACCTTGGCCGCCAGCTCGGCGCCGACGATGGCCTCGCACTGGGCGAAGCTGATGTTCTCGTCGTGATCGCCGACCGCCGCCTTGGTGGACGGGGTGAAGATCGGTGCGGGCAGCTGGTCCGCTTCCTGCAGGCCGGCCGGCAGGGCCACGCCGCAGATGGAGCCGGATTGCTGGTATTCCTTCCAGCCGGAGCCGGCCAGGTAGCCGCGCACCACGGCCTCAATCGGCACCGCCTTCAAGCGCTTGGCCACCACGGCGCGGCCTTGCACCTGCGGCAGGTCTGCCGCCGCCACCACGTCTTCCGGCTGGTCGCCGGTCAGATGGTTCGGCACCACGTCCTTGAGCTTGTCGAACCAGAAGTTGGAGATGGCGGTCAGGATCTGGCCCTTGGCCGGGATCGGGTCGTCCAGGATCACGTCGAAGGCGGATAGCCGATCGGTGGCGATCATCAGCATGCGCGCCTCGTCGATCTCGTACAGATCGCGCACCTTGCCGGAGTAGATCTTCTTCAGGCTGGTCAGATTGGTGGTGGAGAGTCCGGTCATCATGCTTCCTTGAAATGCAAAAGGGCGATGCCTGATGGCATCGCCCGATGAATTACAGCGTATCTTTCAGCGCCCTGGCCTGCTCCAGCGCCTCGTCGGCGCTGGCGGCCATCACGTTGAAGTGGCCCATCTTGCGGCCTGGCCGCGCGGTTTTTTTGCCGTACAGATGCAACTGGGCGTTCGGCGCTTCGGCCAGCACGTCCCAGTTCGGTTCGCCGCCGTTCTCTTTCCAGACATCGCCCAGCAAGTTCACCATCACCACCGGGCTGAGCAGGTCGGTGCGGCCCGGCAGCAGGCCGCATAGGGCGCGCACTTGCTGCTGGAACTGGTCGGTCAGGCAGGCGGTGAGGGTGTAATGGCCGGAGTTGTGCGGGCGCGGGGCGATCTCGTTGATCACCAGGCTGTCGTCGGCCAGAACGAAGAACTCCACCGCCAGCACGCCCACGTAGTCCAGCGCGTCGGCCAGTTTTTTGGCCATGCCTTGCGCCTGCGCGGCCAGCGCCGGGTCTATGCGCGCCGGCACGATGGATTCGTCGAGGATGCCGTCCTTGTGGATGTTTTCCGCCACCGGGAAGACCGCGCTTTGCGCTTGGCTGACGCGGGTGACGATGGCCGAGACTTCCAGCTTCAGGTCCAGCATTTTTTCCAGCACGCAGGCCTGGCCGCCCAGATTGGCGTAGGCGGCGCGCGCTTCGGCGGCGGTTTTGACCCGCACCTGGCCCTTGCCGTCGTAGCCGAGGCGGGCGGTTTTCAGGATGCCCGGCAGGTAAGGCGCCAGGTCTACCTGGATGTCTTCTACGCTTTCGATCGCCAGATACGGCGCCGTCGGCAGGCCGGCCTTGTTGATCCAGCTTTTTTCGACAATGCGGTCCTGGGCGATGGCCACGCAGTCGCCGGACGGCGAGACGCGCGTGGTCTTGGCCAGCTCGCGCATGGCGTCGGCGTTGACGTTCTCGAACTCCGTGGTCACGGCGGCGCAGCTTTGCGCCAGCTCGCGCAGCGCGGCCGGGTCGTTGTACGGCGCGCGGATGTGGCGGTCGGCGAAGGCCGCGGCCGGCGCGTTCTCATCCGGGTCCAGCACGGTGACGCGGTAGCCCATGGTCTTGGCGGCCACGGCGAACATGCGGCCGAGCTGGCCGCCGCCGAGTATGCCCAGCATGGCCGGCGGCAGGATGGCGGCCATTATTCGATCTCCGGCAGCGTCATCGCCAGTACGGTTTGTTCCTGTTCCTGGCGGAAGGCCGCGAGCTTCTCGGCCAGTTCCGGCCGGGTGGTCGCCAGCATGGCCACGGCGAACAGGGCGGCGTTGGCGGCGCCGGCTTCGCCGATGGCGAAGGTGGCCACCGGGATGCCCTTGGGCATTTGCACGATGGACAGCAGCGAGTCCTCGCCGCGCAGGTATTTGGACGGCACCGGCACGCCCAGCACCGGCACATGAGTTTTGGCAGCCAGCATGCCCGGCAGGTGGGCGGCGCCGCCGGCCCCGGCGATGATGGCTTTCAGCCCGCGCTGGGCGGCTTGTTCGGCGTACTGGAACAGCAGGTCCGGGGTGCGGTGGGCGGAGACGACGCGGGTTTCGCAGGCGACGCCGAAGTGTTTCAGCATGCGCGCGGCGTGCTGCATCACTTCCCAGTCGCTGTTGCTACCCATCACGATGCCGACTTCAATCATGGCGGTGCTGCTCGCGGATGGTGAACGAAGACCGCGATTTTAACCGATGGCGCGGGCTACCCGTTATGGTTTTTTATTTTCATATCAAGACAGTTAGAGAATAAAGCTGTCTCGAATCGATGTCTTCACGCCAGCTTCGGATAGCTGAACAGCAGCAGGTGCAAGGTGTTGAAGCCTAGGTGGGCCAGCACGGCCAGCCATAACTGGCGGCGGGCGGCGTAGAGCAGGCCGTAGCCTATGCCGGCCAGGGTTGCCAGGCCCACCCAGGCCCAGCCTCCGGCCAGATGCGCCAGGCCAAACAGCAGCGACGCCGCCAGCAGCGCGGCGAAAGGCTCGGTGCGCAGTTCCAGCCAACGCTGGATGCCGCCGCGGAAGAAGGCTTCTTCCACCAGCGAAACCAGGAAGCAGTTGGCCAGCAACCAGGGCAGCAGCCAAGCCGGCCACTTCAGGGAAAAACCGATGATGCCGCTGACGGCGGCGATGCCCAGCGTCAGCAGCAGCGCCAGCGCGCCCACCAGCGCCGCCGGCCAGCCCAATTGCCTGTCCGGCAGCGGCGAGGTGGAAAGGCCCAGCAGCAACATCAGCCCGGCCAGGCCCTTGTCGTAGCTCCAGAACAGCCGGTAAGGCGCGCTGTCGGCGCTGGCCTTGCCTTGCCACAGCAGCGGGTTGTCGAAGCCGGGCAGCGCGTGCAGCGCCAGCGCCAACAGCAGCGCGATCCACACCACGCTCAGCTCCGGACGCGGGCGCTTGAGCTGCGCCAGCGTCAGGCCGATGGCGGCGGCGGCGAAAACCACGCCCAGCGGCTGCAGCACGCCGGCAGCCAGCGCCAACAGGGCGCTGCAGGCCAGCGCGATCCAGGCGGGCGGTTGCCGGCGCAGGCTGGCGGACAGCAGGCCAAGCGCCAGCAGCGCGAAGGCGGCCAGCGGCAGAGGGGGCGGCAGGAACATGTCGGCTCCGGAAAACAATGGATGAGCGACCGATGATAACGGTTGGCGGCCGCCGGGCCAAACCGCCGCGCCTCATGCGCTGGCGGCTGGGAACGATGTCGCTGCGTGCCGCTGGCAACAGGCTCAGCGCATCACGACGACGATGTCGCCCAGATGATAGGTGCCGGTGCGGTTGATCTGGCAGAACACTTTGGCTTGCACGGTGACGGTCTTGCCCTTGTAGCGGCCCATGTCTTGCTGGCTCAGCGCCAGGCTGGTCTTGTCCTGCGGGCCGCAATCGGCGCCGTCGTCGAAGCGCATCGGCTTGGCCAGTTTCAGATGATAGGCCTTGAATAGCGTGCCTTCCGCCTTGTCGCCGGAGGTAAGCGGGCCGATCACAATGCCTTGCAGCGTGATCGGCGTTTCGCCGTCGTCGCGCACGGGAATGGGATGGGCGAGGCAGGCGGTGGTGGCAGCTAGCAGGCCCAATGCCGCCAGGCCGCGGGGGAGGTGGGTTTTCATCATGTGGCCATCGTGTTCAAAAACGGAAGGAGGGATGCCGATCCGACGCATCCCGGTTTTATTCGTTTTCAGGTGCGGCGCCGCTGGCCGATGCGCCCTGCCAGGCGATCGTTTTGGCGCGGCGGCCCAAGACAAAGCGGGATCTCGCTTGGGCAGAGATCCCGCTTGGAAAACGTCTGGCGATTATGTCTTTCGCATTGTGGGCGGTCAATGGCCGGCCAAGGCGTCCAGCACCTTGCTGGACAGCGCCGGCGGCTGCGCGGTGACGCGCAACAGGTGGCGAAGCGCCGGGTGCGGCGGCCGATGCACCGCAATGCCGTCGGCCAGCAGCCGGCGTTGGATGTCCTCGGCGGCGGCGGCGTTGGGATAGAGCACGGCGACGAAATTGGTGTGCGAGGGCAGCACGGTCAGGTCGCGCGCGCGCAGCGCGGCGTCGAGCTTGTCGCGCAGCTGCAGCGTGGCCCGCACCAGCTGGCGCGAGTAGTCCGGATCGTCCAGCACCAGCCGCGCGGCGTGCTGGGCCAGGCCGGACAGCGCGTATTGCGGGCGGATCTGGTCGGCCTTGGCGATGATGTCGGCCGGCGCCAGCGCGAAGCCGACGCGCAGGCCGGCCAGGCCGTAGGCCTTGGACAAGGTGCGCAGCCGCAGCGTGTTGGGCAGCGCGCCGGCCGGCGGCGCGTCTTGCGGCTCGGTGCAGAAGTCGACGTAGGCTTCGTCCAGAATCAGCAGCGTGCTCGATGGCAGCTGCTGGCGCAGCGCCTGGATATCGGCGGCGGCCCAGTAATGGCCGGTGGGGTTGTCCGGGTTGGCCAGGTACAGCGCGACGGCGCGCTCGGCCTGCGCCACTTCGCACAGCCGCGCCAGGTCGGGCCGCAGGCCGATGCCATGCGGGCGATACGGCACTTCCAGGATGCGCGCGCCGACGCCTTCGGCGAAGTAGCGGAAGGCGGGGTAGGTGCCGGCGCTGCACACCACGGCGTCGCCGGCATTGCAGCGCAAGCGCAGCGCCAGCAGGATCAGGCTGTCCGCGCCGCTGTCGAATAGCACCTGGCTGGGTTCGACGCTGTGCAACTGCGCCGCGCGCTCGCGCAAGGCCAGCGCGTACGGGTCTGGGTAGAGCCTGGCCAGTTCGGCCAGCGCCTCCCCCCATTGCGCCAACAGCGGGGAGTCGGGGCGGGCCAGGCTTTCGTTGGCGCCCAGCCGATTGACCACCTTGTGGCCCAGCGCCGCTTCCAGCTTGGCGATGCCGGGAAACGGATTGACGATGGTGTGGTGTTCCAGATGGCGCGCGTAATGTGGCATGACGATTCCCGGCATTCCCGTTGATTGGGCCATTCTAGGCCAAGAGTCTGTTCAGACAAGCCACCATCTGGAAATATCCTTATGCTAAAGGAATTATTGGGCGGCGGAGGCTGCGGGTTTGGCGGCGACGGGCGCCGACGCGGCCGGTTTGGGCGGAGCCGGCTCGTGTCGAGCGGCCGGGGCCTTGGGCAGGACCAGCGGGCCCTTGTAGCCGCAAGCGACCAGGAATAGAGACAAACTTGCGCAAGCGAGCAGGGTACGCATACTGGCGATGATCCGTTATGGCAAAATCAGCATACTAGCAAAACCCCGCCGCGCCGTGTTGTCCTCGGGCGGCGCCATCAGGAAGCCATCATGACCGAAAGCGAATTTCTGCAATTGAGCGACGCCATTTTCGACCGCATCGAACAGGCGCTGGACGATCACGAGCTGGATGTCGACACCTTGCGCCAGGGCAATGTGCTGGAGATCGAGTTCGACAGCGGCGAAAAAGTCATCGTCAATCGCCACGCCTCCAATCAGGAGATGTGGATCGCCGCCAAGAGCGGCGGCTACCATTTCGCGCGCCAGGGCGAAGCCTGGATCGCCGGCCGCGACGGCTCGGAATTCTTTTCCACGCTGGCCGAGGCGATCCGCGCCGGCAGCGGCGAGGGGTTCAGTTTCGACGACTGACTCCGCGCGGCGCACAGGCCGGGAAGCGCCAGGATGGCGCAGCGGAGCCACGGATTTGCAAATTGTTTACATTTGTTAATGTCCAGATAAGAACTTGATCTGATGCAGGTAAATCCGCCATCCCCAGTATCAATATTCGAGCAAAACGATTTGCTAATATTTGTTTGAATGAGGACTGGACCATGCTCTCCCCAACCGCGACTATCAATGTCGGCAACACCGGCTTCATGCTGCTGTGCGCCAGCCTGGTCATGCTGATGACCCCCGGGCTGGCTTTCTTCTACGGCGGCCTGGTGGGCCGCAAGAATGTGCTGACCATCATGGCCCAGAGCTTCATGTCTCTGGGTTGGACCACCGTGCTGTGGTTCGCCTTCGGCTATTCGATGTGCTTTGGCCCCAGCTGGCACGGCATCATCGGCGACCCCACCTACTACGCCTTCATGCGCGGCATTACGCTGCACAGCATGTACGCCGGCAACGACGCCGGCATTCCCTTGATCGTGCATGTGGCCTACCAGATGATGTTCGCCATCATCACCCCGGCGCTGATCACCGGCGCCTTCGCCAACCGGGTGACGGTCAAGGCTTACTTCCTGTTCCTGACCGGCTGGCTGGTGCTGGTCTACTTCCCCTTCGTCCACATGGTGTGGAGCCCGGACGGCCTGCTGGCCAAGTGGGGCGTGCTGGACTTCGCCGGCGGCATCGTGGTGCACAACACCGCCGGTTTCGCCGCGCTGGCTTCCATTTTGTATGTCGGCCGCCGCTCGCTGGTGGAGAACAAGCCGCATAATGTGCCGCTGATCGCGCTGGGCACCGGCCTGCTGTGGTTTGGCTGGTATGGCTTCAATGCCGGTTCCGAGCTGAAAGTGGATGCGGTCACCGCCTCCGCCTTCCTCAATACCGACGTGGCGGCTTCGTTTGCCGGCACCGCCTGGTTCCTGCTGGAGTGGTCGCACGCCAAGCAACCCAAGTTCGTCGGCCTGTTGACCGGCGCCGTGGCCGGCCTCGCCACCATCACCCCGGCCGCCGGCTATGTGTCGCTGGGCAGCGCCGCCGTCATCGGCCTGATCGCCGCCGTGGTGTGCTACTACGCCGTGCAGTTGAAGAATCGTCTGAACTGGGACGACGCGCTGGATGTGTGGGGCGTGCACGGCGTGGGCGGCCTGCTCGGCACCATTCTGCTGGGCGTGTTCGCCACCAAGGGCTGGAATGCCGCCGGCGCCGACGGCCTGCTGTACGGCGACGCCAGCTTCCTGTTCAAACAGGTGGTGGCGGCGGTGGCATCGGGCGCCTGGGCGTTTGGCTTCACCTACGGCATGCTGTGGCTGATCGACCGCGTCACGCCGGTCAAGGTGGGCGCCGCCGTCGAGCAGGCCGGGCTGGATGTCAGCCTGCACGGCGAGGAAGCTTATATCTGAGCCGTAGATCGGCTGTCTGCTTGGCTCAAGCCGCGGCGTGTCCGCGGCTTTTTGCTGGACGTCAGGGCAGGACGGCGACAGCGCGCCACAGCATGGCGACGCCTATGGCCGCCGCCAGCAGCGCGAAGCCGCGCAGCAGTTGTTGCGGCGACAGCCGCGTGCTGAGACGCCGGCCGAGCAGCATGCCGGCCATCGCCGCCAGCACGAAGACGGCGCTGAGCAGCAAGGGCGGCCGCGCGCCGTGCCACAGCGCGGAGACCACGCCGCCGCTGCCGACCAGCGCGATCACCAGCAGCGAGGTAGCGACGATGGCGTGCATGCCCAGATCGCTCAGCCGGCGCAGCGCCGGCACGATGACAAAGCCGCCGCCTACGCCCAGCAGGCCGGTCAGCAAGCCGGTGAAGGCGCCGACGCCTGCCAGCGCCGCGGCGCTGAGCACGTTCCAGCGCAGGCGGCCGGTGTCCGGGTTCAGCCGGCACAGCGTTTGCCTTGGCTCCAGGGACGGGATGGCCTCGGGGTGGGCGGCGCGCCAGGTGCGGGCGGCTACGGTCAGCATGGCCAGCGCGAACAGCCCGGTCAGCCACGCGCTCGGCAATTGCTGCGCCAGCCGGGTGCCAAGCGCTGTGAACGGCAGGCTGCTGATCGCCATCAGCCAGGCGGCGCGGTAGCGCACCAAGCGGCGGCGCCAGCCCTCATAGGCGCCCAGCGCGGCGCCCGCGACCACGGCCAGCAAGGCTACCGGCGCGGCTTGCGGCAGGCTCCAGCTCTGGGTGGCCATCAGCGCCGGAATCGCCAATATGCCGCCGCCGGCGCCGGTCAGCCCCAATATCGCGCCCAGCAGGATGCCCAGCGTCAGCATCAGCAGCATGCAATGGCTCCGGTAACAGGCGCAATGCGCCGCGCGTTGCGGCGGGCGGGAAATGGGGGCATGAGAGACAGGTCTTTATCGGCTATACTTCAATACATTATATGATTTAATATAATGAAGTAAAGCCCATCCGCGGAGGAAAACATGCCGGTTCAGATCGAGAGCTTTTTCGATGCCGCCACCCATACCATCAGCCACATCGTCTACGACCGGCCCGGCGGCCACGCGGCCGTCATCGATCCCGTGCTGGATTTCGATCCCAGCTCCGGCCGCAGCGCGCGCCATGGCGCGGACAGGCTGCTGGCTTTTCTGATGGAGCGGCGGCTGACGCTGCAGTGGATACTGGAAACCCATGCCCACGCCGACCACTTGTCCGCCGCCGGGTATTTGAAGGACAAGGCGGGCGGCCAAATCGGCATCGGCCGGCGCATAGACGAGGTGCAATCCACGTTCAGCCGGGTGTTCAATCTGGAGCCGGCGTTCCGCTGCGATGGCTCGCAGTTCGACCATCTGTTCGAGGATGGGGAAACCTTCGGCATCGGCGAGCTGGACGCCCGCGTGCTGGCGCTGCCCGGCCACACGCCGGCCGATGTCGGCTATCAGGTGGAAGACGCGGTGTTTGTCGGCGACACCTTGTTCATGCCGGACGTGGGCACCGCGCGCTGCGATTTTCCCGGCGGCGATGCCGCCACGCTGTACCGTTCCATCCGCAAGCTGCTGGCGCTGCCCGACGAAACCCGGCTGCTGCTGTGCCACGACTATCCGCCGCCGGGCCGCGAGCCGGCGTGGCGCGTGACGGTGGCCGAGCAGCGCCGCGCCAATCTGCACGCGCGCGACGGGGTGGACGAGGCGGCCTTCGTGAAGATGCGCCAGGCGCGCGACGCGACGCTGGACATGCCGCGGCTGCTGCTGCCATCGATACAGGTCAATATCCGCGCGGGCCGGCTGCCGCCGGCGGAAGACAACGGCGTGCGTTACCTGAAGCTGCCGCTGGACGCGTTCTGAGCGCGCCGCGCCATTTCGCTTTTGGCCAGATCCAGCGCCTTGGCGCGGGCGCCGACGTCGCCCTGCGCGCCGGCGCGGGCATACCAGCGTATCGCCGCCGGAATGTTCTGCTTCACGCCGCGGCCGTGTTCGTACATGCTGGCGGTCAGGTATTGCGCGCCGGCATCGCCCTGCTTGGCCGCTTCCTCGTACCAGTAGGCGGCCAGCCTGTCGTCCTGCGGCGCGCCTCGCCCCAGGAAATACTGGGTGCCCAGGTCCAGCTGCGCCGGCAGGTATCCCTGGCGCGCGGAGAGCGTGAACCAGCGCGTCGCCTCGGGCAGCGATTTGGGCACGCCGTCGCCTTTCTCCGCCAGCACGCCCAGCGCATGCTGTGCCTGCGCCAGGTTGAGATCGGCCGCCTTTTTCAGCCAGAAGACCGCGGCTGGCTTGTCCACCGGCCCGGCCTCGCCCTTCCAGTCCATCATCGCCAGGTCGAAGGCGGCGACCCGGTCGCCGCGCTCGGCGGCCTGCCAGAAGGCGACGCGGGCGGCGGCCAGCCGGCCGCCCTGATACTCATGCCAGCCCGGCACCTCCGGCGCGGCGGCCAGCGCGCCCAGGCTGAACAGCAGCGGCCAGATCGCAAGACGTTTCATCGCGGTTCTCCTAGGGGCTGTTGACGTTTGGTGAGTGGATCGCGTTTGAGCCGATTTGGGCCGGAAGCAAGGCGCACAGTCCG
>NZ_JAUCGU010000040.1:0-30559 GCF_059916625.1 Chromobacterium sp. CCUG 76385
AGCTCACACGAGCTGGGCTTTGTGCTTTGCGCCGGCGAAACGCCGCCCCAACCCGCCCCGACAGTCCCTGCCGGGGCTTTGCTGTTGATGCGGGTCTGATTGGCGCAGGAGGGGTGCCCGTATTGTCGGTTGGAGTCGCGTTGCGAATATGGCGGCTTTTTGTGAAAATGCCCGGCGAATGTTTTATGCAAAGCATATCATTCATGATGTCATGTGAATTTCGGGGCGGGTCTTGAGTAAATTCAAAGGTCGCGAGTGGCTTCTGTTTGGCGCGCTCTGGTTGCTTAGCAGTTTGTGGGTATTGGCCCAGTGGGGAAGCGGGGAGTACCGCCGTCTGCAGGACAGTTTCGAGCAAGCGGCTCACCAAGCCTATGCGGGCGTCGCACGCAGGCTTGACCAGAACGAGTCCGTGCTGTCTGCGATCAATGCTCTGCTCATTTCTCATGAGCAGTTGGACGCGCCTGCGCTCAGCGCCTTTGCGCGGGAAATGTTGCCGCGCTATCAGCAGTTGTACGCCATCCAGTTCCTGCAGAATGTCACGCAAGACGCGCGCCCTGAGTTTTTGCGCAGCATGGGGGAGCGGTTTGGGGAAACTTTCTACATCCGCGATTACGGCGCGGAGGGTAAGCGCAATTGGCAGCCTGCTCCGGTCAGGCCGCAGGCGCTAATCGTATCCATGATCGAGCCGGATCTGCCGGCATTCAGCCCGGTCTACGGTTATGACATGCTGGGCGATCCGCATTTTTCGGCTGAGTTGAAACGGGCGGTGACAAGCGGACAGAAGGTTTCGTCGCGTCCTTTCGAGTTGTATGACGGCGGCGGCCGCGCCTACCTATTGATGCAGTCTTTGTATCGCGAGTCGGCGGGAGAGGCGCGGCAGGGCCGCGGCCGCGATCTGGCCGGCGTGGTGGCCTTGGTGGTGTTTTGCGACCGCTTGCTGCAGCTGCCTGAAGACCAGGCTTTGCCTACCGGCTTGGACTTGTCCTTGTTGCCGCGGGACGGCCGTGCGGGGAGCGAGCCGCTTTACCAGCGCTTGCATCGGGATGGGGATCATGATTGGTGGCCCAAGATAACGCGCTTGACGCTGCGTTTGCCGCTGAACAGCGAAGCGCAGCCTTTTGTTCTGGGCGTTGAGCAGGATATTCGCCTCAATGATCTGGCGCTGCTGCCGCTGTTGCTCAGAGAGGTGTTCATTGCCTTGCTGTTGTCCGCTGCGGCGCTGATTTACTCCCAGCGCGTCGCCTTGCGCCGAGAGCGCAGCCAGGCCGATGAGGAGCTGTTCCTGCAGAGCGAGCGCGCGTCTGTGACCTTGAATGCGATACATGATGGCGTGGTGATTCTGAGGCAGGATCGTCGGATTGAGATGGCTAACCCCATGGCGCTGCAACTGGTGGAGATGCCTGCCGATGAGGTGCTTGGCCTGCCATGCCATGAAGTATTCCGCTTGATGGGCGAGTTGGCTGCGGAGTTTTCCGAGGATCCCATCAGCGAGTGTTTTCGTACCGGGCAGGCAGTGGAGTTGGCGGAGCGCATGCAGCTGACCACGGCGCGCGGCAAGGTGCATTCGGTGGAGGGCGGCATCGCGCCGTTGATGTCGCGGGATGGGGTGCAGATAGGCGTGGTGTGCGCGCTGCGCGATATGGGGCCGCTGCGGCAAAGGACCGCGGCAGCGCTGGAGGCCAGCGAAACCCGGGTCAAGGAGCACCTGGAAAAGCTGTCGCACGTGGCGCGGCTGCATACCATGGGCGAGATGGCGTCCGGCATCGCCCATGAGCTGAATCAGCCATTGACGGCGATCTCCAACTACTGCCAGGCCGCCATCCAATTGCTGGATGGTGTGGAGGATGCGCCGCCGCAAGTCAATTCCGCTTTGAAGCTGGCGGTGGCGCAGGCTGGGCGCGCCGGTGAAATCATCAAGCGGCTGCGCGCGCTGGTCAGCAAGCGCGCCATCGAGACGCGGCTGATCGACATCAATCAAGTCGTGGGCAACTGCATGTTTCTGGCGGAGTACGATCTGCGCGATCGCGGCATTGAAGTGGTTCAGTTGCTGTCGGGCTATTCGATCCCGGTGATGGCGGACAGCATCCAGCTGGAGCAGGTGGTGTTGAACCTGCTGTCCAATGCCATGGATGCCTTGAAAGACGAGCCGGCCTTGAAACGCCATGTCATCGTCCACACCCGCCGCGAAGGCAAGAAGGGCATTCTGGAGGTGCGGGATACCGGGCGCGGCATTACGCCGGACTTGCTGGAAGTGCTGTTCCACCCGTTCTTTTCGACCAAGCCGCACGGCATGGGCTTGGGCTTGTCGATCTGCCAGACCATAGTCGAACAATACGGCGGCTTGATCTCGGCGGAAAATATCCCGGCCAGCGGCGCCTGCTTCCGCATCGAGCTGCCGTTGGCCTTGCAGGCCGAGCGCCAGCTCAGCTAGCGCGGTTGCCGATCTGAGTGCGTTGCGCGCGCTCTTCGCGCGGCGTGATGTTGAAATGGTTGCGATAGGTGCTGGAGAAGTGCGGCCCGCTGGAGAAGCCGCAAGCCAGCCCGATCTGCACGATGGATTTGCTGGTTTGCAGCAGCAATTGGCGCGCTCGGCTCAAACGCAGCTCCAGATAGTATTTGGACGGCACGGTGCCCAGGTATTGCTTGAACAGCCGCTCCAATTGGCGTCGGGAGACGCCGACATAGTAGGCGATGTCGTCGGTGGACAGCGGTTCTTCGATATTGGCTTCCATCAGGCTGACCGCCTCGGTCAGCTTGGGCTGGCTGCCGCCGATGCGGGTGGCCAGCGGAATGCGTTGGCGTTCGTTGCCGGGCCGGATGCGTTCCATGCTGAAAAGCTCGGACAACTGGGCGATGAACTCATGCCCCTGTTGCCTGCCAACCAGGTCCAGCATGAAATCAAAGGTAGCGGCCCCGCCGGCGCAGCTGAGGCAGCGTCCCTCGCTTTCGTACAGATTGGACGTCACGATCACATCGGGAAACTCTTCGGTCAGCCGCGCGATTTCACGCCAGTGTATCGTGGCGCGCCGCCCAGCCAGAAGGCCCGCCCGTGCCAGCCAATAGCTGCCGCAGCCAATGCCGGCCAGCGTCATCTTGTCGGCGTTGATGCTGGACATGCCCTTGCTCAGTTCGTCCAACGCGAAATCGCTGCCGATCTCGTCGGCCAGGATCACCAGATAGTCCAGTTTCGGCGCGTACGACAGCGGCAGGTCCACCGCCAGCTTGATGCCGTTGGAGAGCTGCACTTGGCCCCCGTCCAGCGATAGCAGCAGGGTTTCGTAAAGCTTTTTCTCCGCGAGCAGATTGGCGTGGTTGAGCACCTCGGAGGCGCTGGCGAAATCAGCCATCGAGGCGTGGGGAAGCAGCAAGAAGCCGAAGCGCAATGGTTTGGCGGTTTGAGGCGTGTGAGCCATGTCTGAGGGCAGGTAAGGTTGGCAAAAATACCGCCATGTCAGGGAGCCTGGCATGGCGGCTTGTCTTGCTTGCATTGTACGATTTATTTCAAATGCCGGGCAGCAATTGTCACCAGCGGCTTATTGCTTTCTCGGTCGCAGAAAAGCCAGATAGCGCCGCTCCGCGCGCTTCATCAGCCAGACCAGGGCAAAGGTCAGCGCCAGGTAGATCACGGCTGCGGTGAAAAACGGCTCGAACGGCATATAGCTTTCGCTGTAGATGCGGCGCGCCACGCCGGTCAGGTCGGCCAGCGTCACCAGGCCGGCGATGGCGGTGCTCTGCAGCATCATGATCACCTCATTGCTGTAGGCGGGCAGCGCGCGCCGCAGCGCCGACGGCAACACAATGCGCCGCAGCATCAGCCACTGGCTCATGCCGACCGAGCGCGCGGCTTCGATTTCGCCCCAATGGGTATTGCGGATCTGGCCGGCGATGATTTCCGTGGTATAGGCCGCGGTGTTCAGCGTAAAGGCCAGGATGGCGCAGACATAGGCGTTTTGCAGGTATTGCCAGGTCCAGCTGTCGCGTATCCAGTCGAACTGCGCCAGGCCGTAATAGATGATGAACAGCTGCACCAACAGCGGCGTGCCGCGGAAGACGTAGCCGAACAGCCAGACGGCGCCGGACAGCGCGCGGTTTTTCGCCGTGCGCGCCACGGCCAGCGGGATGGCCAGCATCAGGCCCAATAGCAGCGACAGGCCCAGCAGCTGCAGCGTCATGATCAGGCCGTCGGTCGACGACAGCATGGGGCCGCCGTCGCGCGCGCCGAAGAATTCCGGCAAGCGTTCGATAATCAGTTTCGGATCGATCACAGCCCGCTCTCCTTGGTGCCCATCGAGTAGCGTTTTTCTGTCCAGTGCAGCAGCAGATTGGACACGCCGGTAATGCAGAGGAACAGCGCGCCAACGACGATATAGACGTCGAACGGCTGCTGGGTGGCGGATTTGGCGGCGTCGGCCCGGTACATCACGTCATTGAGGCCGATGACGGATACCAGGGCGGTGGATTTGACCAGCACCAACCAGTTGTTGGAGAAGCTGGGCAGGGCGTAGCGCACCATCTGCGGCAACTGGATGCGGAAGAACACGCGCAGCGGTGACATCCCGTAAGCCAGGCCGGCTTCCATCTGGCCCTTGTGCACCGCCATCATCGCGCCGCGGAAGGTTTCGGTCATGTAGGCGCCGAAAATGAAGCCGAGGGTGGCGACGCCGGCGATGAAGGGGTCGATATCGGGCGCCTGCCAGCCGAAATGGCCGCAGATGTCGTTGAGCGCCATCTGCGCGCCGAAAAACAGCAGGAACATCCACACCAGGTCGGGAATGCCGCGCACCACGGTGGAGTAGCATTCCGCCAGCAGCGTCAAGGCGCGCGACGAGGTGGATTTGAACAGCGCGCCGATGAGGCCGAGCGCGACGGAAACGGCCAGCGCGGAGCCGGCCAGCTTCAGCGTCAGCGCCGTGCCTTCCAGGATGCTGGGAAGGTAACCTTGCAAAAACATGGGCAATCTCGGAAGAGGGGATTGCGGGAGCAGGCGCGCGGCGCGCGCCTGCCTGGGAGCGGGAATTAGCCGCCGTAGACGTCGAAGCTGAAGTACTTTTCCTCAACCTTCTTGTAGCTGCCGTCCTTGCGCACGGCCTCGATGGCCTTGTTCAGGCGGTCGAGTAGGGCCTTGTTGCCCTTCTTCACGGCAATGCCGGCGCCCAGGCCGAAGTACTTGACGTCGGAGTAGTTAGGGCCGACGAAGGCATAGCCCTTGCCTTGCGGCGTCTTCAGGAATTCGCCTTCGCCCACGGCGCCGTCCACGAACACGGCGTCGACGCGGCCGGACTTCAGGTCCAGGAAGGATTCAGGCGACTTGGCGTACGGCACGATGGTGGCGCCGTTCTTGCCCCAGAAGTCCTTGGCGAATTTTTCCTGGGTGGAGGCGCGCAGCACGCCGATTTTCTTGCCCTTGAAGCTGGCAGCGTCTACCTTGGTGCCATCCTTGGCCACCAGGCGGCTGGCGATGTTGTAGTACTTGCCGGTGAAGTCCACAGCCTTTTGGCGTTCCGGGGTGATCTGCATCGAGGAGATGATGGCGTCGAACTTGTTGGCGTTCAGCGCCGGGATCAGGCCGTCCCAGTCTTGCGGCACGATCTGGCAGGTGACTTTCATTTCCTTGCACAGCGCGTAGGCCATGTCGATGTCGAAGCCCTGCGGCTTGCCGTCGGCGCCTTGCTTGGAGAAGGGCGGGTAGTTGAGGTCGATGCCGAAGCGGACAGTTTCCGCTTGGGCGGACAGGGAGGCGATCAGGGCGAAGCTGGCGCTTGCAATCAGGGCTTTTTTCATGATGTTGCTTCTACTTCTCTTATTTTGGCCGTCGGCAGGCGCCTGCGCGACGACTGGCTTGTAAACCCCGCAGCGGAGCCGACGTTATTGTTCCGATCCGGGTCGTCTTGTCTTGCTGGCTGGCCTTTATCTGCCGCGCTTGTGAACAACAAGTGGCGGAATTGGTCAATCCCCATAAGCAAGTGCGCACATTCTACCTTACTTTTCCTAAAAAATGGAAATATCATAAAAATCAATAGGTTATGAATGTTTTTCCTGATTGGCTACAATGCGCGGTGCGATGGTCTTTGTGTAACTGGCCGTCGCTTTGCTGTAATGTATGGCCTGGATTTCCGGCCTGCTTATGCCCCCGTGTTGTTGCCGGCGGAATACGGCTTGCGCGTTTTATGTAAGCCGATGTCGCATTCAGGAAATCCGGTATGGGTGCCGCTATCTACAATGCCCCGACAACCTCCCTGCTCACAACAAGAGAAGCTAAATGTCGCTTACCAACAAGACTGAACTGGCCAGCCTGATCGCAGATATCCAGGCTGTAGCCGAGAGCAAGCTTTCTTCCCAGGAGACCCAACAACTCGCCGCCTTCTTCCCGAGCTACTTCGAAGAGACTGAACACGCCGACCTGCGGCAGTTCTCCTCGCTCGACCTGTTCGGTGCCGCAATGGCGCATTACGAGTTCGCCGGCAAACGCTCTGCCGGCCAGGTCAAGTGCCGCATCTACAACCCCGATTTCGAACGCGACGGCTGGCAAAGCACCCACACGGTGATCGAAGTGGTGAACGACGACATGCCGTTCCTGATCGACTCGATCACCATGCTGCTGTCGCGCTATAACCTCAATCTGCACCTGCTGGTGCATCCGGTGCTGTCGGTGGCCCGCGACAAGAGCGGCGTGATGAGCGCCGTGAAGCGCACCGAAGACCGCAGCCTGCCGCTGGAATCGTTCATCCACGTGCAGATCGACCGCATCAGCGACGCCGCGCTGCTGGCCAAGCTGGAAACTGAGTTGAAGCGCGTGCTGGCCGATATCCGCCTGGTGGTGCGCGACGAACCCAAGATGCGCGAAATGCTGGCCGGCATCAGCAAGGACTTGTCCAAGCTGAAGGGCGAACGCGCCGCCGAAGCCAATGAGGCCGTGGCCTTCCTGGAATGGATGGCCGAACGCAATTTCCTGTTCATGGGGTATTGCGACTACGACTTGGTCAAGCGCGACGGCAAGGACAGCCTGCGCATCGTCAAGGGCGCCGGTCTGGGCATCCTGCAGGACCAGGGCGATAAAGAATACTCCGCCAGCTTCGAACAGCTGCCCCAGGAATTGCGCGAACTGGCGCACCTGCCGCAGCTGATCATCCTGAACAAATCGCAAACCCGCTCCATCATCCACCGTCCGGCCTATGTCGACTTCGTCGGCATCAAGCGCTTCAACGACAAGGGCGAAGTGATAGGCGAACGCCGCTTCCTCGGCCTTTACACCGCCAGCGCCTATCAGACGTCGCCGAAGGACGTGCCCATCCTGCGCCAGAAGGTGGCCAGCGTGGTCAAGAGCTGCGACTTCGTCGATGACAGCTACAAGTCCAAGACGCTGGGCTTCGTGCTGGAAAGCTACCCGCGCGACGAGCTGTTCGAAATTCCGGCCGAAGTGCTCGGCCCGATTGCCGAGGGCATTGTCAGCCTGCAGGAACGTCCGCGCGTGCGTCTGTTCGTGCGCGCCGACCGCTACCATCGCTACGTCAGCTGCCTGGTCTATGTCCCGCGCGACAGCTTCAGCACCGAAGTGCGGCTGAAGATCGAAAAAGTGTTGATGAACGCCTTCGACGGCGCCAGCGCCGAGTTCAGCGTGCAGATCGGCGACGGCACCCTGGCCCGCGTCCACTACATCATCCGCACCAATGCGTCCAAGCTGCCGGAATTCCATGAGGGCGATATCGAAGCCGAAATCGCCCGCTTGGTGCGCGGCTGGGTGGAGGAGCTGCACCAGCAGCTGGTGGAGGCCTATGGCGAAGAGCGCGGCAACGGCTTGTTCAATCGCTACAAGGAAGGTTTCCCGGTGGCGTACCGCGAGGAATTCGCGGTGCGCAACGCCGTGCTGGACATCCAGCAACTGGAGGCGCTGAGCGCCGAGCAGCCGCTGGCCATGAAGCTGTACCGCCCGTTCCACCGCACCGGCGCCGCCTTCAATCTGAAGCTGTTCCGCGAGGCCGAACCGCTTGGCCTGTCCGCCAGCCTGCCGATTCTGGAGAACATGGGCGTCAAGGTGCGCGATGAGCACCCGTACTGCGTCAAGCGCGTCGATGGCAGCCTGGTGTGGATCAGCGACTTCGGCCTCGATGTCGGCGGCTTCGGCGAGCAGATGGCGCAAGACCAAGTGCAGCATGACTTCCAGGAGCTGCTGGCCCAGGTCTTTGCCAAGCGCTGCGAAAACGACGGTTTCAACCGTCTGGCGCTGGTGGCCGGCCTGGATTGGCGCGAAATCTCCCTGATCCGCGCGCTGGCCAAGTATCTGCGCCAGGGTGGCCTGACTTTCAGCCAAGCCTATATCGAGCAGTGCGTGGCCAACTACCCGGCCATCACCCGCAGCCTGGTGGAACTGTTCTACGCCCGTCTGGATCCGGCAGGCTTCGACGACGAGAAGGCCGAGCTGCTGCTGGCCGCCGTGCGCGGCATGCTGGACGGCGTGGCCAATCTGGACGAAGACCGCATCCTCAACGGCTTCCTGGCCGTGGTGCTGGCCACCCGCCGCACCAACTTCTGGCAGAAGGGCGCCGACGGCCAGTTCAAGTCCTACATCTCGTTCAAGTTGGAATCCAACCAGATCCCGTTCCTGCCGCAGCCGCGTCCGCTGTTTGAAATCTGGGTGTACAGCCCGCGCGTCGAAGGCGTGCACCTGCGCGGCTCCAAGGTGGCGCGCGGCGGCCTGCGCTGGTCTGACCGCATGGAAGACTTCCGCACCGAAGTGCTGGGCCTGGTCAAGGCGCAGATGGTGAAGAACTCGGTGATCGTGCCGATGGGCTCCAAGGGTGGTTTCGTCGGCAAGCAGTTGCCGGCGCCGAGCGAGCGCGAGGCCTTCTTGGCCGAGGGCATCGCCTGCTACAAGATCTTCATCTCCGCGCTGTTGGACGTGACGGACAATCTGGTGACCGGCCAGATCGTGCCGCCGAAGGACGTGCGCCGCCTGGACCCGGATGATCCGTACCTGGTGGTGGCGGCCGACAAGGGCACGGCCACCTTCTCCGACATCGCTAACGGCATTTCCGAAGCCTACGGCTTCTGGCTGGGCGACGCCTTCGCCTCCGGCGGCTCCGCCGGCTACGACCACAAGGGCATGGGCATCACCGCCCGCGGCGCGTGGGAATCGGTGAAGCGCCACTTCCGCCATCTGGGCATCAACACCCAGGAGCAGGATTTCACCGTGATCGGCATCGGCGACATGGCCGGCGACGTGTTCGGCAACGGCATGCTGCTGTCCGAGCACATCTGCCTGAATGCGGCGTTCAACCACCTGCACATCTTCCTGGATCCGACGCCGGACGCGAAGAAGAGCTTCGCCGAGCGCGCGCGCCTGTTCAACCTGCCGCGCTCCAGCTGGACCGATTACAACCGCGATCTGATCTCCAAGGGCGGCGGCATCTTCGAGCGCAGCGCCAAGTCCATCCCGCTGTCGCCGGAAGTGAAGGCGTGGCTGGAAACCGACAAGGACCACATGGCGCCGAACGAGCTGATCCATGAGATCCTCAAGGCCAAGATCGACCTGCTGTACAACGGCGGCATCGGCACCTACATCAAGGCGTCCACGCAGAGCCATGCCGACGCGCGCGACCGCGCCAATGACCCGGTGCGCGTCAACGGCAACCAGCTGCAGGCGCGCGTGGTGGCCGAAGGCGGCAACCTGACGTGCACCCAGCTGGGGCGCGTGGAGTTCGCGCTGGCCGGCGGCCGCATCGCCACCGACGCCATCGACAACTCGGCCGGCGTCGATTGCTCCGACCACGAGGTCAACATCAAGATTCTGCTGGGCGCGGTGATGCAGGCCGGCGACATGACGCTGAAGCAGCGCAATGAGTTGTTGGCTGAGATGACCGAGGAAGTGGGTCATCTGGTGTTGCGCAACAACATCCTGCAAACCCAGGTGCTGGCGATCAAGCGTCTGGAAGCGGCTTCCATGCTGTCCACCCATGCCCGCATGATCACGCACATGGAGAAGACCGGCGAACTGAACCGCGAGATCGAATACCTGCCGACGGAAACCCAGATCAACGAACGCCGCCTGGCCCGCCAGGGCCTGACCGTGCCGGAGATCGCGGTGCTGCTGGCCTATAGCAAGATTTCGCTGGATCAGGCCATCCTGGCCACCGATCTGCCGGACGACCGCGACTTCCTGCCGGTGCTGGTCAACTACTTCCCGAAACCGCTGCAGCAGCGCTTCGGCAAGCAGATGGAGCAGCATCAGCTGCGCCGCGAGATCATCTCCAACCAGCTGGCCAACCAGATCATCAACCGCATGGGCACCACTTTCGTGTTCCGCCTGCAGGAAGAGTCGCCGTTCTCCGCGGCCGACATCGCCCGCGCCTGGTGGATCGCCAACCGCGTGTTCGACGCGGAAAGCCTGTGGGGCCAGATCGAAGCGCTGGACAACAAGGTGCCGGCCGACCAGCAGATGCAGCTGATGGTGTTGGTGCGCACCCTGGTGGAGCGCGCGACGCGCTGGCTGCTGCGCAACAAGCGTCCGTTCGGTTCCGTCAACGCGGTGATCGAGCAGTATGCCGCCAAGGTGCAAGGCCTGCTGGCCCAGTTGCCCAAGCTGGTGCCGTCCGCGCAATATGCCGGCGTGGCCGAGCTGGAAGCCCGGATCGCCCATGCCAAGCTGCCGCAATCGCTGCAACAGGTACTGGCCCGTCTGGAGTACGCCGTGCCGCTGATGGACATCATCGAAATCAGCGACGGCAGCAAGCTGGCGCTGGAGCAGGTGGCGGCCAACTACTTCCAGCTGGGCCGCGCGCTGCAGCTGGATTGGCTGCGCGACGCCATCACCAGCCTGCCGCGCGACAACCGCTGGCAGTCGCTGGCCCGCTCGGCGCTGCGCGACGATCTGTACCGCGTGCACCGCGATCTGGCTCGCCAGGCGCTGCAGGATAGCGCCGCGGCGGTTGGCTTCGCCGATCAGTGGCTGGTCAAGCGCCAGGCAGCAGTGGAGGTTTGCGGCCAGATGTTCGCCGAGCTGCAGTCCTTCAGCGCGCTGGATCTGGCGATGCTGTCCGCCGGCATGCGCGAGCTGAACAACCACCTGCTGGCTTGACGCTTCCCCGTTCCGTCCCGGCTTGAGCCGGGATGCAGTCAAACGCCGCGAGCGAGCCTCGCGGCGTTTTATTTTGGTATTTTTGCAAAAATATGGAATTTCATGCCATTGTTTGGCGATTCTTGATTTAAATTTCATGCCAATTGTGTATGTTGACGGCCTGGCGCATGTCCGTGGCAGCGGCGCGCGCCGGATCACAACAAACACAATGGAGCATGGCAATGAAATTCATTCCGACGACCCTGTGCCTGAGCCTGGCTTTGGCGCTGGGCGGATGCATGTCCGATTCCTCTTCTTCCGTGAGCGGACGCCCTGGCGCAAGCAATAGTGAACAGTTGCCGGCCGCGGCGCCGGTGGCCGTCAAGATGGTCGCCATCAACGATTTCCATGGCAATCTGGAATCCCCCGGCACCTTGGCGCTGCCGGACCCGAAAGATCCGAGCAAGACGGTCAAGACACCCGCCGGCGGCGTCGATTACCTGGCGGCCTGGGTCAAGCAGCTGCGCGACAAATCGCCCAATACGGTGGTCGTGTCGGCCGGCGATCTGATCGGCGCCAGCCCCTTGGTGACCGGCATGTTCCATGACGAACCCACCATCGAAGCCATGAATTTGCTGGGCCTGGATATCAACGCCGTCGGCAATCATGAGTTCGATGACGGCCAGGACGAGTTGCTGCGCATGCAGAATGGCGGCTGCAAGCCTGGCGCGGGCGATACCACGTGCCAGAATGGCGGCAGTTTCGCCGGCGCCAAGTTCAAGTTCCTGGCGGCCAATGTGCAGAAGCCGGATGGCGGCACCCTGTTCCCGGCCTATGAAATCAAGAAATACGGCAATATCCCGGTGGCCTTCATCGGCATGACACTGAAAGGCACGCCTGACATCGTCTCGCCCACCGGCATCCAGGGGCTGAGCTTCAAGGACGAAGCCGACACCGTCAATGCGCTGATCCCCAAGCTGAAAGCCCAGGGTGTGGCGGCGGCCGTGGTGGTGGTGCATGAGGGCGGTTATCAGACCGGCACCTTCGACGATTGCAAGGGCATTTCCGGGCCCATCGTCGATATCGTCAAGAAGCTGGACAAGACGGTGGGGCTGGTGGTGACCGGCCATACGCATCAGGCCTACAACTGCGTCATCGATGACCGCCGCGTGACCAGCGCCAAGAATTACGGCCAGCTGTTCACCGAGATCGACTTCAAGCTGGACCCGGTGAGCAAAACCTTTGTTCCCGGCTCGATCCAGGCGGTGAACCGCCCGGTGACGCAGGACATCAAGCCGCTGGCCAATATCACCGACCTGGTGCAGTTTTACTTGAATCGTTCGGCGAAAAAGGCTGAAGAGGTGGTGGGCAAGCTGAGCGGCAGCCTGACTCGCAATGCCAATGCCGCCGGCGAAACGACCTTGGGAGACGTGATCGCCGACTCCCAGCTCGCTGCCGGCAGCAAGCAAGGCGCTGTGGTGGCCTTCATGAATCCGGGCGGCATCCGCGCCGACCTGGTGCCGGACGCCAATGGCAATGTCAGCTACAAGCAGATCTACACCGTGCAGCCGTTCGGCAACACCATGCTGACGATGAAGCTGACTGGCGAACAGATCGATCAGTTGCTGGAGCAGCAGTGGAGCGATCCGGCCAGGGGCAAGATGCTGCAGGTTTCGTCCGGCTTCAGCTACAGCTGGAGCAAGTCGTCCCCGGTGGGCAGCAAGGTGGACATCAAGAGCATCACCATCAATGGCAAGCCGATTGATGCCAAGGCCCGCTATACGGTGCAGGTCAACAACTTCATCGGCGGCGGCGGCGACGGCTTCACGGTGCTGGCGCAGGGCACCGACCGCGTGGTGGGCGACGTGGATGTGGACGTGATGCAGCGCTACTTGCAGTCCACGCCCCTGGTGGCGGTGCCCAAGCTGAATCGCATCAGCGTTTTGCCCTGATTGCCGGCAAAAAGAAACCCGGCGCAGGCATCTGCCCGCGCCGGGTTTTTATTTTCAGAATGGGCTGAATCAGCCGCGGCCGGTGCTGCCGAAGCCGCCGGCGCCGCGGTCGGAGGCGTCGAAGTCGTC
This sequence comes from Chromobacterium sp. CCUG 76385, assembly GCF_059916625.1. Lineage (NCBI taxonomy): Bacteria > Pseudomonadati > Pseudomonadota > Betaproteobacteria > Neisseriales > Chromobacteriaceae > Chromobacterium > Chromobacterium sp. CCUG 76385. The sequence goes on from NZ_JAUCGU010000040.1 coordinate 13,132, forward strand.
CACGATATTGAAGCCCACCTGCACCACCGGCACGATCACCATCTGGGCGATGCGCTCCAGCGGCTCCAGGCGGAACGGCTCCTGGCCGCGGTTCCAGACCGAGACGAACATCTGGCCCTGATAGTCGGAATCGATCAGGCCCACCAGATTGCCCAGCACGATGCCGTGCTTGTGGCCCAGGCCGGAGCGCGGCAGCAGCATGGCGGCCAGGCCCGGATCGTTCAGGTGGATGGCGATGCCGGTGGGGATCAGCTTGGTTTCGCCCGGCTGGATGGTCATCGTCTCTTCGGTGGCGGCGCGCAGATCGAGGCCGGCCGAGCCGGAGGTGGCGTAGGCGGGCAGGTTGTCGCGCAGGCGCGCGTCCAGGATCTTGACGTCGATAACGGCTTGCATGGTGTTTCCTTGTGATGCGGGGCGGCCGGTAAGCCGCCCGATGGTTGATTCTTCAGCGTTTGGCCAGCAAGGCTGCCAGATGGCGGACGATGGCGGCGGCTACGTCATCCTTGGGCATGGCGGGCAGCGGGTGCTGGCCGGCGTCGTCCAGCAATACCACTTGGTTGTCGTCGGCCCCCATCGCCTGCTGCGCCAGATTGGCGACCAGCAGCGGCAGCTTCTTGCGCTGGCGCTTGGCTTCGGCAAACTCCAGCAGGTTCTGGCTTTCCGCGGCGAAACCGACGCAGAACGGCGCGGCCGGCAGCGCGGCGACGGTGGCCAGGATGTCTGGATTCTCTTCCAGTTCTATGGCGGGCATGCCGGCGGTTTTCTTGATCTTGTGCTCGCTGCGGTTCTTTACCCGATAATCGGCCACCGCCGCCACGGAAATGAACACGTCGCTGCGGCCGACTTCGCCGAGCACGGCCTGTTGCATTTCGGCGGCGCTTTGCACGTCTATTCTGCGGACATTCATCGGCGGGTCCAGATGGGTGGGGCCGGAAACCAGCGTCACCTCGGCGCCGGCGTCGCGGCAGGCGCGCGCCAGCGCGTAACCCATCTTGCCGGAGCTGATATTGGTGATGCCGCGCACCGTGTCTATAGCCTCATAGGTGGGGCCGGCGGTCAGCAGCACCTTTTTGCCGGCCAGCAGCTTGTCGGCGAAGAAGCCGCGCAGCAGCTCGACGATCTGATGCGGCTCCAGCATGCGGCCGTCGCCGGTTTCGCCGCAGGCCTGGGCGCCGTTGCCGGGGCCGAACACGGTCACGCCATCCGCCTGCAGCTGCGCGATGTTGCGCTGGTTGGGCGGGTTCTGCCACATCTGCAGATTCATGGCCGGCGCCACGATCAGCGGACAGGTGCGGGCCGAGGCCAGCGTGGAGATCAGGTCGTCGCAGCCGCCGTGCGCCAGCTTGAACAGCAGGTTGGCGGTGGCAGGCGCAATCAGGAACACATCGGCGCGGCGCGATAATTCGATGTGCGCCATGGCGTTGCTGGGGCGCGGGTCCCACAGGTCGGTGTAGACGGTGTGGCCGGACAGCGCCTGGAAGGTGGCGGGGGTGACGAAGCGGGTGGCCGATTCGGTCATCACCACTTCCACTTGGTGGCCTGCCTTGACCAGCAGCCGGGTCAGCTCGGCGGACTTGTAGGCGGCTATGCCGCCGCTGATGCCGAGGAGAATGCGTTTGGCGGTCATCGTTGGGTTCTTCGAAGCCGTAAACTGGCCATTTTAGCGGATTTAGTTCACCACGTGGCTCTGGCCTGGCCTAATGATGGCATGTTAATGTCATTGCTTGTTGCTATCTTGTTGGCCTGATGACACAAACAATGCTATAGCCAGAAGAGGGATGCGCCATGTCGATCGCCCATTGGCCGGAAGCGGAGCGGCCGCGCGAGAAATTATTGCGGCAAGGAGCCGCCGCCCTGAACGATTCAGAGTTGCTGGCCATTTTCCTGCGCACCGGCGTCAAGGGCATCAATGCGGTGGAATTGGCCAGGTTGCTGCTGCAGGAGTTCGGCTCCTTGACCGGTTTGTTGGGCGCCAGTCTGGAGCAATTCAAGGCCAAGCCCGGCTTGGGGGAGGCCAAGTACGCGCAGTTGATGGCGTGCACGGAATTGGCGCGGCGGGCCTTGTCCGAGCCGATGCGGCTGGGGGATGCGCTGTCCAGTCCGCGGCAGGTGCGGGATTATTTGCGCTTGAGCATAGGGCGGCGCGACGTCGAAACATTTGTTGTGATATTTTTGTCGGCACAAAACCGTTTGATTGAAGTCGAAGAAGTATTCAAGGGAACATTGACCGAGACCAGGGTGTATCCGCGGGAAGTGTTGCGGCGGGCTTTGCAGCACAATGCGGCGGCGCTGATCGTGGCGCACAATCATCCTTCCGGCGTCAGTGAACCTTCAAATGCGGATAGAATATTGACCGATACGCTCAAGCGTGCCTTGGAACTGGTCGATATCAGGTTACTGGATCATTTTGTGGTAACCGGCGGGCACGCGGAATCGTTCGCCGAACGTGGTTGGCTGTAGATGCAGGTTTTCGGTGTGATGGCTGTTTGACAGTGCCGCCATCAGGTACGGGGCTTGTGCAGTGCAACTGTCTGTTTGACCTTGTTCCCCTCACCGCATCACAAGGAGGTCATCATGAACATCCTGCGTTTGCTGAATGAGTCCGACTACATCCAGGTCAACAATCAATTCGTCAAGCCGGACTTCCATTCGGTATCGGAAGAGTTCTCCGACGACGACGACGTGGTGCTGGAGGCGAATCTGGATGGCCAGGAGCTGGTGCTGACCGTTGCCGACCTGACCGACGCCACGCCCTTGGCCGACGGTGGATTCTGGCTGGAAGGTCTGGGGTATCTGCGCTTTTTGTCGCAGCAGAATCTGCATTGAGTCCCGCAAGCATTTTTCTATCATGGCCCGGCGCAAGCCGGGCCATTTCATTTGCATCGCGCCCGATTTGACTTGCCTCAACTCCGTTTCGCCATGTTTGCACTACAGTGACACTGGTTATCTGTAAGTCATAAATGGAGAAGCGGGGTGCTTATGCAAAAGTTCAGAATCGGCATGGTGGGCGTGGGGGAGACCGGCACGCCGTTGCTGAAGCAGCTGCTGGATGCGCCATTTGTCGAGATGGTGGGCGTGGCGGATCTGGACCTGCAGTTGCCCGGCGTATTGCTGGCCAAGGAAAGAGGCGTGCCGGTGACCGACAATTTCATTGAGATCGCCGAGCAGGGCAGCCGGGTGGACATCATCATCGACGTCACGGGCTCGCGCAAGGTGCGGGAAGACCTGCGCCGTTATATGCAGTTTTCCGGCAATACCCACACGGTCATCGTGCATGAGCGGGTGGCATTGCTGATGTTGTCGCTGGGCGCCGGGCGCTGGGTGGAAACCCGGCACGACGAAATGACATATTGATTCTGTTGATGTGGCAGCTGTGCGGTCGGCCGTGAATCGCGGAAGACCAAACGAGAGGATGCGGGAGGCTTAAGCCTCCCGCTTTTTTTTTAACAAGATTGCCGTTTGCATTTCTAGTATGCTCAATTTGTAGTGCGGGCTTTGTCGGCGTGACTCAGGATAAAACAGATAAATGAGAGGTGGAAAATGAAGAGACCCTGCTTGTTCGTTTTTCTCTTGGCATGGCTGGCACCGGGCGCGCACGCTGCTTTGGGGCAGAAGTTCGACGCGGCTGCGGCGTCTGCCGCCGGGCATAAATTGCTGGCGACCCGTCCCGCCGCTATCGGCGGCGCCTACACCGTGCAAGACAGTTTGGATGCCTCCGGACGGCAGATTCGGCAGTATGTTTCCCTGGATGGGACGGTGTTTGCGGTGGCATGGAGCGGCCAGACCCATCCTGATCTGCAGTCGCTGCTGGGGGACTACTTTCCGGCCTTTCAGCAGGCGCAGCGGAATAATCGCAGCGGCCGCAATGTGCTGAGAGGGCAGGTGGGCAGTTTTATTGTCCATTCTTATGGCCGGATGGGCGCTTTCAACGGCTTTGCCTATGACTCCACCTTGTTGCCGGCAGGGGTGACGCCGGATCAATTGAAATAAAGGGAGCGAACATGAAAAGACTTCTGGTCAGCCTGTTTTCCCTTGTCCTGTTGCTGAGCGGTTGCGGAGGGGGCGGCGGCGATGCCGGCTCGTTCTCCAATGGCGGCAATAGCGGCAGCACCACATCCAACAGTGTCGCCATGATTGTCGATTCTGGTCCTGTCGGCGCGACGGGGCAGTTGAATCTGCCCTATGTGACGGTCAATGTATGTGTTCCCGGAACCAATACTTGCACGGCAATAGACCATGTTCTGGTCGATACAGGCTCCAGCGGGCTGCGCGTGTTGGCTTCGGCGCTGCAGAATGCGCTGCCCACTCAGTCTGTCGGGAGCCGGCAGGTGATGGAGTGCGCCCAGTTCGCCGATGGCTTCACCTGGGGAACGGTCAGTGCTGCCGATGTGAAGATCGCAGGAAAGACAGCTAGCGCCCTGCCGATCCAGGTGATCGCCGATGGCGCCTTGCCTTATCCCGTGCCGGCGGCTTGCTCGTCGACGGGCAGCAATGAAAGCAGCTTGGCGGCATTGGGCGCCAAGGGCATTGTTGGCGTGGGTTTGAGCTCAAAAGATTGCAGCAATTGCGCCGTTGTCAGCAGCAACGGCCTTTATTATCTGTGCAGCGGGCAGACTTGCCAGCAGGGCGCGGTGCCGCTGGCGCAGGAGGTGACCAATCCGGTGACGGCTTTCTCCGGCGACAACAACGGCGTTCTATTACAGCTGCCTAGCATAGACAACTATGGCGCGCCATCTGCGCAGGGCACGCTGACATTCGGCATCGCTACGCAATCGAACAATGCCATCCCCGGCTCGGCCAAGGCTTACCCGGTGTCCAGCGATGGCTTCACCATCACCACGGTTTACAATGGCCAGAGCTATCCCGGCTTCTTGGATAGCGGGTCGAACATTCTTTACTTCCCCAACGATGGCAGCGTTGCTACTTGCTCGGTGGGCGGGTCGACATGGTATTGCCCCAATGTTTCGTCGCCGCAGACGCAGAGTTTGAACGCGCAAGTGTCGGCCAGCAATGGCAGCAGCAGTACGATCAATTTCAACCTGATCAATGCGTCCATTCTCAACAGCAGCAATTATGCCGCCTTCCCCAGCCTGGCGGCGCCGATGACCGGAACGTTTGCCGGTTATTTTGACTGGGGCCTGCCTTTCTTCTATGGGCGCAGCGTGTTCATCGGGTTTGCCGGCAGCAGCAATCCACAGGGAAGCGGGGCGATGTATATTTTCTGATATTGATCATCTTGCAGTGCAGCAAGCTGTCGCCTATAACAGCAGTGTCATCACGATGACATCTCCTCTGTCTTGATGCTTGAGCATGATAGCAAACAGGCCCGCGCGTTCCGCCCGGGCCTTTTTTTATATCGACATCACTAAATGTCAGTTACTGAAATATTTATTTCATGCTACTTTTTTATGTCATCTTTATTTTTGGAATGGCAGTGAACGCGGCAAAAAGAATAAGACAATTGCTCGAACGGAAGGTGGACCCGGAGCAGGTAGCCGTATTGGTGGAGTTGGCGGTGGGGTTGCAAGTGGGGCGGCCGTTCGATTTGCGCCGTCTGTGCCGGCTGGAGCCCGAGTATTTCGAGCTGGGCGTGGATCTGATGCGCGACTGGCGCTTCAATTACCATATCGCCGCGCGCAGCAAGCTGTTCGAGGACATCCTGGCCCGCGATCATGGCTTGCAGAGCCGGATGTGCCATCTTGGCTCGGCTGCTGCGCATTGATCATTGCTGCAAGGGGCTGTTGAGGTTTGGTGGGCGGTCGCGCCGGGATGCGTTTTGCGACGAATCGAGGCGTTTCGCGCGCCGCATAGTCATTCTCTGCCAGCGCGGAACAACGAAGAGTCGGCGCGAAAGGCGCCCGGCCCTGCGGGTTTGGCGAAGCGCAAACGCGATCCACTCACCAAACCTCAACAGCCCCTATAATCGTTTCTTTGCCGAAACGGAGACGACGATGCTGGCGGATGTTGAATTGGCCAAGGCCTACCGGCTGCTGAATCATGGCCCCACCGTGCTGGTGAGCAGCGCGGCGGGCGGGCGGCGCAATGTGATGGCGGCGGCTTGGGCCATGCCGCTGGACTTCGATCCGCCCAAGGTGCTGGTGGTGATAGACAAATCCACCTACAGCCGCGAACTGATTGAGCAGAGCGGCGAATTCATACTCAATATTCCGTGCCGCGCCCAAGCGGCGCAGGTGGTGCAGGTCGGCAGCGAGACCGGCCGCGATGAAGACAAGTTCGCCGCCAGCGGTTTGGAGCCGTTGTCGGCGCAGCAGGTGGCGGCGCCTCGGGTGGCCGGCTGCATCGCCTACCTGGAGTGCCAAGTTGTGCCGGAGCCGCATAATCAGCAGCGCTATGACTTGTTCATCGGCGAGGTGGTGGCGGCGCAGGCCGACGATGCGGTGTTCCGTGCCGGGCATTGGCATTTTGAAGACGCCGATGCGGCGAAGCGCAGTTTGCATTACATCGCCGGCGGCGCTTTTTTCGCCACGGGCGAGGCATTCAGCGTGGCCTGAGTCCGGCCCGCAGGCATCAAAAAAGCCCGTCGCAAGGACGGGCTTTTGCGTTTGGGACGAGGCGCTTTATTGCCAGTCCACCAGCGCGTACAGCTTCTTGCCGCGCTTGAGCAGCGAGTACTGGCCGAACAGGCGTTCATTGTCGCCGATGGCGTGCTCCAGGCTGTCCACCTTGATGCCATTGACGCTGACCGCGCCGCTCTGGATGAAGGTGCGCGCCTCGCTTTTGGACTTGGCCAGGCCGCCGGCCGCCAGCGCGTCGATCAGGCCGTTGGCGCTCTTGTCCAGCTGGATGGTCGGCAGGCCGTCTTGCGCCAGCTGGGCGAAGTCGTCGGCGGTCAGGCTGGACAGGTCGTTGCTGAACAGGCTGTGGGTGATGCGCTGCGCGGCTTCCAGCGCAGCCTTGCCGTGCACCAGCTCGGTGACTTGCTCGGCCAGGATGCGTTGGCCTTCCGGCTTGCCTTCGCGGGTCTTGTCGGCCTCTTCGATGGCGGCGATCTCGTCCACCGACAGGAAAGAAAAGTAGCGCAGGAACTTGTACACGTCGGCGTCGGCGGTTGACAGCCAGAACTGGTAGAAGGCGTAAGGCGAGGTCTTCTTGGCGTCCAGCCAGATGGTGCCGGATTCGGTCTTGCCGAACTTGGTGCCGTCGGCCTTGGTCACCAGCGGCATGGTCAGGCCGAAGACCTGGGTCTGGTTCAGGCGGCGGGTCAGGTCGGTGCCGGCGGTGATGTTGCCCCACTGGTCGGAACCGCCGATCTGCAGCTTGCAGCCCAGGCGCCGGTTCAGTTCGGCGAAGTCGTAACCCTGCAGCAGGCTGTAGGAGAATTCGGTGTAGGAAATGCCCTGGTCCTCGCGGGCGATGCGCTGCTGCACCGCCTCTTTCTTGATCATGGCGTTGACCGAGAAGTGCTTGCCGATGTCGCGCAGGAACTCCAGCGCGTTCATTTTGCCGAACCAGTCGTAATTGTTGGCCATCAGGGCCGCATTGTCGCCTTCGAAGCTGAGGAAGGGCTCGACCTGCTTGCGGATCTTCTCCACCCAGCTTTCGATGACATCCGGGGTGTTCAGCTTGCGCTCGGTGGCTTTGAAGCTCGGATCGCCTATCATGCCGGTGGCGCCGCCCACCAGCGCCACCGGGCGGTGGCCGGCGCGCTGGAAGCGCTTCAGCATCAGGATGGGTACCAGGCTGCCGATGTGCAGGCTGTCTGCCGTTGGATCGAAGCCGCAATAAAGCGTAACCGATTCCTTGTTCAGCAGTTCTTGCAGCGCAGCCATATCGGTGGTTTGCGCGATGAGGCCACGGGCCTCCAGATCCTGAAGAAGGGCGGTTTGCGTCATTTGACTGGGTCTCCAACACGGTAAGTAAACGGCCAGCCGGCCGCTGGAAAAAAACTGCTCCAGCGGGCGCTTGCGGCATCCGGCTGGAGTGGGAAGGCTTATCTTAACCGAAATTGCCGCAAAATGGCGGGGGTATTGTCCGTTTTGTATGGGTAAAATCGCGCGCGGCTTCAAGCGTCCGCCTCATTGCGGCAGAATGTGCGCAGATACAGTATGGAAAGGGAATGTGATGACGCAGCAAGTCAAGGTGTGGGACGTGCCTACCCGTTTGTTTCACTGGACGCTGGTCGTTTTGTTCGGCGCCATGTGGTTCTGCGCCGAGCAAGGCGGGGATTGGCTGCAATACCATATCTATTGCGGCGTGGCGCTGGCCTCGCTGCTGGTGTTTCGGCTGATCTGGGGCGTGGTGGGCAGCCAGACCGCCCGGTTCTCCAGCTTCGTGCATGGGCCGCGAACCATTGTTCGCTATCTGAAAGGCGAATTGCCGGAGCGCGAGGCGCCGGGGCACAATCCGCTGGGTGGCTGGATGGTCGTGGTGATGTTGCTGGCGCTGGGCGCGCAGGTGCTGACGGGCTTGTTCGCCGCCGATGTGGACAGCTATCTGTACGACGGCCCGCTGGCCAAGCACATCGACAGCGGCTTGGCCGAATCCGCCACCGGCGCGCATAAACTGCTGTTCAATGGCTTGCTGGGGCTGGTGGCGCTGCATCTGACAGCCATCGTGCTGTACCGCCTGGTAAAGAAGCAGAACCTGGTGGCGCCGATGCTGACCGGCTACAAGAGGATCGCCGGCGAGCAGCCCCGGCTGCATTTCGTCCATGGCGCGCTGGCGTTGGCGGCGCTGCTATTGTCGGCGGGCGGCCTGTATTTCGCGCTGCTGCGCTGAAGCGCTTTCGCGCAAAACGACAAAGCCGGCAATCGCCGGCTTTTTGCTTGCCATCACGCAGGCGCTTACTTTTCCGGGCCGCGGAAGGCGTCGTGACAGGTTTTGCAGCTTTGCGCCACTTGGCCGTAGCTCTTCTTGATCGCGGCCAGGTCGCCGTTCTTGGCGACGGCGGCAAGGTTGTCCACCGATTTCAGGAAGGCGTCCTTGTCGGCCTGGAATTTGGCCGGCTGGCTCCAGATTTCCGGCTTGGCACGGCTCTTGCCGGTGATGCTGCCGGCCGGGAAGTGCTTGAACGGCTCGGCGGCCAGCGTTTTCAGCGCTTCGGCCTGCTGCGCGAACTTGGCCTGGTCGTACGGCGCGCGTTCCCGCACCGCCATGCCCATGGGCTCGAAGGATTGCAGCAGCATCTTCTTGAATGCCTTGGTGCGGACTTCGGCCGGGGTGTCGTCGGCGTGGGCGGCGGGAATGGCGATGGCTGCCAGCAGCAGCGCGGTCAGTATCTTGTTCATGGCATCTGAGTGGGAGTGGGCAGTCAATGGCGGCGCTGAGCGCCGCCGGGCATGCAAGGAGTGGGATCAATCCTTGCGGAAGTCCTTGTGACAGGCTTTGCAGGTCTGCTGGGTGGCGCCGAACTGGGTCTTGATCGCGGCCAGATCGCCGGCCAGCGCCACTTGTTTCAGCTTGGCGGTGGCGGCCTTGTGGTTGTCGATGGCCTTCTGCCAGTCGGCCGGCTTGCTCCAGATCTCCGGCTTGGCGTCAGTCTTGCCGGCGTTGCTGCCTGCCGGGAAGTATTGCCACGGCTGTTGCGACAATTGTTCCAGCTGGGTGGCCAGCTTGGCGAATTCATCCTTGTTGTAAGGCGTGTCGCCCTTCACCATCTTGCCCATCGCGCCGACGACCGGCTTGTATTGCTTGAAGACATCCTTGCGCTGGCTGATCGGATCCGCGGCGAAGGCCTGGCTGGCCATCAGCAGCGCCAGTGAGGCCACCAACATCTTTTTCATCGAAATCCCCTGACTATGGCATGGAAACGGAACGTGCCAGCCTATCACAGCGCCGCGGCATCCAAAACCCGCAAAGTGTAAAGGGTTGGCGTGTAGGATGTTATAAAGTAACATTGTTCAGTTTTCGACTGAAGCGACCCACGCGCATGGACCGATCCGACTATCTTGCCGCCGCCGAGCGTCATTGCGCCGCGCGCGGCAGCAAGCTCACTGATTTGCGCCGCCAGGTGCTGGAACTGGTGCTGAACCACCGTGGCGTGGTCAAGGCCTACCAGGTGCTGGCCGATTTGCAGCAGCAGCGCGGCTCCGCCGCGCCGCCCACTGTCTACCGCGCGCTGGACTTCCTGGTGGAGCACGGCCTGTTGCACAAGGTGGACGCGCTCAACGGCTTCATCGTCTGCGATCATTTCGATTGCCAGCATGAGAGCCTGATCCTGGTGTGCGAGCAATGCGGCCGCGTCAATGAAGTCGACGCCGCCGGCGGGCTGGCCAGCCTGCGCGACATGGCCCAGGCGGCCGGTTTCACGCTCAGCCCGCAAAATCTGGTGCTGGCAGGCCGTTGCCAGTCCTGTATCGCTTGAACTGCGCAAGAATTCCATGAAAAAAACCAAAGTTAATCTGTTCACCGGCTTTCTCGGCGTCGGCAAGACCACCGCGCTGCGCCACCTGATCGCCAACCGGCCCGCCCATGAAAAGTGGGCGGTCATCGTCAACGAGTTCGGCGAAGTCGGCATCGACGGCGCCGCGCTGCTGAATGACGAGCTGGCGGTGGCCGAAATCGCCGGCGGCTGTCTGTGCTGCGTCGCCGGCCCGCAAATGACCGCCACCGTGGCCACGCTGTTGCGCCGCGAGAAGCCGGACCGCCTGCTGATCGAAGCCAGCGGCCTCGCCCATGCGGCCGGCGTCATCGACGAATTGCGCGCCAATCCGTTGGGCGAGGCGCTGGAAGTGGCAGCCGTGCTGACGCTGGTGGACCCGCGCCAATTCATCCAGCCCGACTACCACCGCCAGCCCTTGTACCGCGACCAGATTTCCATCGCCGATGTGCTGGTGGCCAACAAGATAGACACCGCCGACATCCCGACCATGGAAGCCTTCCGCGCGCAGGCGGCGGCGCTGTTTCCGCCCAAGTCGCTGATCGGCGAGGTGCGAGACGGCCAGCTGGACGTGGCCTGGCTGGACGCGGAACTCGCCGCCAAGCCGCGCTACCGCCCCGCGGTGCTGCCGGACAATGCCAGCGCCTGGCAGTCGGCCGGCTGGACTTTCGATCCCGGGCTGAACTTCGACGGCGAGCGCCTGACCCGCTTCTTCGACGACTTGCCCAAGAGAGTGCCGGGCCTGGTTCGCGCCAAGGGCGTGTTCCGCGTGCTGGACAGCTGGGTGTGGCTGAACTGGGCGGCCGGGCAGTGGGGCGCGGCCCAGGTGTCGTGGCGGCGCGACAGCCGCTTCGAGCTGATCGCGCCGGCGTTTGAGGCCGAGCAGGTGGAAGCCTGGCTGAAGGAGTGTCTGGAATGAGTCAAGCGCATTCTCACGGCCATGGTCATGCGCATGCCGGCCATCAGCACCTCACGGCATCCAATCTGCGCCCGCCGCTGAGCCTGCTGTCGATGTCGGCCGGCCAGCGCGTGCTGCTGACGCTGCTGCCCTTGGCCGGGCTGTGGCTGCTGGTGTGGTGGGCCTTGCAGGAGTTGGCATGAGCATAGTGTTGAACAACCTGACGGTGTCCTACCAGCGCCACCCGGCGGTGCACCATATCAGCGGCCGCTTCGCCGAAGGCGACGCCACCGCGATTTGCGGCCCGAACGGCGCCGGCAAGAGCACGCTGCTGAAGGCGATGATAGGCGCGCTGACGCCCGATTCCGGCAACGTGGACCTGAACGGTTATCGCCGCGCCGACATCGCCTATCTGCCGCAGCAGGCGGAGATAGACCGCAGCATGCCGGTGAGCGTGCTGGAGCTGGTCGGCACCGGCCTGTGGCACAAGAGCGGCCCGTTCGGACGGGTGGGGCGCGACGGCCATGCCCGCGCCATCGACGCGCTGGAGCAGGTGGGACTGGCCGATTTCGCGCTGCGTCCGATCGCCGCGCTGTCCAGCGGCCAGTTTCAGCGCGTGCTGTTCGCCCGCATTCTGGTGCAGGACGCCAGTTTGATCCTGCTCGACGAGCCCTTCAACGCGGTGGACGCCAAGACCACCGAGGACCTGTTGCAGCTGATCGCGCGCTGGCGCGGCGAAAAGCGCACCGTCATCGCCGTGCTGCACGACGCCCTGCAGGTGAGGACGCATTTTCCGCACACCTTGCTGATGGCGCGCGAAGTGATCGCCTGGGGCGACAGCGCCTCGGCATTGAGCGAAGACAATCTGCGGCGCGCGGTGGAAACCGCCGCCCATTGGCAGGCCCAGGCGCCGGTTTGCGGCCTGGATGGAGTGAGCGCCTGATGCAACATTTGTACGATCTTCTGGTTTCGCCGTTTGTCGAGTTCGCCTTCATGCGCCGCGCCCTGGCCGGTTGCCTGGCGCTGGCGCTGGGTTCCGGCCCCATCGGCCTGTTCCTGGTGATGCGCCGGATGAGCCTGATGGGCGACGCGATGAGCCACGCGGTGCTGCCCGGCGCCGCCATCGGCTTCATGTTCGCCGGCCTCAGCCTGCCGGCGATGAGCCTGGGCGGCTTCTTCGCCGGCGTGCTGGTGGCCTTGCTGGCCGGCCTGGCCACCCGCTTCACCAGCATCAAGGAGGATGCCAGCTTCGCCGCCTTCTATCTGTTGTCGCTGTCGCTGGGCGTATTGCTGGTGTCGAAAGGCGGCAGCAATGTCGACCTGATGCACATCCTGTTCGGCTCGGTGCTGGCCGTGGATGACGCAGCGCTGTATCTGGTGTCCGGCGTAGCCACGGTGACATTGTTGACGCTGGCCGTCATCTATAGGCCGCTGCTGCTGGAAAGCCTGGATCCGGTCTACCTGCGCGCCGTGGGCGCGCGCGGCGCCTGGTGGCATCTGCTGTTCCTGATGCTGGTGGTGCTGAACCTGGTGGCGGGCTTCCAGTCGCTGGGCACGCTGATGGCGGTGGGCTTGATGATGCTGCCGGCCATCACTTCGCGGCTGTGGACCGAGCGCATCGAGGCCATGCTGGCCTTGTCGGTTGGCATCGCCTTTGCCAGCGGCCTGGGCGGCTTGTTGCTGTCCTATCACTTTGAACTGCCGTCCGGGCCGGCCATCATCCTGCTGGCCGGCGTGGTCTACCTGTTGTCCTTGCTGTTCGCGCCCGTGGGTGGGGCGCTGCCGCGCTACATCCGGGCGCGCCATCTCGAATCTTGAACCGAAGGGGAAGCCTCATGAAGAAGACTCTAGCCGCATTGCTGCTGCTGGGCATGCCGGCCTTGGCGCTGGCCAAGCTGCCAGTGGTGGCCAGTTTCAGCATCATCGCCGATATGACCCGCGAAATCGGCGGCGACCGCGTGGAAGTGGTGTCCTTGGTCGGACCGGATCAGGACGCGCACGTGTTTCAGCCGTCTCCTGCCGATATCAAGAAAGTGTCCGCCGCCAAAGTGCTGGTGGTGAACGGCCTGGGCCTGGAAGGCTGGATGTCGCGGCTGGACAAGGCCGCCAATTTCCGCGGCGTGACCGTGGTGGCGTCCAAGGGCGTCAAGACTCGCCAAGCGCCGGAAGAGGAACATGCCGAAGGCGATCACGGCCATGATCATGGCGACGTCGATCCGCATGCCTGGCATGACCCGTCGCGGGTGCAGACCTATATCCGCAACATCAGCGCCGGCCTGATCCAGGCCGACCCGGCCGGCAAGGCCGAATACCAGCGCCGCGCCGCCGACTACGCGGCCAAGGTGCAGGCGCTGGACGACTGGGCCAAGCGGCAGTTCGCCAGCGTGCCGGCGGCCAAGCGCAAGATGTTGACGTCGCATGACGCTTTTGGCTATCTGGGCGAGCATTATCAGCTGCAGGTGCTGGCGATCCAGGGCGTCAGCACCGAATCCGAAGCCTCGGCCAAGGGGGTGGCGCAACTGACGCGCCAAGTGCGCAATGAGCGCGTCAAGGCGGTGTTCATGGAGAACATGACCGACGCCCGTTTGCTGAAGCAATTGTCCACCGAAGCCAAGGTGCAGATCGGCGGCAAGCTATACGCCGACGCGTTGTCTGGCCCCAAGGGCCCGGCGGCCAGTTATCTGCAGCTGATGCGCTACAACGTCGAAACCATCATGAAATCGTTCCGCTGACGAGTTGAATCAGGCGCCAAGCGCCGATTCCCGCCACGCCCAGTCCGGCTGCCAGCCGTATTGGGCGTTGTTGCATCCAGCGGCGCAAGCCGTCGGCGAACACGCCCATCAGCAACAGGTTGGGCAAGGTGCCCAGGCCGAAGGCCAGCATCAAGCCGGCGCCATGCCAGGCTGAGCCGCTGGCCAATGCCGAGATCGACGCGCTGTACACCAGGCCGCAGGGCAGCCAGCCCCACACCGCGCCCACCGCCAGCGCGCCGGCCAGGCTGCGCACCGGCAGCAGCCGGCCAACCAATGGCTGCAGGCGCCGCCATACCGGCTGTCCCAATTTTTCCAGCAAGACGATGGCTTGGCCGAAGCCCGCCAGATACAGGCCCATGGCCACCAGCATCAGATTGGCCAGGGCCAGCAATGCCAGTTGGTAGGGGTGGGATGAGGCCAGGCTCAGGCCGGCGGAGGCGAGGCCGCCCAGCAGGGCGCCGATCAGGGCATAGCTGGCGAGCCGGCCCAGGTTGTAGCCGGCCAGCACGCGCCAACGCGCGTAACCTGCGGGATGATGGAGTGTAAGGGCGGCGACGATGCCGCCGCACATGCCGACGCAGTGGCCGCCGCCCAACAGGCCGGCTGCCAGCAGAATCCAGAAATTGGTTTCGATCATGCCGCAAAACGTGGATCAAAGCTCTATGGTAACAGAGCGGCATGACGAAGATGCTTGTCCAACCGTTTGTGGATTCTTTTTGGCATTGTTGAAACGAACATTCTACAAAAAAGGTTGGATATAATTGTTTCGCCTACTGGCCAAAAGGACAGTTTGCAAAGAAAATGTCACGTCGGGCGAAACAGGGAGGCGATGCCGCCAGCAGGCGACACGTACTTCCGGCCCAGATTCGGACCGCGCATTGGGAGCGGTCGGCGCGCTCTCGCGCCGCTCGGGGCGGTCCGGACTGCCAACGAAAGAAAACGGGGATACAGTGAGGAACACAATATGGCCAGGTATTTAACACTTGAACGGCTGGGCAAATCAGCCATCGTCACGCTTTCCAACCTGCCAGCCAATTTGCTGACCACCGATGGTCTGAACGAATTGGCCTCGACGCTGCAGGCGTTGAACGCTGACGACGGCGTGCGTTCGGTGGTGATTACCGGCGCCGGCGATACGTTTTTTTCCGCCGGAGCGGATTTGAAGCAATTCGCTTCCGGGAATAAGGCGGAAGCCGATGTCTTGCTGCAGGCTTTCGCCAATGCGCTGCAGGCGATTCGCAATTATCGCGGCGTCACCGTTGCGGCGGTCAATGGCTTCGCCCTGGGTGGCGGCCTGGAGTGCGCGCTGGTGTGCGACTACATCATCGCCGAGCGCGGCGCCAAGCTGGGCTTGCCGGAAGCCAAGGTCGGCCTGATTCCGGCCGCCGGCGGCACCAAGACCCTGGCCGACAAGGTGGGCGTATCCTGGGCCAAGCGCATCATTCTGGGCGGCGAGCAGGTCAGCGCCGAACAGGCGCTGCAGATCGGCTTGATCGAGGAGGTCGTCGATCAGGGCTTCGCCAAGATCGTCGCGGTCAGCCTGGCCAACAAGGTCGCCAGCCAGGCGCCGAGCTCGGTCGCCGCCGCGCGCAAATTGATAGAGGACAGCCCGAATCTGACCCTGGACGAACACCTGAAGCGCGAGCGCGCCGCCACCCTGAACCTGATCGGCGGCGATGAGCAAGTGGAAGGCGTGGCGGCCTTCCTGGCCAAGCGCGCGCCAAGCTGGATGCAGGACGACGATTAAGGCTGCCCCCTGCGCGCGCCATGAACAAACCGCCTGTCTACATGCATTGTGGCAGGCGGTTTGTCTTTGAGCGAAGGCGGAACCCTGTGCTAGCCTAGACGGCGTTTGGCCTATAACCATCGACGCGCGGATACGACGCGGCGCGGGCAGTGGAAGAAACAGGGGAGAACATGGAAATCTACCAGTTGCGGACCTTTGTCACGGTGGCCCAGCAGGGCCACTTGACGCAGGCGGCCGAACTGTTGCACCTGTCGCAACCGGCAGTGACGGCGCAGATCAAAGCGCTGGAAGAAGAGGTGGGCATGCCCTTGTTCGAGCGCAGCGCCGGCGGCGTCAGCCTGACGCGCGCGGGGCAGGAGCTGCTGCCGCAGGCGCAGGGCGTGCTGACGGCGGCGCGCGACATCATCCATCACGCGCGCGAACTGAAGGGCCAACTGGCGGGCCAGGCCAGGATAGGCGTGACGCTGATGCCTGACGTTCTGCGGCTGGGCCCGTGGGTGGCGGCGCTGGTGGACAAGTATCCGCTGCTGGAAGTGCAACTGAGCCACGGCGTTTCGGTGGATGTGCTCAATCTGGTGCGCAAGAAAGAGCTGGATGCCGGCTTCTACCTGGGCAAGAACCCGTATATGAACGTCAACACCGTGCCCTTGCAGACGCTGGCTTTCCGCGTCGCCCTGCCGGCGGCCTGGGCCGGCCAATTGGCCGAAGGCAGGCTCAAGGAGTTGGGCAAACTGCCCTGGGTCGGCATTTCGCAGTTTTCCAGCTTGTCCAAGATCACGGCCGAATTGTGGCGCGAACTCAATATCTCCCCCAAGAAAGTCGCCGAGAGCGACCACCTGTCGGTGATTCTGGAGCTGGTGGCGGCCGGCGTCGGCGTGGCCCTGGTGCGGGAGGAGGACGCGCTGGCCTGGCAGGCCAGCGGCCGCATCTGGCTGGTGCCGGCGCTGCGCAAGACCGCCGACCTGCAGTTTGTCTATCCCTCGGACCGCGATGGCGATCCGGTGCTGGAAACCCTGTTGCGGGAGCTGCTGGCGGTTTGGCGGCTTCCCTGTCCGCAATCCGCGGCTTAAGGCGCTCTGCGCCATCTGATGAGGAGGTTCCATGGTCAGCTTGCTGGTCGATGCGGTGGAAAGCTGTTGCGGCGCGATGGAAAGCGGGCACAAGCGCTGGCTGGAGGCGCAAGAGGAGGTCTATCGCCACTGGCTGTGGCCGCTGGCCCCGAGCTTCGCCTTGTCGAAAGGAGAGGTGGAGCGCCGCGTGGACGGCAGCCTGCTGGCCGGCGCCGCCTTGTGGCAGGCACAGGCCGACACCCAGCGCGAACTGATGCTGGCGGTCGAGAGGTTGTGGCTGGAAATGGGGCGTAATCTGCAACAGCAACTGCCCGATGGCGACGCCGCGCCGATCGCTGTGATGCGCCGAGCCCTGGAGGTCGGCTGTGCTTCCGGCGCGGCCCTGTCCACTGCGTCGCGCCAGGCAGGCCACTTTGCCGCCACCAATTTTTCCGGCACGCCGCTGAAGGCCGCGCGGGATGTGCGCAAGGTGCTGATGCAGCGTTAGCGTGGCTTGGCCCCTGGCCGGTGTTATGCTTGCCGTATGCATGGCGCGAGGCGTCGACTAGGGGCTGTTGACGTTTTGTGAGCGGTCGCGCCGGGATGCGTTTTGCGACGAATCGAGGCGTTTCGCGCGCCGCA
>NZ_JAUCGU010000041.1:0-29049 GCF_059916625.1 Chromobacterium sp. CCUG 76385
GTATCCATCATCACGCTCCTGGTGAGAGGCTTACTTCAGTGTAGTTACCAACTTGTAATTGGGACATAGCCTTTTTTTTGGCGTCGCCGCAGTGTGGTATTCACATCGACGCCTGTCTTTCAAGCACCTATCATAATCAAGTTGGCATGCGTTCGATCAAGCGGCTTCGTCTGCGGCTGGTTTAACGTATACGTCAAGTTTTCAATAAGCACTATCAAATACGCTTGATCCGATACCGCCATGGCGAGTCAAGGCAGGTCGGTGCGCACGCTCGCCTT
Source organism: Chromobacterium sp. CCUG 76385 (assembly GCF_059916625.1). Taxonomy (NCBI): domain Bacteria; kingdom Pseudomonadati; phylum Pseudomonadota; class Betaproteobacteria; order Neisseriales; family Chromobacteriaceae; genus Chromobacterium; species Chromobacterium sp. CCUG 76385. The sequence goes on from NZ_JAUCGU010000041.1 coordinate 279, forward strand.
CTATTCGGGACTGCTGATTCAATACAGTGGGAAAAGGGAAACAGATGAAATCACTCCGTAGCCGCCTGATAGCGCTCAACGCCTTGTTGATGGCGCTGTTCGGCCTGGTCCTGGTGGCCATAGTCTTCATGCAGATGCGATCGGAAATCCTGGGCGGGCTGGACAACGAGTTTGCCGCCAGCCTGAAGGGACAGAGCGCGGTGGTGACCACCTGGCTCGCCGAGAAAAAGCAGCAGATCGTCGCCCAGACCAGCGTGGCCTCCGAGCCGGATGCGCTGCGTTTTCTCAAGGTAGGCAGCAAGGCCGGCGGCTTCAATGTCAATTATGCCGGTTACGCCGACGGACGCACGCTGTTCTCCGACGATTGGGTGGCGCCGGCGGATTACAAAGTGGCCGACCGCGACTGGTACAAGCAGGCCAAGGACGCCGGCCAGCCGATTGTGACCGAGCCTTATGTCGACGAAGCCACCAAGAAGCTGACGGTCACCATCGCGGCGCCGTTCAGCCATAACGGCGCCTTCGCCGGCGTGGTCGGCGGCGACGTGATGGTGGATACCCTGGTCAAGTCGGTGCTGTCGATGAAGGTGCGCGGCAACGGCTACGCCTTCATCGTCGACAAGAAGGGCACGGTGATCGCCCACCCGCAGGCCGAGCTGACGCTGAAACCCATCACCGGCCAGGTGCCGGAGTTGACGCCGGAGCGGCTGGCGCAACTGGTGCAAAGCGACAACGCCTCAGATATGAATATCGGCGGCAAGGACATGCTGGTCTCCGCCCAGACCATTCCCGGCACCAACTGGGTCATGGCGCTGGCCACCGAGCGCGATGTGGTGCTGGCGCCGCTGAACAAGCTCTTGTACACCATAGGCGGGCTGACCCTGCTGGTGTTTGTATTCATGATCCCGTTCTCCAGCGCGATCATCGGCAAGATGCTGTCCGGCCTGGTGAAACTGAAAACGGCGATGGAAGACATCGCCCGCGGCCAGGGCGACCTGACGCTGCGGCTGAAGGATGACGGCCAGGACGAGATCGCCGCCACCGCGCGCGCGTTCAACACCTTCGTCGGCCAGCTGGGCCACCTGTTCCGCGGCCTGAAGACGGATGCGCAGGACGTGGTGGGCGGCGTGCAGGATGCCAGCCAGCTGGTGGCCAGCGTGGCGCAGAGCGCGCGCCATATCTCGGACGTGTCGTCCTCCAACGCCGCCACCCTGGAGCAGATCACCGTCTCCATCTCCCATATCGCTGACAGCGCGCGCCAGGCCGACCAGTTGGCCAGCGCCACCGGCCAGAATCTGGCCGCCAGCGCCGACAATATGGAACGGCTGTCCAGCGGCATGGAAAACACCGTGCAGTCGGTGCGCGGGCTGGAGGAGATGCTGTCCTCGCTGGACAAGCGCTCGCAGGAAATCTCCGGCATCACCAATGTGATCCGCGACATCGCCGACCAGACCAATTTGCTGGCGCTGAACGCGGCGATCGAGGCCGCCCGCGCCGGCGAGCAGGGACGCGGCTTCGCCGTGGTGGCCGACGAGGTGCGCAAGCTGGCCGAGCGCACCGCTCAAGCCACGCTGGAGATATCCAATATGGTGGGGGCGATCCGCGAGGAAACCGGCCGCGCCGTGGGCGATGTCAACAACACGGTGCAGGCGGTGGACGAGGGCGTGGGCCTGACCCGCGAGGCGGTGGACAATATCGCCGCCATCCGCGAATCCATGCTGGAAGTGGTGGCCAAAATGAGCGAGATTTCCCATTCCACCCAAGAGCAGCACAAGGCCACCACGCTGATTGCGCAAAGCTCCGAGGCGATCAACGGCCATGTGCTGGAGAACGACGATGTGCTGCAGAATGTCAGCAGCACGCTGTCTGGCCTGGCCGGCAACGCCGGCAAGATGGACGCGGAGTTCAACAAGTTCCGGCTGTAACCCGGCCGCTATCCCTGCAAACGCCGCCTTGCCAGGCGGCGTTTTTGCGTCGATGATCCGAGGCAACCGTTCCGATTGGCCCACGCGCGATGATCCTGCTTTCTCCCGACACCCTGCTCGCCGCCCGCCTGCTGGCCGAAGGCGACCTGTCCGGCGCGCTGCGCACGGCGCAGGCCGGCTTGCAGGCCGAACCCGGCAATGCGCCGCTGTGGAACTTGCTGGGCGTGTGCGCCGCTCGGCTCGGCCAGTTGCCGCTGGCGGAGCAATGCTGGGGCCAGGCGCTTGCGCTCGATCCGGCCACCCCGGACGCGCATTTCAATCTGGCCTGCCTGCGCGCCGAGCAGGGCAAACTGGGCGAAGCGGAGTCGCATTGCCGCGCGGAGTTGGCGCGCGATCCAGACCACCCGGCCAGCCTGGGCAATCTGGGCAATCTGCTGCAGGAAGCCGGCCGGCTGCCTGAGGCCGAAGCCTGCTTCCGCCGCCGGCTGGCGGCGCACCCATCGGCCGCCGCGCATTACCAGCTGGGCCGCTTGCTGCGCCAGCAGGGCCAGGCCGGCGAAGCCGAGGCCTGCTTGCGCGCCTGCCTGGCAGAGGCGCCGGATGATGTCGAAGCCCTGCAGCTGCTGGGCCAGCTGCTGGCGGACAAGGGCGAGGCGGCCGAGGCTGAAATGATGTTGCGGCGCGCCGTGGCTCTGGAACCGGAGCATGCCGTCGCCGGCAATAATCTGGGGTTGCTGCTGATGGCGCGGCGCAACTGGGACGAGGCGGAGCGCTGGCTGCGGGCGGCCCATGCCCGGCAGCCGGCAGCGGTGCTGCCCAATCTGGCGGCTCTGCTTTGCGCCACCGGCCGCGCGGCGGAGGCGGAGAAGGCGCTGCGCGAGGCGCTGGCGGCCGAGCCGAACTGCGCCGACTGGCTGAATCTGCTCGGCGTGGCCCTGCGCGAGCAGGGCCGGGACGAAGAGGCGGAGCAAGCCTGGACGCGCGGCCTGGCGCAGGCGCCGGCGCATCGCCGCTTGCGGCAGAACCTGGGCTATTCTCAGCTGGCGCGCGGCGAATGGCAGGCCGGCTGGGAGAACCACGAGGCCAGGCTGGCCGCCGCGAGCTATCCTGCGCTGCCGTCGCCGCGCTGGCAGGGTGAGGACTTGTCGGGCAGGCGTCTGCTGCTGTTGTTTGAGCAGGGCTATGGCGACGCCATCCAGTTCAGCCGCTATCTGAATCCGCTGCTCGAAAAAAGCGCGGCCCGCGTCACAGCCCTATGCCGCGCGCCGCTATTGCCCTTGTTTGCGCGGCAATGGCCGCAAGCGGAGTGGCTGGCGATGGCCGGCGGCTACCCGGCTGCTTTTCCGCCGCACGATTGCCATGTGTTTTCGATGAGCCTGCCATGGGTGCTGCGCGAGTTCGAGCCGCGTGCGGAAAGCTATCTGCAGGCCGATCCGGCCCTGCGCCAGGTCTGGCGCGCGCGTCTGCCGGCCGGCCGCAACATCGGCCTGGTCTGGCGCGGCCGCGCCGAGCACCCGTTCGACCATTGCCGCTCCTTGCCGGGGCCGGAGGCCTTGCCGCCGTTGTTGGCTGATCGCGGCGTCAATTGGGTATCGCTGCAGCCGGAGCCGACTGATATCGAACGGCAATGGCTGCGCGAACACGGCGTGCTGGAGCTGGGCGGCGAACTCAAGGATTTCGCCGATAGCGCGGCGCTGCTGGAGGAATTGGATGGTTTGATAGCGGTGGACACCGCTATGGCGCACTTGGCCGGCGCGTTGGGCCTGCCTTGCCGGCTGTTGCTGGCTGACGAGCATGTGGACTGGCGCTGGGGGCGGGAGCGGAGTAGAACTCAGTGGTATGGTTCTATGCGATATGGTCTTGAGGCTGGCTATCCTTTTTTTGTTTAAGTATTTCCTGTAGTTTTGACTTGTTTCTATTGTATAGAATTCTTGTTTCGTATTTTTTCATGTAAGTGATGGTTTTTTTAATTTGACTGATTAATGCTATTTTTTCATTTTCTTCGTCTTTTTTCGGGTTGTCTTCTACTGGTGACCATTTGTAATGAATCATTGCATTTCTAATTTCAGATGTTTTTATTATTGTTTTTAGGTGGGTGCTGTTGAATGTTGGTAGCTCTAGTATTTCTAAAATCCAAGTAAATTTTGATTCTATGTTTGTACTTTTTATTATACCCATTTTCGATTTTGTAGATAGATTAAGCTTTTCTGTCTGGTGAGTAATTATTCCATTTATACTATGCTCAAAGAACATTGCGTAATATATGATTGAGAAATCATATTGTTTTTTCTTTTGGAGTGCTTCGGCTTCTTTTAAAATATTTTCACGATAGTCAATTACCATGTTTATGGTTGATTTGCTAAGTATTTTCTTAATCTTTAAGAATAAATGACTTGTATTCTTCAGATCCTCTTCGGTAATTGAACCTTGAGCAAGAAGTTGGTGTGTAAATGCATGGAATACTTTTTTTGCGAGAGCTTTGTCAGCTGAGGATGTGAATTTTTCCATATTCAAGATCGTACTTTCAGCTCGAAGATTTATAACCACTTCCCCGGATTCATCAGCCCGTCCGGGTCCAGCGCCTGTTTGATGCTGCGCATCAGCTCCAGCGCCAGCGGGTCTTTGTAGCGCAACAGCCAGTCTTTCTTCAGTTGGCCGACGCCGTGTTCCGCCGCCAGCGTGCCGCCCAGGCGGTAGACGTGATCGTAGACGATGGCGTTGACCGCCGGCTCGTCGTCGAACAGATCGGCGTTGCCGGGGCGGGTGAGGCTGACGTTGTAATGTAGATTGCCGTCTCCGGCATGGCCGAAGGCGACGATGCGCACGCCGGGAAACGCCCGCTCCAGATCCGCCGCGCAGTCGCGCACCAGTTGCGGCAGCGCCGAGGTGGGCACCGCGATGTCGTGCTTGATGCTGGGGCCGTCCTTGCGCTGGCTTTCCGATATCTCCTCGCGCAGCGTCCACAGCTTGAGTCGTTCGGTTTCGTTTTGCGCCACCACGCCGTCCAGCATGCCCTGCGTGGCCAGCCACTCCACCAGCGCGTCATTAAGCTGGGCCGCGTCGCCTCCATCGGAAAGCTCGATCAGGATCAGCCACGGCGCGGAAAACGGCATCAGCGCCGGATGGTGGTGCTGCAGCACCTGCTGGCAGTTGGCGTCCATCACCTCGAAGGCGGTCAAGCGGTCGCGGAAGCGATCGCGCAGCCGGTTCAGCCAGTCTATCGCCGTCTCGATGTCGCCGACGCCGACCATCGCGGTGGCGTGGGCGCTGGGCAGGGGGAACAGCTTCAGCGTGGCGGCGGTGATCAGGCCCAGCTGGCCTTCCGCGCCGATGAACAGCTGCTTCAGGTCCAGCCCTGTGGTGTCCTTGCGCAGGCCGGACAACTGGTCCAGCACGCGGCCGTCCGGCAGCACTACTTCCAGTCCCAGCGTCAGCTCGCGCATGGTGCCGTAGCGCAACACCGCCACGCCGCCGGCGTTGGTGGAAAGATTGCCGCCGATCTGGCAAGTCCCTTGCGAAGCCAGCGCCAGCGGAAACAGCCGGCCGGCGGCTTCGGCCGCCTGCTGCGCCTCCTGCAGCGTGACGCCGGCTTCCACCGTCAGCGCGTTGTTGTCGGTGTCAACCTGGCGGATGGTTTTCAAGCGGCGCATGGCGACGATCAACTGCCGGCCGCTGGCGTCCGGCGTGGCCGCGCCGCAAGTGGAGGTGTTGCCGCCCTGCGGCACGATGGCGACTTTGTGCGCGCGGCACAGCCGGACGATGGCGGCCACTTCCGCGGTATTGCCCGGCAGCGCCACGGCCAGCGGCGCGCCCTGGTAGCGGCGCCGCCAGTCCAGCGTGAAGGGCGCGGTGTCGGCGGCGGAGGTCAGCAGGTGTTGCGGGCCGACGATGGCGGCCAGTTGCTGCAGGAAGTCGTTCATGCGGGTTCCAGAAAACTTTCGTCCACGGCCGCGTACAGCGCCTGCGGCGCGCCGCAGACGGCGGCCCAGTAGCGGTCGCCGTAGGACCAATGCCACCACTCGGACGGGTAGTTGACGAAGCCGGCTGCCCGCATCGCCTCACTCAGCATGCGCCGGTTGGCGCGGGCCTGAGCCGATATGGCGGGGCTGTCGGTGTAGCAGGCGCCGGCGGATTCCTCGCTGTCGGCATTGAACGGGCACCCCATGTCCGGTTCCTGCCCCTTGGCATCGATCAGCGTCACGTCCAGCGCCGCGCCGGTAGGATGGGGCGCGACCGCCGGCGGAGCGACGTACAGGCTGGCCTCGCGCAACAGCGCGGTCTCGTCCAGTTCCGGCCGCAGTTCGCGGAGTTTGGCCAGATGCTCGTCGTAAGAGCGTTGCTGGCGCGCCAACGGCCGGTAGGCTTCCTTGACGCATAAGCGCAGGCCATTCGGCAGATGGCGCGCGGCGATCCGCAGCCGCTCCGCCACCGCGCGGCGGGCTTTCAGAAAGTGCGGGCTGCGGCTGGCAATCTGGCTGCGGCTCAGGTCCACTGCCCAGTCCGGGTAGTCGGCCAGGTCCACGAACGGTTCGGCGATGCCGGCCAGCGGGATGGCCAGCAGGGCGGGGTCGGCAAGCGTCAGCATGGCGGCTTTCAGAAAGGCCCGTTGCTGTCGCGCAGTTTGTCCGGCAGGCCGTCGTGGCCGCCGAGCTCCCGCTCCGGCACGTCGTCCCAGTGCAGGGCCCCCAGGAACTGGTTGCGCTCGGGATGCACGGCGTAGTGGATGCGGTTGTCCGCTCTGTCGGTATCGCCTACGCAAAGCAGGCGAACCGGCTGATCCGTGTTGTTGATGAAGGTATGAGCCAGGCCGTCTCCGGCTTTGAAGCCCACCGAGTCGCCGGGCTGCAGCCGGTACAAGGTGCCATCGAGCCATACGTCGGGCGTGCCTTCCAGCACATGGACGAATTCGTCTTCGGTTTTTTCGGCATGGGGCCAACTGGTGCGACAGCCCGGTTCCAGCAGTTCGTGATGGATGCCGAGGCGGGCGAAGCCATAGTGCTTGCCCAGCGCGCTGCCGTGCGACAGCGGTTCCTGGCTGCCGGAGTAATAGCGCGGTCTGTCGCTTTGCAGTTCGCTCCAGTGTTTGATGCAGTCGGGACGGCTCATGGGTCTTCCTCTGTAGTGGCCAGGCTGTCGCAGCCGTGGCCGATGGCGAGATAGCGCCGCGCCAGCCGCTGGAACCCCGGCTCGGCCCAGGCGGGCAAGCGGGGCAGATAGCGGCGAGGCGCTTGCAGCAGGCCGCAACGATAGCGCGGCGCGTCCCATTCCAGCGCGGGACAGGGGCCGGCGCGATGTTTCAGCAATAGCCGCGACAGCGGGCAGGGCGCGGCGGCGCAGCATACGCCGCAGCCGTTGCAGGGCTGGCCGGCGGCGGGCTTGGCCGGCGCAGCCATCCTCAACCATACCACCTGCCGGCTGGCCATGACAGGCGCGCTTATTCCGGGATGTCGGCCGCCATCAGCTCGTCCGGATGCTGCCAGCCCGGCTGGGCGGCGATGCGGGCGAGCCAGGCCTGGGTATGGGGCCAATCGGCGATGTCCAGGCCGGCGTCGGCCAGCCACCACAGGTAGGCGCACAGCGAGACGTCGGCGATGCTGACCTGGTCGCCGGCCAGATAGCGGCGTTCCGTCAGTTCTTGCTCCAGCACGGAGAGGTCGTCGCGCAGGCGCGCTTCCAGCCAGGCTTCCACTTCCGCCCCTTTGGAACGGAAGCTGCGCGACACGCGCAGATTGGGCAGGGACATGCCCAGGCGATTCGTTTCCCAGTTCAGCCATTCGCGCACGCGCTGACGTTCGCCCAGCGCGCCGCCCAGCGTGCCGTAGCTGTCGGCCAGCCATTGCAGGATGGCGTTGGACTGGCACAGCGGCACGCCGTCGGCCACCAGCACCGGCACTTCGCCGAAGCGGCTGGCGGCGCGGAAGTCTGCCGGGCGCTCGTCGCGCGGCTGGGCCAGGTCGATGTGGGCGTAGTCGTGCGAAATGTCGGCCAATACCAGCGCCAGCCGGACCTTGTAGCTGTGGCCGGAGTAGCGGTTGCCATAGAGAATCAGCTTGCTCATTGCGTGTACTTTCTGTCTGGCGCTTCCATCATGTTAGCGCTTGCCGCGCGATCCCAGCCAGGCCGCGGCGAAGGCCAGCGGCAGCGAGAACAACGCGGGGTTGGAATACGGGAACAGCGGCTTGGCGTGGCCCAGCGCGCCTACCCACACCGCTGGCCCGCAGACGATCAGCGCCAGCGCGCCGACGATGCCGGCCACGCCGCCCCACACCACGCCGCGCGCGCTCAGGCCGCGCCAGTGCAAGGCGAGCAGCAGCAGCGGGAAATTGGCCGAGGCGGCGATGGCGAAGGCCAGGCCCATCATCACGGCGATGTTCAGCTGCTGGAATACGGTGGACAACAGCATGGCGGCCAGACCCAGCCCCAGCGTGGCCAGCCGCGACACCGCCAGCTCGCGCCGCGGATCGGCCTGGCCCTGTTTCAGCCAGCTGGCGTACAGGTCATGGCTGACCGCGCTGGCGCCGGCCAGCGTCAGGCCGGCCACCACGGCCAGAATGGTGGCGAAGGCCACCGCGGCCACGGCGGCGCGGGCGAAGTCGCCGCCCAGCAGCTGCGCCAGATGCAGCGCCGCCATATTGCCGCCGCCGAGCAGCTTGCCGTCCGCGCTGTGGAAGTGCGGATCAGGCCCGATCAGCGTCAGCGCGCCGTAGCCGATGATGAGATTCAGCACGAAGAAGCCGGCCACCAGCCAGGTGGCGATGCCGACCGAACGCCGCGCGGCGCGCTCATCGGCCACGGTGAAGAAGCGCATCAACACATGCGGCAGACCCAGCAGGCCCAGGCTCAGCCCCAGGCCCAGCGACAGCATCTCCACCGGGTCGGACAAGGCCTGGCTGGGAAGGAAGGCGGCCGCGCCGCGCAGCTTTTCCGCGGCGGCGAACAGGGCGGCCGGGCTGCCGTCGTAGCGCGCCAGCACGCCGCCGGCCAGCAGCAGGGCACAGACGAAGAGCAAGGCCGCCTTGCTCATCTGCACCCAGGTGGCCGCCAGCATGCCGCCCAGCGCCACGTAGATCATCATCAGCGCGCCCACCAGGCCGACTGCGGCCAGATAGGGCAGGCCGAACAGCAGTTCGATCAGCTTGCCGGCGCCCACCAGCTGCACGATCAGGTAGCACAGCGTCACCGTCAGCGAGCTGGCGATGCCAACCAGCCGCACGCCGGGGTGGTCGAAGCGTTGGCTCAGCACCCCGGCCACGGTGTAGCGGCCCTGCCGCCGCAGCGGCTCCGCCAAGAGCAGGAGCAGCAGCGGCCAGCCGGCCAGGGTGCCGACGGCGTAGGCCAGCGAGTCGTAGCCTTGGCCCAGATACATGCCTGCCGCGCCGAGGAAGGCGGCGGCGGACAGATAGTCGCCGGCCAGCGCCAGGCCGTTTTGCCAGGCCGGCACCCGGCCGCCGGCGGTATAGAAATCATTGAGCGAGGCGGTGCGGCGACGCGCGGCGGCGGTCAGCAGCAGGGTCAGCAGCGTCAGCGCCAGAAACAGCCATTGCGCCAGACTCATGCGCCATCCTCCCGCCGCAGATAGCCGTACAGCGTGGCGATCAGGCAGAACAGCAGCATCGCGGCCAGCGCCAGCGCGATGGAGGCCGGCACGCCGGCCAGGCTGATGGCCAGCCAGTGCGGCCGCAGGGCCAGGATCAGGTAGTAGCCGAGGCAGACCGCCGCGGCGAGGCAAACCAGTAACAGCTTCATGCGCGCTTCATTCGAGCAAAAGGCCGAGTTTAGCGGCCTTGCCACTGCATCACCAGCCTGGCTTCGCCGGGGCCGAAGTAATCCGGCTCGCGGCCCGTTTCGACAAAGCCCAGGCGGCGGTATAGCTCGGCCGCCGGATTGACCGGGTCCACCGTCAAACGGATGCGGCTCGCCTGCGGCCGCATGGCGGCCAGCGCCGCCTGCATCAAGGCCTTGCCGACGCCCTGGCCGCGGCAGGACGGCAGCAACGCCAGCGACAGCAGCCACAGTTCGTCCGGCTGCTGGCTGGGGGCGCCCAGGGCATAGCCGACGATCTGTCCGGCTTCGTCCTCAGCCAGCCAGAACCAGTCCGGCCACAGGTCCAGGGCCTGGCGGAAGAAGAAGTCGGGATAGACGTGGCTGCCGAATACCGCCTGTTCGACGGCGAAGATGGCGGCGAGGTCGGCGCGTTGGGCGGGGCGCAATTTCATCGGGTGGGTCCTGCAGTCTGGTTCCGGGGGAGGGCGTCAAGGGTAAACGATGGCGCGCATTGCGCAAAGTCAGCCGATCAACACGCTTAATGAAATGATCATATTTCTTGCGCAAACTGCGCGCTGTTTTGCCTGGTTTCCCACTGCCTTACCCATTCCGGAGCGTTGTCATGAGCGAATTGTCACGTCGCGAGTTTCTCAAGTTGTCGGCCGCCGGCATCGCCGCCGGCGCGCTGCCGCCCGGTTTGGCGGCAGCCATGGCGGCCCAGCCGGCCGGACGCAGCCTGTCCGCCGTCAGGCATGTCGTGGTGTTCATGCAGGAAAACCGCTCGTTCGACCATTATTTCGGCACCTTGCGCGGCGTGCGCGGTTTCAACGACCGCAGCGCCCTGCAATTGCGCAACGGCAACAGCGTGTTCAAGCAGCCCAATCTGCTGCAGCCGGCCGAGTATCCGTTTCATCTGGACAGCAGCCGCACCAGCGCGCAATACCTGAGCGACCTGGACCACTCCTGGCTGGGCACGCACGCCGCCTGGAATCTGGGCAAGTACGATGGCTGGGTGCCGGCCAAGACGGCGATGACCATGGGTTACTTCAACCGCGCCGACATCCCCTACCACTACGCGCTGGCCGACGCCTTCACCATCTGCGACCACTATTTCTGTTCGGTGCTGGGTCCGACCAATCCCAACCGCCTGTATTTGTGGAGCGGCATGATCAACCCGCAAGGCGGTAAGGGCGGGCCGGTGATAGACAACAGCGAGCTGGGCTACAGCTGGACCACCTATCCGGAGCGGCTGCAGAACGCCGGCGTCAGCTGGAAGGTGTATCAGGTGCTGGGCGACAATTTCGACGACAACGCGCTGGCCTGGTTCAAGCAGTACCGCAATGCCCAGGCCGGCAATCCGCTGCACGACCGCGGCATGGCCTCGGTGCCCAAGACCGGCGGCAACTCGGTGCAAGACCTGGTGGCGGCGATCCGCAACGACGCGGTCAACGGGACGCTGCCGCAGGTGTCATGGGTGGTGGCGCCGCAGGACTATTCCGAGCATCCCAGCGCCGCGCCGGCCGCCGGCGCCTATCTGGTGGACCAGGTGCTGCAGGCCTTGACCGCCAATCCGGACGTGTGGGCCTCCACCGTGCTGCTGCTCAATTACGACGAGAACGACGGCTTCTTCGACCACGTTCCGCCGCCGATTCCGCCGTCCGGCGCCGCCGACGAGTTCGTGTCCGGCGCGCCCATAGGCCTGGGGCCGCGCGTGCCCATGCTGGTGTTGTCGCCGTGGAGCCGCGGCGGCTATGTCTGCTCGCAGGTGTTCGATCACACCTCGGTGATCCGCTTCCTGGAAACCTGGACCGGCGTGCAGGAGCCGAACATCTCGGCCTGGCGGCGCAAAATCTGCGGCGACCTGACCAGCGCGCTGGATTTCGGCAACAGCAATCTCACCGTGCCGGCCTTCCCGGACACCACGGCGCTGCTGACCCAGGCCCAGCAAACCAAGAATTGGCCCAAACCCAGCGCGCCGGCGCCGGGACAGATGCCGCAGCAGGAACCCGGCCGCCGGCTGGCGCGTCCGCTGCCTTACCAGTGCAACGCTTACGCCAGCACAGACTTGTCGTCCGGCATCGTCTGGATACACATGCAGAACGGCGGCACGCAGGCGGCGCATTATTCGATCTACGCCAACGCCTACCGCATAGATGGCCCGTGGCAGTACGACGTGGCCGGCGGCGCCGAGAGCAAGGACTATTTCCATGTCCAGACCTACGGCCTCGGCTGGTATGACCTGACGCTGTGCGGCCCGAACGGCTTCCTGCGCCGCTTCGCCGGCAATATCCATCAGGCCGGCGGCAAGCTGGAGGCGGTCAGCGGCATCAGCTCAGCCGGAGGCGTGCCGCAGTTGACGCTGCAGCTGAGCAACGGCGGCAAGTCGGCGGTGACCTTTCAGATCAGCGCCAATGGCTACGGCGGCAGCGCGGCGCAGCAGGTGACGGTGGCGGCCGGCGCCAGCCAGACGCTGAGCTGGAATCTGTCCGGCGTGTACGGCTGGTATGACTTCACCGTGGCCACCAGCAGCGACGGCAGCTTCGTGCGCCGGCTGGCGGGGCATGTGGAGACCGGCGCGGTGAGCGTCAGCGGCTGAGCGTAGGGCGGAAGCCCGGCCAGGCCGGGCGTTCCGCCGCAGGTATCGGCATACGCGCGATAGGCTTGGATGGCAGGCTAGGCGGAACGCCCTGATGGAATCAGGGCTTCCGCCCTACCACAGCACCTTGACCTTGCCTTCGCCCAGCCAATCGCTCAGCGCCAGCAGCAGGCCGTCATCGAGGCGTACGCCCCATTCCTGCGGCAGCATCAGCTCGCCCTTGGCCTTGCCGTTGTTGTAGGCCAGCCGCACCAGGCAGCCGGCGTCCTGGCTCTTGAACGGATGCAGTTCCGACTTCAGCCGCGCGATGTCAGGCTTGGCCGGCAGCTGCAAGGACAGGCCGCGGGCGTAGCGGCTGCGCGCTTCGCCCAGGCTGTACAGCTTGTCCACGATGATGCGCAGGCCGCCGGAGAAGCTGTCTTCGCTGACCTTGCCTTCCACCACCAGCACCACGTCTTCCTTCAGCTTGTCGCGGTTCAGCTCGAAGCTTTCGGCGAACAGGCTGACTTCCAGCTTGGCGGTGCCGTCGTCCAGCTGCACGAAGGCCATCTTGCCGCGGTTGCCCACCTTGACGCGGATGCCGGTGACGAAGCCGGCCAAGAGCTGCGGCTCCTTGCGCGGGGTCAGGCGCGACAGCGTGGTCTTGATGAAGCCGCGCACTTCCTTCTCATAGGCGGAGAACGGGTGGCTGGACAGGTAGAAGCCGATGGCCAGCTTTTCCTCGGCCAGCTTGACGGCGTCGCTCCATGGACGGGTGGCCACCATTTCCACCGCCGGCGCGACGTCGTCGCCGAACATGTCGAACAGGCCGCCCTGGTTGGCATTGGCGTGTTCCTGCTCGGCGGCGTCCATGGCCAGGCCGACATTGGCGAACAAGAGCGCGCGGTTCGGTTCGATGGCGTCGAAGGCGCCGGCGCGGATCAGCGCCTCGATCACCCGCTTGTTGACCAGCTTCTTGTCGGTGCGCTTGCAGAAATCGAACAGGTCGCTGAACGGGCCGCCGGCTTCGCGCACCGATACGATGTGGTCCACCGCGGCTTCGCCGGTGCCCTTGATCGCGCCCAGCGCGTAGCGGATTTCCTTGCGGCTGACCGGCACGAAGCGGTAGAAGCTGTGGTTGACATCCGGCGGCAGGAAGGTGATGCCGTTCTTGGCGTCCTGGCAATCGTCGTAGAACACCTTCAACTGGTCGGTGTTGTCCAATTCGGTGGACATCGTCGCCGCCATATAGGCCGCGCAGTGGTGAGCCTTCAGCCAGGCGGTGTGGTAGGCCACCAGCGCATAGGCCGCGGCGTGCGACTTGTTGAAGCCGTAGCCGGCGAACTTCTCCATGTAGTCGAAGATTTCGTTGGCCTTGGACTCAGGAATGTCCTGCTTGGCCGCGCCCTGCACGAACATCGCGCGCTGGGCCACCATCTCTTCGACCTTTTTCTTACCCATGGCGCGGCGCAGCAAGTCGGCGCCGCCCAGCGAGTAGCCGCCGATCACCTGCGCCGACTGCATCACCTGTTCCTGGTACACCATGATGCCGTAGGTCGGCGCCAGCACCGGCTCCAAGAGCGGGTGCAGGTATTCGAACTTGGCGCCGTGCATGCGCTGGATGAAGTCCGGGATCAGGTCCATCGGGCCTGGGCGGTACAAGGCCACGAAGGCGATAATTTCCTCGAACTTGCTGGGTTTGGCCTCCACCAGCATCTTCTTCATGCCGGTGGACTCGAACTGGAACACGGCGGTGGTGTTGGCGGTGGCGAACACCTTGTAGGCGTCGCGGTCGTCCAGCGGCAGGTGGGCGACGTCCACGTCCTCGCCGCTGACCTGCTTGATGTACTTCTGCGCCAGTTCGATGATGGTCAGGTTGCGCAGGCCCAGGAAGTCGAACTTTACAAGGCCGATCTGCTCCACGTCGTCCTTGTCGAACTGCGAAACGGGAGACGCGCCTTCGCCGCTGGCGATGTACAGCGGGCAGAAGTCGGTCAGTTTGCCCGGCGCGATCAACACGCCGCCGGCGTGCATGCCCAGGCCGCGCGTCAGGTCTTCCAGCTTCATGGCCAGTTCGATCAGCTCCTGCGCGCCTTCGGATTCGATCACCTCGCTGATCTGCGGCTCCACCTGCATCGCCTTTTCCAGGCTCAAGGGCTTGTTCGCCTCCAGCGGGATCAGCTTGGACAGGCGGTCGCACAGGCCGAAGGGCAGGTCCAGCACGCGGCCGACGTCGCGGATCACCGACTTGGACGACATGGTGCCGAAGGTGGCGATCTGGCTCACCGCCTCCTCGCCGTATTTCTGCCGGGTGTATTCAATCACCCGCCAGCGGTTTTCCTGGCAGAAGTCCACGTCGAAGTCGGGCATGGACACCCGCTCCGGGTTCAGGAAGCGCTCGAACAGCAAGGCGTAGCGCAGCGGATCGAGGTCGGTGATGCTGAGGCTGTAAGCCACCAGCGAGCCGGCGCCGGAACCCCGGCCCGGCCCCACCGGGCAGCCGTTGGCCTTGCCCCACTGGATGAAGTCCGCCACGATCAGGAAGTAGCCGGGGAAGCCCATCTGGATGATGGTGTCGCACTCGAATTTCAGCCGCGCGTCGTATTCCGGCCGCCGGGCCGCGCGCACCGCTTCGTCCGGGTACAGCTGTCTCAGCCGCTCTTCCAGCCCGCGCTTGGCCTCGTAGACCAGGAAGTCGTCCAGCGTCATGCCGTCCGGCGTCGGGAACAGCGGCAGGTAGTTCTTGCCCAGCACCACGGAGATATTGCAGCGCTTGGCGATTTCCACCGTGTTGGCCAGCGCCTCCGGGATGTCGGCGAAGCGTTGCAGCATTTCATCGGTGCTGAGGAAATACTGGCATTCGTGGAAGCTGCGCGGACGGCGCTTGTCGCCCAGGGTATAGCCTTCGGCGATGCACACCCGCGCTTCATGGGCCTTGAAGTCTTCCGGCTCCATGAACTGGATGGGGTGGGTGGCCACCACCGGCAGCGCCATCTCGCCGGCCAGCCACAAGGTGGCCTGCACCACGTTTTCGATCTGCGCGTTGTCCAGGCGCTGGACTTCCAGATAGAACGACCCCGGGAACAGCTTTTCCCAGTAGGCGGCGCGGCGTTGCGCTTCTTCGCGCTGGCCCATGGACAGCGCGATGCCGACGTCGCCGTGATGGGCGCCGGACAGGCATAACAGGTCGCGGTTGTCGCCGGCCTCCAGCCAGGCGCGCTTGATCTCGGCGCGGCCGCGGTATTGGTTGTGGCTGAAGGCTTCGGTCAAGAGTTTGCACAGCCGCCGGTAGCCTTCGCGGTTTTTCACCATCAGCATCAGCCGGTAGGGCTTGTCGCGATCCTCCTCGTTCTCCAGCCAGATGTCGGCGGAGACGATGGGTTTGATGCCCTTGTTGCGGCAGGCCTTGTAGAACTTGACCATGCCGAACAGATTCATCAGGTCGGATACGCCAAGCGCGGGCATCTGCTCCTTGACGGCGCGTTTGACCGCGTCATCGAGGCGGACGATGCCGTCGGTGATGGAGAACTCCGAGTGGAGGCGAAGGTGGACAAAGCGGGGTGCGTTCATTCCGGCATTTTACCGGCAGGCGCGGGCGCGAACCAGTTCAAATGATGGCTGGCACATCGTGGTCCAAGCGCATTAGAATGCTGGCATGGCAATTTTCACCGCAGGCGAAGAAAACCGATGGAGTTCAATGTGCAGCAATTGGAGCGGACGAATCTGTATCAACTGCTGGTGGGCTGCATCCTGCCGCGGCCTATCGCCTGGGTCAGCACCCAGGATTTGAAGGGGGTGTGCAATCTGGCGCCGTTTTCTTTCTTCAACGTGATGAGCGTGACGCCGCCGCTGTTGGGCATCAGCATTCTCAAGCAGGCGTCGGAGCGGGACAAGGATACGCTGGCCAACATCCGTCTGACCGGGGAGCTGGTGGTCAACATCGTCAACCGGCCGCTGGCCGAGGCGATGAACGTCACCTGCGGCGCTTACGCGCCGGAAGTGGACGAATTCGAGCTGGCGGGCCTGGCCCGGGCGGCCAGCGTGACGGTCAAGCCGCCCGGCGTGGCGGAAGCGCCGGTGCGTTTGGAATGCACGCTGCATCAATGCCTGAGCTTCGGCCACGGCAGCGGCGCCGGCAATCTGGTGCTGGCCGAGGTCAAATACATCCACGTGGCGGACGAGGTGTGGCGCGACGGCGCGGTGGACGACGTGGCGCTGCAGGCGGTGGGCAAGCTGGGCGGCGATCGTTACAGCCTGGCGGAACCGGCGTTCAGTCTGGCGCGTCCGGCCTGAGCCGCGCTTGGCTCCGTCAAGCACACCGCTGATCCTGCCTTGCGCCTGTTTGCGGCACTCTTTGTACCGTCTGCGCCGGTGCGGCTTGGCGCAGCTTTTCTAGTGAAGTTTGGTTAACGACGCTCAGAGCGCGGCCTGGGTTTGCTCGGCCAGCGCGTCCAGCATGCTGTAGCGGCGCTGGTACTCGGCGCGCTTCTTGCTGGCGATGTCTTCCATGGCCTTGCGCGGCGGCGTCAGTGGAATGCGGTAGAAGCGGCCGTCATCCACCGGCTCGGCGTCCAGCGTCTGCCAGAAGCTGTCGTAGTCGGCGAAGAATTCGCGTCGATATCGCCATGAGCTGTAAATATGTTCGCGGTTGCCGATGGCCAGGATCTCGTCGGCGCCGATCTTGCGCGCCAATGCGGTCAGCGCTTCCATCGCCAGCCGCTTCGGAAACAGGCCGTGCGCCGCCTTGGTGGCCAACTGCACGGCTTCCGCGCCATGCGGCTTGCGCGGGCCTTGCAGGCCGCCGATCACCAACACGATATCTTGTTCGCGGCGAGTCAGGGTGAAGGTCAGCGTCGCCAGCGGCACGCTGTCCTCGTTGCATACCTGCAGCGACATTTCCCCTTCTTTGTCGAAGCTATGCTGTTGGGTCAACAGCACCAGCAGCCTGCCGTTGTTCTTGCCGGTCAGCTCCGCCAGTTGCAGATGCTGGCTGGACAAAAGCTGGCGGCGCGCCGCGCCGGAAAAGCGCTTTTCCAGCAACTGGTAGTGGGCCTGCAGCGCGCGCAGCTTGCCGGCCGGTCCGAGCGATCGGTACAGGTAGGGGCGATGCAGCTTGCTGGCCAGCCGCGGATTGTGCCGCAGGTAGGGCAGCAGCGTCTGCGAGCGGAAAGTATCCAGCCAGCGCAGCGTCCACGGCAGGGTCAACACGCCGCGGAATGCGAATTTGAAACGGTTCTTGCCCTCGTCGAAGCCGTCGCGGCGCGAAAACGAGCCGCTGGCCAGCGACCAGAACAGATCCACGGAATTGATTACAGTCATGCCTTCCCCCACCGATTAGCTTGTTAGGATAAGGTAAGTTCAGACATGAAGTTGTTAAAAGATATGTAGAACAGTGTGACTGTGTGTGACGCAAAATCGTTTCAGCATGCCGCTGTTTGCCGCTTTATGGCAGCAAATAGAGGCGGAAGCGTTCTTTGTGATCGCCAGGGCGCTGGAAAACGGATATTGGATGCAATTGGGCGAGCGCAGACGGCGCTTGGTCATTCAGCGTCTGCAGCAGCAGCCAGCGGCACCGATGCGCCGCCGGCTGGGTTTCCAGCCGCAGCGTGCGATAGCCGGCGTAGTACTCCAGCAAGGCGCGCTGCGGCTCGCCCAGGTTTTGGCTGGCGACGCAGCCGCCGTCGCGCTGTATCGCCTCCAGCCGCGGTTTGAGCGCGAGGAAGGTTTCGCGGTAGCGCATGCCGTGATCCAGCGCCGGCAGCCAGAGCGTGGCCAAGCCGCACCACAGCAGCGTCATGGCGATGCTCCAGCGCCAGGCCAGTCCGGCCATGGCGGTCAACGGTTGGCGCCAGCACCATAGCAAACAGGCCAGCGCCAGGCCGAAGGCCAGCCAGTGGCCGGGATAGAAGGCCGGCGTCCAGCCGCTGAACTGGCGCTCCAGCAGCGGCCGGCTCCAAGCGATATCGGAAGGCGCGCTGAGCACCCGCGCCACCAATAACAGATAGCCCAGCAGCAAGCCAAACAGCGCGGCCAGCGTGACTGTTAGCCAGCGCGGCGGATGCCAGGCAAACGGCAATCCGGCCAACGCCAGCAGCGTCAAGGGCGGCAGCAGCGGCAAGGCGTACAGCTCTCTCGCTTCCGCCGCGGCCAGCAGCACCGCCAGCGAACCGCCAAACAGCGCCAGCGGCGGCAAAAGGGTCAGCGGCGCGAGCTGGCGGCGCAGCATCCGCCATGCGCTCCACAGCGCCAGCGGCCATAGCGGCAGTGCATACCAGGGCAGGGTGCGGCCGTAGAACCATGGGCGCTGGCGCGGCCCCAGATGAGCGCGGCCATTGAAACGGCCGAAATTATTGGCATCCAGCCACAGATGGAACAGCTCCGGGCTGCGCCGGTACAGCGCGGCCATCCACCATAGCGGCAGGGGCAGGGCGGTCAGCAGCGCGACTGCCAGCGTCAGCAGGTAGCGGCGTTGGCGGTAAGCCGGATGCAGCGGCAGGGCCAGCGCGGCCAGTCCCAGGCAGCCGGGGCCAAGCAGCCCCTTGCTGAGGAAGGCGATGGCGCCGCCGCCGCCCAGCATCAGGCCGGCGAGGACGGGACGCGCAAGGGCGTGGCACAAGCCGGCCAGTCCCCAGCAGAAGCCGGCCATCAGCGCGGTATCGGTGATCAATTGATGGGCACGTATCGGCAGGCCGACGGCGCCGATCAGCAGCAGCGGCGCCCAGCGGCCGAAGCCCGCGCCGAACAGGCCGCGCGCCGCCACGCCTAGCCCCAGCCAGCCGATGGCGTTCCATAGTCCTGCCGCCAGACGGGCGGCGTCCGGCGCGCCCAGCCAGCCCTGCAGCGCTTGCAGGGTCCAGCTGGCGCTGATGAAGAACAGCGGCGGTTTTTCCAGGAACGGTTCGCCGGCCAGCATCGGCACCACCCAATCGCCGCTGGCGGCGATATGACGCACCAGCCCGAAGGTGTAGGCTTCGTCCGGTTTCCACGGCTCATGGCCGACCAGGCCGGGAATCAGCCACAGCAGCAGCACGGCGGCCAGCGCCGGCCACGGCAGGGCAGGGGGAGGGCTGGAGCGGACCGGGGTCACGGCTTGGACGGGGGCGGATCCTTCGGACGCATCGAGTGCAGGGCGGCTCTCTGCATTTCCAGCGTTTTGATCTGCATGGACAGCACGCCCAGATTCATCGTCAGCCAGCCTTCCACCACGCGCAGTTCGGCCAGCTTGCGGTCGATTTCCTCTTCCGACATCGGCGGCAGGAAGGCCTGCATGCCTGGCGGCGTGGCTTGCTGCCAGAACTGGCGGAACAGGGCGAAGGGGTCGTTGGAATGGTCTTGGCTCATCGGCGTCATCCTGCATTGGGCATGAAAAAACGGGCAAGCGATGCTTGCCCGTTCAGTATATGCCCTAAGCGCGAGCGGATCAGCCCTGTTGGCTTGGCGCCTGCGCGTCGACGGAGGCCAGCGCCACCATATTGACGATGCGGCGCACCGAGGAGATCGGCGTCAGGATGTGCACCGGCTTGGCCATGCCCATCAGGATGGGGCCGATGGTCACGCCGTCGGCTGCCGACACGCGCAGCAGGTTGTAGCTGATGTTGGCGGCTTCCACGTTCGGCATGATCAGCAGATTGGCGGAACCCTTCAGCGTGGAGTCCGGCATCGCCTGGGTGCGGATGGCTTCCACCAGCGCCGCGTCGCCCTGCATTTCGCCGTCGATTTCCAGCTCCGGCTGGGCTTCGCGGATCAGGTCGAACGCCGCGCGCATCTTCTGCGCCGACGGGGTGTTCAAGGCGCCGAAGCTGGAGTTGGACAGCAGAGCGGCCTTGGGCTGGATGCCGAAGCGCTTGATCGACTCGGACGCCATCTTGGTGATGGAGGCCAGCTGTTCGGCGCTCGGCTCGGCGTTGACGTAGGTGTCGGTGATGAAGATATTGCCGGTCGGCAGGATCAGCGCGTTCATCGCGCCGGCCACCTTGTCCTCGTTGGCGTAGCCCAGCACGTTCTCCAGAATGTCGAAGTGCTGGCGGTACGGACCGTAAGTGCCGCAGATCAGCGCGTCGGCGTCGCCGCGGCGCACCATCATGGCGCCGATCAGCGTGGTATTGCCGATCACGCGGCGGCGCGCCTGCTCCTGCGACACGCCCTTGCGCTTCATCAGCTGGTAGTAATCCTGCCAGTAGTCGTTGAAGCGCGGGTCAGACTCGTTGTTGACCAGTTCGAAGTCCACGCCCGGGCGCAGTTTCAGGCCCAGTTTTTCGATGCGCTTTTCGATCACGCTGGGACGGCCCACCAGGATGGGCTTGGCCAGACCCTGGGTGACGATTTCCTGGGTGGCGTGCAATACGCGCTCGTCCTCGCCTTCGGTCAGCACCACCCGTTTCGGGTCTTTCTTGGCCTGGGCGAACACCGGCTTCATGAACAGATTGGTCTTGTAGACGAACTGCGCCAACTGGTCGGCGTAGGCGTCGAAGTCCTGGATCGGGCGGGTGGCGACGCCGGATTCCATGGCGGCCTTGGCCACGGCCGGGGCGATCTTGACGATCAGGCGCGGGTCGAACGGCTTAGGAATCACGTATTCCGGGCCGAAGGACAGTTCCTGGTCGCCGTAGGCGGTGGCCACCACGTCGTTTTGTTCGGCCATCGCCAGGTCGGCGATGGCGCGCACGGTGGCCAGCTTCATCTCTTCATTGATGGTGGTGGCGCCCACGTCCAGCGCGCCGCGGAAGATGAAGGGGAAGCACAGCACGTTGTTGACCTGGTTCGGGAAGTCCGAACGGCCGGTGCCGATGATGGCGTCCGGGCGCACTTCCTTGACCAGCGGCGGCAGGATTTCCGGTTCCGGGTTGGCCATGGCCAGGATCAGCGGATCGCGGGCCATGCTCTTCACCATGTCCTGGCTCACCAGGCGCGGGCCGGACAGGCCCATGAAGATGTCGGCGCCGGCCATGGCGTCGGCCAGCTTGCGCCAGCCGTTGTCCTTGATCGCGTAGCGCAGCTTGGATTCGTCCAGCTTCTCGTCGCGGCCGATGTAGACCACGCCCTTGGAGTCGCAGATGGTGATGTTTTCACGCTTCACGCCCAGCGCCACCAAGAGGTCCAGGCAGGCGATGGCGGCCGCGCCGGCGCCGGAGGCCACCACGCGAACTTCGCCGATTTCCTTCTTCACCAGGCGCAGGCCGTTCAGCACCGCGGCGGCGGCCACAATGGCGGTGCCGTGCTGGTCGTCGTGGAACACCGGGATGCCCATGCGCTCGCGGCACTTCTTCTCGATGTAGAAGCACTCCGGCGCCTTGATGTCTTCCAGGTTGATGCCGCCGAAGGTCGGCTCCAGCGAGCAGATGATGTCCACCAGCTTGTCCGGGTCCAACTCGTTGACTTCGATGTCGAACACGTCGATGCCTGCGAACTTCTTGAACAGCACGCCCTTGCCTTCCATCACCGGCTTGCTGGCCAGCGCGCCGATATTGCCCAGGCCCAGCACGGCGGTGCCGTTGGAGATCACCGCAACCAGGTTGCCGCGAGCAGTGTATTTGTAGGCGTTGAGCGGGTCTTCGACGATGGCGTCGCACGGGGCGGCCACGCCCGGGGAGTAGGCCAGCGCCAGGTCGCGCTGAGTGGTCAGCGGCTTGGTCGGCGATACCTGGATCTTGCCCGGGGTTGGGAACTGGTGAAATTCCAGCGCGCTTTGGCGCAATTGCTCGTCCATTCGCAGGCTCCTGATTGAGAGAGATGTTCTTATGTTGGTAAGGGACAGCGGAACATTATAAGACTTTATGCCGGGCTCGGGCTATGCCGTGTCGGACAAAAGCCGCGATGGGCGGCCCCATCGCGGCTGCATATCGCTTGACTTGAAAATGTCAATGCAGCATGCCCAGCATCCGCGGCAGCCACAGCGAGATTTCCGGAATGAATGTCACCGCGACCAGAAAACCCAGCATGGTCAGCAGCCAAGGCCACACGGCCACGGTCAGCTCGGTAATGCCCATCTTTGTGATCCCCGAGGCGACATAAAGGTTCAGTCCCACCGGCGGATGGCACATGCCCACTTCCATATTGACCGCGATCAGGATGCCGAAGTGGATGGGATTGACGCCCAGCTTCACCGCCACCGGATACAGGATGGGCGCCATGATCAGCACGATGGCCGACGGGTCCATGAAGTTGCCGGCGGCCAGCAGCAGGATGTTGGTCAACAACAGGAAGGCGACGATGCCGAAGCCCTGGCTGGCCATCCACGCCGCCATGGTCTGCGGAATCTGCTCCGATGCCATCAGGAAGGAAAACAGCACGGCGTTGGTGATGATGTACAGCAGCATTGCGCTCATCGACGCCGCGTTGATCAGCACCTTGGGCACATCCTGCAGCCCCATGTCCTTGTAGACGAATACCGCGATCACGAAGGCGTACACCGCCGCCATGGCCGCCGCCTCGGTGGGGGTGAAGATGCCGGAGTAGATGCCGCCTATCACCAGCACGATCAGCAGCAGGCCCCAGACGCATTCGCGAAAAGCCTGCCAGCGCTCGCCCCAGCTGGCGCGCGGCAAGCGCGGGTAGTCGAACTTCTTGGCGCGATACCAGGTGGTCAGGCCCAGCAGGGCCGACAGGCACAGGCCGGGCAGCACGCCGGCCATGAACAGCTGGCCGACCGAGGCGGTGGACACGCTCATGCCATTGGGGCCGGTGACGTCCATGCCGGCGGTGGCGATGCTGTACATCACCAGATTGATCGACGGCGGGAACAGGATGCCCAGCGCGCCGGAAGTGGTGATGACGCCGGCGCCGAAGCGCTGCGGATAACCCTGTTTCAGCATGGCCGGCAGGATGATGGAACCGACCGCCACCACGGTGGCGACGGAAGAACCGGTGATGGCGGCGAACAGCGCGCAGGACACCACGCCGGCCAGGCCCAGGCCGCCGTACCAGTGGCCCACCAGGGTGGTGGCGAAGCGTATCATGCGCCGCGCCACGCCGCCGTGCATCAGGAAGTTGCCGGCCAGGATGAAGAACGGAATCGCCATGATCTCGAACTTCTCGATGCCGGTGAACAGCTTCAGCGCCACCGAGGTGACCGGCACCTCCGTCATGGTGAATAGGAAGGTCAGGACGGTCAGACCCAGCGAAATGGAAATCGGCATGCCGGTCAGCATCAGCGCCAGCAGCAGGCCGAAAATGATCAGCGCGCTCATGGACGGCCTCCACGGTTGATGTCGTGCGGGTGCAGGTTATCCAGCGTCTCGTCGCCTTCCAAGCCGTCCACATGGCCGTGGTCGTGCTTGGGCAGCGTGCCGGTGCGGATGAAGTTCCAGGCCACCTGCAGGAAGCGGAAGCACATCAGCGAGGAGCCGGCCGGAATGGCCAGATAAACCAGCCACATCGGCGCTTCCAGGTCGGGCGAGGTCTGGTCGGTGTGGGCGATGTTCCAGACGAAGTCGCCGCCCATCACCGCCACGATGCCGGTGAACAGCGCGCCGGCCAAGAGGCCGAACACGATGAAGTAGCCACGGGTCTTGTCCGGCAGGCGGTTGATCAGCACGTCCACGCCGACGTGGATGCCGGTGCGCACGCCATAGGCGGCGCCAAACTTGGCCATCCACACAAACAGGTAAACGGTCAGCTCCTGCGCCCACGATAGATTGATGTGGGCGAGGTAGGGTTGCAGGGTGGGAATGCCCGAGCCGTAGCGGTGCAGCACCGCGACGAAGGTGATCAGGGTGGCGGCCCCCATCAGACAGGCAATCATCCACTCCTCGAGATGGTCGAGGATTTTCAGCATGGCGGGTTTCCTCAGCGCATGGAAAAACCGCGCCCGGCAGGGCGCGGCGGATCGCCTTTACTTGGCGGGGTTGAAGCCGGTTTCCTTGTAGATGGCCTTCAGCAGCTCAGGCCCGATGCGGGCGGCCATCTTCTGGTGCACCGGCAGCAGCGCTTTCTTGAACGCCTCGCGCTCCTGAGGGGTGGGGGTATAGACCTGTGTCTTGCCGGATGCCTTGATCGCGGCGACGGCTTTTTCGTTTTCCTGCTTGGCGATCTGGTTGGCGTAGACGGTGGCGTCCTGCACCGCGCTGTCCAGCTGCGCGCGCACATCGGCCGGCAGGCCATCCCAGAACTTCTTGTTGACGATCAGCGCGTAGCCGAGGAAGCCGTGCTGGGTCAGCGTCAGGTTTTTCTGCACCTCATAGGACTTGCTGGTGTAGAGATTGGAGGCTTCCAGCTCGGTGCCATCCACCACGCCGGTCTGCAGCGCCTGGTACACCTCGGAGAAGGCCATCACCTGCGGCAGCGCGCCCAGCGTGCGCATTTCCTCTTCCAGCACCTTGGACGACTGGATGCGTATCTTCATGCCCTTCAGGTCGGCTGGGCTCTTGATCGGCTTGTTGGCCGAGAAATTCTTGAAACCGTTGTCCCAGTAGGCCAGGCCCTTGATGCCCTTGCCCTCCAGCTTGCCCAAGAGTTGCTTGCCGATGGGGCCGTGCATCACCTTGTTGACTTGGTCGTAGTTGTCGAAGACATAGGGCAGATCGAATACTTCGAATTCCTTTACGCCCAGCGGGCCGAACTTGGCCAGGCTGGGGGCCAGCATCTGCACCGCGCCCAGTTGCAGCGCTTCCAGTTCTTCCTTGTCCTTGTACAACTGGCTGTTGGGATAAACCTGCACCTTGACGCGGCCGTGAGTGCGCTGCTCGGCCAGTTTTTTGAAGTATTCCGCCGCCTTGCCCTTGGGCGTGTCCGGCGCCACGACATGGCTGAACTTGATGACGATTTCGCCGGCCGCCTGGGCTGCGCCGGACAGGGTGAGGCTGGCGCAGAATGCCAGCGCGATATGCTTGAGCTTCATGTAAGGTTCTCCATCCATTGGTAGCGTTGTTTGATGTTATGGGCCGGATCGGGCCGGCGGTTTTACTACTTAAAGTAGTAGCACCATGCCGCGCTGACCATTAGGGAATTCCAGAACAGGGGCATGTTGCCCCGATTTGGCGCGGGCGCGTTATCATCAAGGCCATTCCCTGCCCGGCTGCCCGACATGCCTGTTACCGATTCCTCTCTTCGCGGTACCCCGCGCCTGCTGTGGCCCAGCGTCAGCCTTGCGCTGATCGCGCTGCTGCTGGCCTTGTGCAGCCTCAGCTACCTGGTGTACCGAGACTGGCGCGACGAGCAGCAGGACAACTTGATCCAGGAAGTGCTGTGGCTGGAGCAGTCGCTGCGCATGCACCTGGAGGGGCATCAGGAGTGGGCGGATGCCATGGCGCGCGACATCGCCGCCGGCAAGACGGACAGCGCCCGTTTTGCCCATCTGGCGGCGTTTTATCTGCGCGAAAATCCCGAGCTGGTGACGCTGGAGCGGGTGGGGCTGAATCATCAGGTGGAGTGGGATTCGCACGGCATCCGCCGCGACGGCCGGCAGCTCAACTCTTCAGAATATGACGCGTTGTGGCGCGCCGGCCGCCTGATGCGGGCCAGCTACGGCGCCCCGTATCAGGGCGTCGATGGCAAATACCGTTTCGACCTGGCCGTGCCGCTGGTGCGCGACGGCCAGCTGCTGGGAGGCATCCGCGTGTCTTACCTGCTGGATGGCCTGCTGTACCACCAGGTGCCATGGTGGATCGCCTCCAAGAACTACATCAGCATTCTGGACGTGGGCGGCAAGACGCTGGCCCAAAAGTTCGACGCCGCCGAGCAGCCGGGCAATATCTCGCACCAGACCAGCTTTGATCCACCGGGTTATGGCCTGTACCTGAGGGCGGTCAGCTATCGCAGCGGCCTGGGGCTGACGCTGCCGGTGCTGACCGGCATCATCATCGTGCTGCTGCTGACGCTGCTGTATGCGGTGTGGCGCATCCGCCGCCATATGCGCGAGCGGGCCGCGACGGAGCAGAAGCTGGCGCAGGAGGTGTCGCTGCGCCAGGCGATTGAGAACTCGATGAAAAGCGGCTTGGTGGCGATTGGGCTGGAAGGGGAGATCGTCCGCGTCAACCGCGCCTTCTGCGACATGCTGGGCTTCGCGCCGGAGGAACTGGTCGGCAGCCATCCGCCGCATCCGTTCTGGCCGCAGGACCAGCACGACGTGCTGGCCGACGCCATGGATGCCGTGCGCGACAATCGCCAGCAGGAGCAGGGTTTTGAACTGACGCTGATGCGCAAGCGTGGCGACACGCTGGTGGTGCGCTTGTTCGCCACGCCGCTGGTGCAGGAAGATGGCAGCCAGCATGGCTGGATCGCTTCGATGTTCGACATCACCGAACGCCAGCGTCAGCGCAAGGAAATGGACGCGGCGCACCGCCGCTTCCTCACCGTGCTCAATGGCCTGGCCGCCGGCGTGTGCGTAGTGGACCAGGGCAGCGGCCAACTGCTGTACGCCAATCCGGGTTTTGCCGAGATGTGGCAAGTGGGCGACGCCGACGCGCCGTGCTGCGTGCTGCTGCCGGGCCTGCGCGCCGGCCGCGATGGCGACGAGTACGGCCAGGAGTTCATCGTCACCGGCGAGCGTTGTCTGCTGCTGCGCCGCCGCCGCATTGAGTGGGTGACCGGCGAAACCGCCTGGCTGGCCATCCTCAGCGACGTCACGGCCGAACGTCGGCGCGAAGAGCGCGAACAGGCGCAGCAGGAGCGCTTTCAGAACACCGCCCGGCTGATCGCCATGGGCGAAATGGCTTCCACGCTGGCGCATGAGCTGAACCAGCCGCTCACCGCCATCCACACCTACGCAGCCGGCGTCAGCCGCCGGCTGCCGGAGGAACTGGCCCTGCCGGCGGGCGTGCGCGACGCCATCCAAGCCATTGCCGAACAATCGCGCCGCGCCGCGCAAATCGTCAGCAGCATCCGCGCCTTCGTCAAAAAACATGAGCCGCAGCTGGAGCGAGTGGAGCCGGCGCGCGTGGTGCAGCGCGCCTTGTTGCTGGCCGAGCCGCTGGCCGCCAAGAACGGCGTCAACCTGCAACTGGAACCAGACCGCCGCCCCTGCCAGGTAGACATGGACCCGGTGTTGATCGAGCAAGTGCTGCTGAACCTGATGAAGAACGCCATCGAAGCGCTGGTGGACGCCGGCACCCCGCGCCCCGGCGTGGAGCTGCATACCTGCGTGGGCAACGGCAAATGGCGGGTGGAAGTGGTGGACAACGGCCCAGGACTGGCCGCCGGCATGCAGGACAACCTGTTCACGCCGTTCTACTCCACCAAGCCGGAAGGGATGGGCATCGGCCTCAATATCTGCCGCTCCATCGTGGAATTCCACCGCGGCGAATTCGGCGCCGTCAGCAGCCCGGAGGGCGGCTGCGTGTTCTGGTTCAGCCTGCCGCTGGCCGGCGCGGAGCCGGCAGGAGCAGGGGGCTGGTCAAACGAAATGCCGTCGTGCTAGTATTTGCGCGTCGATATCCATCGACGGGCCGATAGCTCAGCTGGGAGAGCGCTGCGTTCGCAATGCAGAGGTCGGGAGTTCGATCCTCCTTCGGTCCACCAATAATTCCCTTGGCAATCAAATATTGAGTGACGGGAAGCATAAGTTGGCCAAAACGGCCAGCTTATACTTCCCGTTCCACGTTTCTCCCCTTTGTTATCTCAATGTCATATTAATTTTCCCATTCGCAATCTACTGATAGCATCGCCAGGCAAGGCTTTCCGCGTTTGGTACGGTCGTATCAGGTCTTGGCCGGCTTATGGGTGCAAATCGTCGATTTTGGCCAGCTTATGGTGATCTGCCCCCGCCAGCCATACCAGCAATCAGGAGAGAAGTCCTAGGGGCTGTTGACGTTTGGTGAGTGGATCGCGTTTGAGCCGATTTGTGCCGGAAGCAAGGCGCACAGTCCGCCGCATAGTCATTCTATGCAAGGGCTGGGCAACGTGGCTTCCGGCCCAAAGCGGCCAAACCCGCAGGGCCGGGTGCCTTTCGCGCCGACTCTTCGTTGTTCCGCGCTGGCAGAGAATGACTATGCGGCGCGCGAAACGCCTCGATTCGTCGCAAAACGCATCCCGGCGCGACCGCCCACCAAACGTCAACAGCCCCTAGGTTTGCATGGTGGTGGAACCTGCTGATCTTTGGCTTGCTACTTGTGCCTGGCGATGGCGTGCCGCAAATTCCGCTGGTGGTATCCGGCCAATCGATCCATGGGGACGGACTTGATTGTAATCGTCCCGCCACGCGGAGATGATCTGTCTGGCCTCCGCCAGCGAATCAAAGACATGCTCGTTCAGGCATTCGTCGCGGAGTCTGGCATTGAAGCTTTCGATGTAACCATTCTGCATCGGCCGCCCTGGTTGAATCAGGATGTGGCGGATGCCGCGGCTTTGCGCCCAGCCCATGAATACCCGACTGGTGAACTCTGGCCCATTGTCCGTCCGGATCGCTGACGGATAGCCGCGAAATTGCGCCGCCTGATCCAGCATCCGCGTGACGTATTGACCGGACATCGAGAAATCCACCGCAATCTGCACCGCTTCGTGGCTGAAGTCATCGGCGACCGTCAGGCATTTCAAGCGCCGACCACTGGCTAACTGGTCGCTGACAAAATCCATGCTC
>NZ_JAUCGU010000042.1:0-28570 GCF_059916625.1 Chromobacterium sp. CCUG 76385
AACAGGATCGTGAAACGCCTTAGCGCCGATGATAGTGTGGCATTCGCCATGTGAAAGTAGGACACCGCCAGACGCCCCATACGATAGCACCGAGTCCATAGGACTCGGTGTTGCGCTTCAGATGAAGCGCAACCAGAATTACGCGACAGCGTTCACGTTTTTTCTGGCGACCATAGCGAGATGGCTCCACGCCTTCCCATCCCGAACAGGACCGTGAAACATCTTAGCGCCGATGATAGTGTGGCATTCGCCATGTGAAAGTAGGACATCGCCAGATCCCATATAGAAAACCCCGGACAATGGTCCGGGGTTTTTGCATTCCTGCGCCGACATTCACTTTTTCTTGGTCGCGGCTCAAGCGGGGCAAGGCAGTGATGCGTATGGCATAAGCCAGCTTCCTGGGGTTTGCCAGATATCGGGTCCCTTTCCGGAAAGCACTTCATCAATCATGTCGATAACGGCCCGAACACGTGAGGTTTTATAGAGATCGGGCGGCACAACCAGCCATATCGGATAGGTTTTGTCGTGCCCGGGCCAGATCTGTTTCATGTCGCCGCCCCATGCGGCGACAAAATCCGGCAATTCGGCAATCCCGATGCCTGATGCGCAAGCGGATAGCATGCCCCATAAACTACTGAAGCGGGCTGCGATGGTCCCTTGGCTTATGGGTTCTCCGGATAGTTTTTCCATCTCTGCCCAGCCGGTATTGACCAGTGGCAGCAATAGTTCATGCCCCAAGAATTGAGTGCCGCGTAGCGGGGCTCCGCGGCGATCCAGGTAAGCCTGGCTGGCATACAAGTGTACGGATAGATCCGCCAGCTTGCGGACGATCAAATCGGGATTGTTGGGTTTGACGGTGCGGATGGCGATGTCGGCCTCGCGCCTTGTGAGGCTGATGAGTTCCTGCCCGGATACCAAGTTGCATTCAATCCGTGGGTGTCTGGAACGCAGATGCGTCATCGCCGGAATGACCAATGCCTGAGCAAGCGTATCCGTGGTGGCGATGCGTACGCGTCCGCAAGCGAGATTGTCCTGGCCTTGGGACTTGCTTTCCAACTTGAGTGCCGCCTGCTCCACTTGCATGGCTTCTGCAAGAATCTCTTCAGCCAGCGGCGTTGGGGTATAGCCTGAGGAGCCTCTTAGAAACAACCGGGATCCCAGGCTGCTTTCCAGGGCGGCGAGCCTTCTGCCAACGGTGGCCTGGTCCACAGCCAGTAACCTGGCGGCTGCGCTTAAGGTGCCGTTGCGGTAGATGGCTAGGAAAAAGCGAACATCATTCCAATTCATCATTGAACCTTATGCAAGCTATGCAAATTTGCATGTCACTTATGCAGAGCTGAGGCTTTCTTTGAAAATCCATTTTGAATATTATTCCTCCTCGAACGATTATATATGCAATCCGACTGTTTGGATTGATTTATCAAGACTAGGAATGGATGAAATGTCGAATTTGCTGATCGTGGGCAGCTGGGAGCTGCAGTCCTATTTCAAACGCGATGACGATGGGAGACTTGAGTACCCCATGGGGGAGCATCCTAGCGGTTTGATTATGTACTCGCAGGATGGTCACATGTCTGTACAGATCATGGTGGCAAACCGGCCGCGTTTTCAATCGGATCAACTGCATGAAAAGACCGAGTATGAGATCGGGCAAGCGGCGCGAGGATATTTTGCCTATTCGGGTTTGTACGAGATTGAGGTCCTGGACGAGGCGGAGGCTGGAGATGACAAGGTGGTCCGCGGGTTGATCACCCACCATATGGTTAACAGCCTATTCCCGAACTGGGAAGGGCGCTCGCTGATCCGGCAAATGCGCCTTCAAGATGATCTGCTCGAATTAAGCACATGCCAAGCTGGCATGTACAAGGGTCGCATGATGACGACACATCTGGTATGGCGGCGCAATCAGTATAAGCATGCTTTGCATCAGCTTGCCGGCCAGTCATTTGAATTGATCAATGCCTGACGGTGAGAGTCGAATCATGAAAAAAACCTTGAATCATCCCCTCCTGATGATGCTATTGATTGTGGCGTTGGCTCCTATCGGTCAAATGGCAATCGATATCTATGTGACTGCATTGCCGGAGATGCGGAGCGCTTTTCAGGTAAGCCAGCAAAGCATACAACTGAGCGTGACGGCGTATTTGGTCAGCTTCGCATGCGGGCAGCTGTTCTACGGGCCGATTGCCGATGCCTACGGGCGCAAGACGGCTTTGCTGGCCGGGCTGGGCCTGTACATGATTGGCAGTCTGATTATTTTGCAGACACATGAATTTTCATTGTTCCTTGCCGCCCGGGTGATACAGGGGCTTGGCATCGCATCCGCTTCGGTTGTGATGAAAGCGATTGCGCCGGATAACTTTTCCGGTCAGAAGCTGGCGCATGTGATGACCTATATGGTCATCGGCTGGGGAATGGGACCGATTGTCGCCCCTGTGATTGGAGCGCAATTGCAGAAGCATTTCGGCTGGGAGTCCTGCCTGTATTTTCTGTTCGCTTACGGTGTATTGCTCTGCGGTTTGACCGTGTTCGGTTACAAAGAGTCATTGAAAACGCCGGTGCCGCTGCGGCCGCGAGTGATTTTGCAAAATATTGGCGCCATTTTCCGCAGCAAGGAATTTCATCTGAACTTCCTGACCATGGGATTGTGCTATGGCGTATTGCTGACATTTAATTTGTGCGCGCCCTTCATGGTGCAGGATGTGTTGCATCAGTCGCCGGTTTTCTTTGGGAATATTGCGCTGGCCATGGGGCTGACCTATTTTGCCGGAGTTTTCAGCAATCGTATCATCGCGGGTCGCATACGCGCTGCCGTGTTGTGCAAAACGGCCTCTATCATCAATTTGGCTTGCGCCGCCGTGATGCTTTTCCTTGCCAATCGCTATGGCCTGACCTTGTCGGCATTGGTTGTGCCGCCATTGATCATCACCTTTTTTGCCGGGGTGATCTTCCCGAATCTGATGGCGCGCAGCGTGGCGTTGTTTCCGCAAGTTGCCGGACTGGCCAGTTCGCTGCTGGGATTCTCTTTCACCATCTGCGCCGGGCTGATTATGTATGTTTCCAGCTTATTGCGCGTGGATGTGCTGACCCCGCTGGCCTCCTTGTATGTCGTCGTGACGGCGCTCAGCCTGTTGATGATTTTCCATCTATACGCGACCGGTACCCAGGCACCTGCGCAAGCCGTGCCGGAAGTCCACTGATCGTTTGCCGCGGCGCAATGGCGCGCCGCGGACTTTTATCAGAAAACAATCATGACCATACTCATTACTGGCGCAAGCTCCGGAATTGGCGCCGCCTGCGCCCGCAAGTTCGCTGAGGAAGGGCACTCGCTGATATTGCTGGCGCGTCGGCAGGAGCGTTTGCAAGCGTTGAAGAAGTTTTTGAACGTGCCGGTTCATCTGATTTGCCAGGACGTGGCGGATGCCTCGATGCTGAGTCGCGAGCTGTCCAACTTGCCTGAACGGTTTCAGGGCATCGATGTTCTGATCAATTGCGCCGGCGTGACGCTGGGCGATAGCGCGCCGCATCTGAGCGATCTCGATCATTGGCAACGCATGGTGGATACCAATGTCAACGGACTCATTGCCTGCACGCGCCTCGTTTTGCCCGGCATGGTGCAGCGTAATCGAGGCCTGATCATCAATATCGGTTCGACGGCAGGCAGTTATCCGCGTCCGGGCAATGCGATTTACTGCGCCAGCAAAGCATTTTCCAAACAATTTTCTCTGGCGCTGCGCGCGGACTTGGCAGGCAGCGCTATCCGGGTGACGTCGATTGAGCCGGGTACGGTGAAGGATACCGAACTGGCGCTTGGAAGACTGGACGGGGATGTGGAGGCCTTGCGGCGGCAACAGATGCCTTACGATTACCTGTTGCCGCGAGACGTGGCGGAGACCGCCTGGTGGATCAGCCGCCTGCCGGGGCGGGTCAACATCAACAGGGTCGATATGATGGCGACTTGCCAGACGTTTTCCCACCTTAGCAATAACAAAACTTTGTGGTCCTCCCCCTTGCCCATCGGGCAGGATTTATCCGATCTGGAAATGATGTTTGCCTGATTTTCAGCCCTCCTAAAAAGCTCATCCCCTTATCTGCTGCTGCCCGCGTCCATTCCGCCAGTTCCAGCATGGCGCCGATGACCGCGCTTGGCGGCAGATAGTCCTCGACAAGGCCGTGCGCGTCCGCGCAAGTTTTGCAGATTTTGACCATGGCGCTCTTGCCCAGAATTTCCGCCAGTATTTCACCCAGGGAAGGATCGGTTCGCTGCTTTGCCGACGCATGGCTGCGGTCACGGCGTTCGACCATGGCAACCGTTTGACGCAGGCTGCAGCAAGGGGCTTGCTGATAGCCAAGGACGGGCTCAATGTCGAAAGCGCGCGCTCGCTGCTGTCAAAACTGGAGCCTGTGACAAGCAGAACATTTCACATGTGATTGTCCTGATTGTGGAAGGATTTGATCCCGCTTGACTAGCTATGGCAAAGAATCCGGAAGGCGCGGATTGCATGGGGTTTTTGCTGTGTCTATCTTGCTAGAGTGAGTGCTTGCAAGCTAAAGAATATTTTATATTGTCCAACAACTTTTATTGCAGTTGTATACAATAGTCCGATTGCCTGGAGCCTGGGGAGCGCCTGGCGGAGAGGTCTTTCGAGGAGCCGCTCAGCACTCGTTAACAGCCCCTGGTCCGGGACAGCAAAAACAATATCGGAGAAGCCCATGCAGTTTGAATCTTTTGCTCATCAGCAGTCTACCCTGCGCGATGCGATCACCGCCGCTTACCGGCGCGACGAGCGCGAGTGCGTGCAAGCCTTGCTTGCGCAGGCGGCGATGAGTCCCGAGCAGATCGCCGCGGTGCAGCAGTTGGCGCGCCGCCTGGTGACGGAGGTGCGCCGTGAGCGCACCCGTGCCAGCGGCGTGGACGCGCTGATGCACGAGTTCTCGCTGGACAGCAGCGAAGGCATCGCCCTGATGTGTCTGGCGGAGGCGCTGCTGCGCATCCCGGACCGCGAGACGGCAGACAAGCTGATCCGCGACAAGATTTCCCGCGGCGACTGGAAAGCCCACCTGGGCAACAGCGCGTCGCTGTTCGTCAATGCCGCAGCCTGGGGCTTGTTGGTGACCGGCAAGCTGGTTTCCTCCCATAGCGCTTCCGGCCTGTCGGCCGCGATGACCCGGCTGATCGCCAAGGGCGGCGAGCCGCTGATCCGCAAGGGCGTGGACATGGCCATGCGCATGCTGGGCAAGCAGTTCGTCACCGGCGAAACCATTGAAGAAGCGCTGGCCAATGGCCGGGAGCGCGAAGCGCGCGGCTACCGCTTCAGCTACGACATGCTGGGCGAGGCGGCGATGACCGAGGCCGACGCGCAGCGCTATCTGAATGACTATGTCACCGCCATCCACGCCATAGGCAAGGAGTCGAACGGCCGCGGCATTTACGATGGCCCGGGCATCTCGGTGAAACTGTCCGCCATCCACCCGCGCTACAGCCGCCTCAAGCATGAGCGGATGATGGCGGAGCTGCTCCCGCGCCTGAAGGCGCTGTTCCTGCTGGCCAAACAATACAACATCGGCCTCAATATCGACGCCGAGGAAGCCGACCGTCTGGAAATCTCTATGGACTTGGTGGAGGCGTTGGCCAATGATCCGGATCTGAACGGCTTCGAGGGCATCGGCATCGTGGTGCAGGCTTACCAGAAGCGCTGTCCCTTCGTCATCGATTTTCTGATCGATCTGGCGCGCCGCAGCGGCCACCGCTTCATGGTGCGCCTGGTCAAGGGCGCCTATTGGGACGCCGAGGTGAAGCGAGCCCAGGTGGATGGCATGCCGGGCTATCCAGTCTATACCCGCAAGGTGTATACCGACGTGTCGTATCTCGCTTGCGCCAAGAAGCTGCTGGCCGCCCAGGACGCCATCTACCCGCAGTTCGCCACCCACAATGCCTACAGTCTGTCGGCCATCTACAATCTGGCGGCGGGCAAGGATTATGAATTCCAGTGCCTGCACGGCATGGGCGAGACGCTGTATGACCAAGTCGTCGGCAAAGACAAGCTGGGCAAGGCCTGCCGCATCTACGCGCCGGTGGGTTCGCACGAGACGCTGCTGGCTTATCTGGTGCGCCGCCTGCTGGAAAACGGCGCCAACTCGTCTTTCGTCAACCGCATCGTCGACGAGGGCGTCTCCATTGATGAGCTGGTGACCGACCCGGTAGCCGAAGCCGCCGCTTTCGCCGGCCAGCCGCACAGCAAGATTCCGCTGCCGCTTGAGCTCTACGGCCATGGACGCCGCAATTCCAAGGGGTTGGACCTGTCCAGCGAGCATGTGCTGAACACCTTGCAACTGGGGCTGCAGGCAGCCGAGCAGCAACGCTGGGCCGCCTTCCCCATGCTGGGCGACGGCGATGTCACTGACGGCGAGCTGCTGGCCGTGCGCAACCCCGCCGACCACAGCGACGTGGTAGGCAAAGTGCTGGAAGCCAGCGCAGACGATGTCGAGCGCGCGCTGCAACAGTCGGCCGATTTTGCCGCCAGCTGGGCGGCTACGCCGGCAGCCGAGCGCGCCGCCTGCCTGAACCGCATGGCGGACTTGATGGAAGCGAATATGCCGGCGCTGATGGCGCTGGCTGTGCGCGAGGCAGGCAAGACCTTGAACAACGCCATCGCCGAAGTGCGCGAGGCGGTGGACTTCTGCCGCTATTACGCGGCGCAGATCGTGTCCGAGTTTGACAACGCCACGCACCTGCCGCTGGGCCCGGTGGTGTGCATCAGCCCGTGGAATTTCCCGCTCGCCATTTTCATCGGTGAAGTAGCGGCTTCCTTGGCCGCCGGCAATACCGTGCTGGCCAAGCCGGCCGAGCAAACCAGCCTGATCGCCGCCTACGCCGTGCGTTTGCTGCACGAGGCCGGGGTGCCGCGCGCGGCCCTGCAGTTCCTGCCGGGCCGCGGCGAAGTGGTGGGCGCGGCGCTGACCGGCGACGCGCGCATCCAGGGTGTGATCTTCACCGGCTCCACCGAGGTGGCGCAGATCATTAACCGCACGCTGGCCAAGCGCAGCGACGACACCGTGCTGGTGGCGGAAACCGGCGGCATGAACGCGATGATCGTCGACAGCTCGGCGCTGCCGGAACAGGTGGTGACCGACGTGCTGAGCTCGGCCTTCGATTCCGCCGGCCAGCGCTGCTCGGCGTTGCGCGTGCTGTATCTGCAAAACGACATCGCCGACAAAGTCATCAAGATGATCAAGGGCGCGATGGACGAGCTGACCGTCGGCAATCCTGCCAAACTGACCACCGATGTCGGTCCGGTGATCGACGCCGAAGCGCAGGCTGGCTTGCTGGCTCACATTGAGCGCATGAAACAGTCCGCGCGCGCTGTGCATCAGACCAAGCTGACGGCGGACTGCGAGCGCGGAACCTATGTGGCGCCGACGCTGTTCGAGATCGACAACCTGGCCGAGCTGAAGCGCGAGGTGTTCGGCCCGGTGCTGCATGTGCTGCGCTTCGCCGCTTCCGATCTGGACAAGGTGGTGGCCGAAATCAACGCCACCGGCTATGGCCTGACCCATGGCATACACAGCCGCATCGACGAAACCATCGCCGACATCTGCGGCAAGATCAAGGTGGGCAACATCTACGTCAACCGCAACATCGTCGGCGCAGTGGTGGGCGTGCAGCCGTTTGGCGGAGAAGGCAAGTCCGGCACCGGTCCCAAGGCAGGCGGTCCTTACTATCTGTATCGCCTGACGCGCGCCGACTGGCAGCCCAAGCTGAATGCTCAGGCAGAGGCAGCGGATCTGCCTGCGCTGGACGCGCTGGCCTCCGTCGCCAAGGCGCAGGGCCTGGCGCTGGACGGCGTGATCGCCGCCGCGCGCAAGGACAGCCCGCTGTCGCATAGCGTGGCCTTGCCCGGTCCGACCGGCGAGAACAATATCCTGTCCTTTGCCGGCCGCGGCTGGGTTGGCTGCGTGGCGGATGACGTCCAGGCCTTGGCCGAACAACTGGCCGCCGCGTTTGCCGCAGGGAACCGCGCCGTGCTGGCGGACAATGAGGCAGGACGCAAGCTCGCGCGCGCCCTGAACGGCTATGCTGAAGTGGCTGCCGATGTGCTGGCCGCCGATGTGTCCGCCGTGCTGTTTGCCGGCAGCGGCGCGGAAGAGGCCCGCCGCAAGCTGGCCGCGCGCGACGGCGCCCTGGTGCCGCTGATCCTGCGCGGCGAGGGCGGCTACAATATCCACCGGCTAGTGGTCGAGCGCGCCTTGAGCGTCAATACCACGGCGGCCGGCGGCAATGCCAGCCTGATGAGCATGACTGAATAAGAACTTGCCAGGCTCTGGCCGCGTTGGAATAATGCGGCCAGAGTTTTTACTTTATAAAGAGCAAGTACGGATCCGGCTTTGGCCGGTTATATCGACGCAAGCAGTAGAAGCAAGAGAAGAGGAACGAGAGAGATGCAAGCATCCAAGCTGTCCACCCTGACGCTGGCGGTTGCCGCCGCTGTTGCGCTGTCCGCCTGCGGCAAGAAGGAAGAGGCCGCGCCTGCCGGAGCCGCCTCCGCGCCCGCCGCGGCCAGCGCCGGCAACGTGATCAAGATCGGTTTCGCCGCGCCGCTCACCGGCCCGCAATCGCACTATGGCGAGGAATACAAGAACGGCGTGACGCTGGCCATAGAAGACGCCAACGCCGAGAAGCCGACCATTGCCGGCAAGCTGGTGACGTTTGAACTCGACGCGCAGGACGATCAGGCTGATCCGAAAACCGCCACCCAGCTGGCGCAGAAGTTCGTCGACGACAAGGTGGCCGGCATCGTCGGCCACTTCAACTCCGGCACTTCCATCCCGGCCTCCAAGATCTATTCCGACGCCGGCATCCCGATGATCGCGATGGCTACCTCGCCGGTATTTACCTCGCAAGGCTTCAAGAACACCTTCCGTTCCATGACGTCCGACACCCAGCAGGGCGGCGTGATGGGCAAGTTCGCGGTGGAGAAGCTCCACGCCAAGAAGATCGTCATCGTCGACGACCGCACCGCCTACGGCCAGGGCCTGGCCGACGAATTCGAGAAGTCGGCGCGCGCCGCCGGCGGCGACGTGGTGAAGCGCGAATTCACCAATGACAAGGCCACCGACTTCACCGCCATCCTGACCTCCATCAAGGGCGCGAATCCGGACGTGGTGTTCTACGGCGGCGCCGACGCGCAGTCCGCGCCCATGGTCAAGCAGATGAAGCGCCTGGGCCTGAAGGCGCCGCTGATTTCCGGCGAAATGACCAAGACCCCGACCTTCCTGCAACTGGCGGGCAAGGAAGCCGACGGCACCATCGCCTCGCTGGCAGGTTTGCCGCTGGAGCAGATGCCGGGCGGCAAGGACTACGAAACCCGCTACAAGGCGCGCTTCAAGGCCGATGTGGCGACTTACTCGCCGTACGGCTACGACGCGGCGCGCACGCTGATCCAAGCGATGGAGCAGGCTAATTCGGCCGACCCCAAAGTCTACCTGCCGGTGCTTGCCAAGATCACCCACCAGGGCGTGACTTCCAGCAACTGGACCTATGACGAGAAGGGCGATCTGAAAGACGGCGGCATCACGGTGTACAAGGTCGAAAACGGCCAATGGAAAGTGATGGAAACCGTCGGCGGCGGCGCGGCAGCCAAGGATGCCTCGGCGGCCAAGTAAGCAGGTTTGAGGGTAAAGAAAGCGGCGCGATTTTCGCGCCGTTTTTCATGCGAGCCATTAATGACAATGTTATTATTTTGATCGTTAAAATCGAACCAGAGGTACGCCATGAATCGCAATCTGTTGATCGCCGGCGGCTTGAGCCTGCTGGCCAGCCTGTTGCATCTTGCCTGCATTATCGGCGGACCGGCTTGGTATCTCTTTTTCGGCGCACCGCCGGATCTGGCCGCGGCAGCCGGAAGGGGCGAGTGGTGGCCGGCGCTGGTGACGCTGGGCATCGCCGCCATTCTGGCCATTTGGGCGCTGTATGCGTTTTCCGGCGCGGGTTGCTTGAGACGATTGCCTTTGCTCAAACCAGCCTTGCTCATCATCACGGCCATCTATCTCTTGCGCGGCCTGGTCTTGCTGCCCATCTGGCTGTGGCGGCCGGAGGCGGTCAATGCTTCGCCGTCTGGAGCTCGCTGATTTGCCTCGGCTATGGGCTGTTCCACGCCGCGGGGCTGAGCCAGCGCTGGCGGCAGCTGGCCTGATCCGCGCCGACGCGTTACCATCCCGGCAGTCATTGCTGGAATTCGAGGTGTGGTTTTGGAGCAGTCAGACAAGGCGGTGCCGTCCCCCTGCATAGGCGTCTGCCGCGTGGACGAGAGCGGG
Source organism: Chromobacterium sp. CCUG 76385 (assembly GCF_059916625.1). Taxonomy (NCBI): domain Bacteria; kingdom Pseudomonadati; phylum Pseudomonadota; class Betaproteobacteria; order Neisseriales; family Chromobacteriaceae; genus Chromobacterium; species Chromobacterium sp. CCUG 76385. The sequence continues at coordinate 10,315 of NZ_JAUCGU010000042.1, forward strand.
CTGGTGTGCGCAGGTTGCCATCGCACGCTGGACGAAATCGCCGCTTGGTCCGGTTATCGCGCGGAACAGAAGGAACAGGTGTGGCGGAGGCTGCTGGCTTTGCCGCTGCCGGTGCTGCGCAAGACCTGCGCGCGTTGCGGCTGCGGTTTTACTTGCGGCGCGGGCGGGGAGCAAGGCGGCTGCTGGTGCGCGGACCTGCCGCGCGGCTTGTCGCCCATGGCGGCCGATAGCGATTGCCTGTGCCCGGCGTGTCTACAGAAACAGCTGGCGCAGGGCGCGCCGCGATAAACCCGCGCTTCACGCATGCTGGCTGGTGCGGTTTGCCTCTATTCTTGGCGAAATCCGGCCTGGATCGTCTTGATCAGGCGCCTGGCCAGCGCTCATCGTAGACCAGATCCGCCAGATTCTGCCGGCTGGCCCAGTTTTCCTGCTCCAGCATAGGGCGCTCGTAAAACGCTTCGACGTGGCCGATGCACAGTATCGCCACCGGCCGCGCCCCGTCCGGCATGCCCAGCAGCGCGGACAACTTGGCCGGATCGAAGATCGACACCCAGCCCAGCCCCAAGCCCTCGGCCCGCGCCGCCAGCCACATGTTCTGGATGGCGCAGGCCACCGAGGCCAAGTCCATCTCCGGCAGGGTGCGGCGGCCAAAGACATGCCGCTCGCGGCCGTCCATCAGCGCGGCCACCAGCACTTCGCCGCAATCGAGCAGGCCCTCCACCTTCAGCTTCATGAACGCGTCCTCGCGCTCGCCCAGCGCGCGGGCGGTCTGTATCCGCTCCTCCTCCACCAGCGCGTGCATCCGGCGGCGCAATTCAAGGCTGCGGATGCGGATGAAGCGCCATGGCTGCATGAAGCCTACGCTGGGCGCGAAATGGGCTGCGGCCAGCAGTCGCTGCATGATGTCGGGATCGACCGGTTCCGGCTTGAAGTGGCGCATGTCGCGGCGCTCGCGGATGGCGCGGTAGACGGCGTCGATGTCGGCTTGCGGGTAACGTTTCATGGTTGGGCAACCTTGCTGTGAGGGCGGTGCAATAGCGCGGGAACAGCCGCGGGGTTTACCTGCGATCCCCGCGCGCAAGTTGGACAAAGGCGCTGAGGTAGTCGATGTCGGCGTCCGTTTCGCGGATGCCCAGGAAAATCTGCTTGGCGATGCCATGCTCCCCCAGTTTGACCGCGGCAATGTCCAGCTTGGCGGCGTACTCGTCCACCAGCCAGCGCGGCAGGGCCGCCACGCCGCGGCCGCTGGCCACCATTTGCAGCATGATGTCGGTGGTTTCTATCGGCTTGTGCCGTTTGGGCTGGATGCCGGCCGGCATCAGGAACTGGGTATAGACGTCCAGCCGGTCGATGCTCACAGGGTAGGTGATCAGCGTTTCCTCCACCAGTTGTTCCGCTTGCGCGTGCGGCGCATGGCGCAAGGGATGTCCTGGCCCCACCACCAGCACTTGCTCGTAATCGAATACCGGCTCGAAGCGCAGCCCTGGTTTGTAGAGCGGGTCCGGGGTGACCAGCATGTCTATCTCGTAACCGAACAGCGCGCCGATGCCGCCGAACTGGAATTTCTGCTTCACGTCCACATCGACCATGGGCCAGGCCGCCAGATAGGGCGACACGATTTTCAGCAGCCACTGGTAGCAGGGGTGGCATTCCATGCCGATGCGCAGGGCGCCGCTTTCGCCGCGGGCGAATTGTCTGATGCGCTCTTCGGCGTGGTTCAGCTGCGGCAGCAGCCGGTTGGCTACCGCCAGCAGATATTCCCCGGCCTGGGTTGGCTGCAGGCTGCGTCCCTCGCGGCGCCAGATCGCCACGCCCAATTGGTCTTCGAGTTTGCGCATGGTGTGGCTCAGGGCGGACTGGGTCAGGTGCAGCTGTTCCGCCGCCGCGGTCAGCGAACCGTGCTGGTCTACTGCGCGGATGATTGCCAGATGGATGCGTTCAAGCGTGGCCATGCGCTCACTCCATGAATGGTTTTCATTGATTGATGAAACAATACCATTTTTCTTCATGCATTGGCCGCTCTACGATGTTTCTACTTTTGGTTATTAAGAAAAGGAGAAATCGTGGCATTTACGCATAACCTGGGATTCCCCCGCATCGGCGCCAAGCGCGAACTGAAGTTCGCCCTCGAATCGTATTGGAAAGGCCAAAGCACTCGCGACGAGTTGCAGTCGGTCGGCGCCGCGCTGCGCCGTCGCCACTGGCAGGAGCAGTCGGAGCTGGATTGGGCGCCGGTCGGCGATTTCTCCTTTTACGACCAAGTGCTCGACATGAGCTTTGCGCTGGGCAATCTGCCCGAGCGCGTGCGCGATTTCCATGGCGACGCGCTGGACAATTACTTCCGCGTGGCGCGCGGCCGCTCGGCCCAATCGGCGGAAGAACATGCCCATTGCTGCGGCGGCGTGGCGGCTGGCGAGATGACCAAATGGTTCGATACCAACTATCACTACATCGTTCCTGAATTCAGCGCGGCGACGACCTTCCAGCTGGATGCCTCGCGCCTGCTGGCGCAGTTGGCCGAGGCCAAGGCGCAGGGCGTCCGCGCCAAGCCGGTGATCATCGGCCCGGTCACCTATCTGGCCTTGGGCAAGGCCAAGGATGGCTCCGACAAGCTGGCGCTGCTCTCGCGCCTGCTACCGGCGTATGTCCAGCTGCTGGACGCCTTGGCGGCGGAGGGCGCGGAATGGGTGCAGATAGACGAGCCGATTCTGGCGACCGAGCTGGATGCCGGCTGGCGGCAGGCGTTCGCCACGGCTTATCAGGCGCTGGGCACCGGCAAGCCCAAGCTGCTATTGGCGAGTTACTTCGGCCAGCTGCAGGACAATCTGCCGCTGCTCGCCGCGCTGCCGGTGCACGGCGCGCATCTTGATGCCGTCCATGCCCGCCATGAAGTGGAGGCATTGGCCGCGCAATGGCCGGCCGACCGCGTGCTGTCCGTCGGCGTGATCAATGGCCGCAATATCTGGAAAACCGATCTGAACGCGGCGCTGGATTGGCTGGAGCCGCTGTCGAAAGCGCTGGGCGATCGCTTGTGGCTGGCTCCATCGTGCTCCTTGCTGCATGTGCCGGTGGATTTGCATAGCGAGCAGAAGCTGGATGCCGAGATTCAATCCTGGCTGGCCTTCGCCAAGCAAAAGCTGGAAGAGCTGCGCGTGCTGGCCACGGCGTTGAACCAGGGCCGCGCGGCGGTGGCCGAGGCGCTGGCGGCCAACCGCGCCGCCATCGATGCCCGCCGCCGGTCGCCGCGCGTCAACAATCCGGCGGTGAAGGCCGCCGTCGCCAAGATAGACGCGCAGTTGGGCCGTCGCCGCAGCGGCTACGCGCAACGCGCCGCCTTGCAGGCCGCGCGATTGCAGCTGCCGGCCTATCCCACCACCACCATAGGCTCTTTTCCGCAGACCGCGGCCATCCGCCAGGCGCGCAGCCAGTTCAAGGCCGGGGAAATCGACGAGGCGGCCTACATCGCTGCGATGCGCGCCGAGATCGAACACAGCGTGCGCGAGCAAGAGGCGCTGGGCCTGGATGTGCTGGTGCATGGCGAGGCCGAGCGCAACGATATGGTGGAATACTTTGGCGAGCAGCTGGATGGCTACGCGTTCAGCCAGTTCGGCTGGGTGCAGTCCTATGGTTCGCGTTGCGTGAAGCCGCCGATTCTATACGGCGACATCAGCCGTCCCAAGGCCATGACCGTGCAATGGATCCGCTATGCGCAGTCGCTGACGCAAAAGCCGATGAAGGGCATGCTGACCGGCCCGGTGACCATCCTGAACTGGTCTTTCGTGCGCGACGACCAGCCGCGCGCGGTTTCGTGCTATCAGCTGGCGCTGGCCATCCGCGAAGAGGTTTTGGATCTGGAAAAGGCCGGCGTGCGGGTGATTCAGATCGACGAGGCGGCCCTGCGCGAAGGCTTGCCGCTGCGCAAGACGCAATGGCAAGAGTATCTGGCATGGGCGGTGGAGTCGTTCCGCATCGCCGCCAACGGCGTGGGCGATGAAACGCAGATCCACACCCATATGTGCTATTCGGAGTTCAACGACATCATTGCCTCGATCGCCGACATGGACGCAGACGTGATCACCATCGAGACCTCGCGTTCCGACATGGAGCTGCTCGACGCCTTCGACGATTTCAATTATCCCAATGAGATCGGCCCCGGCGTCTACGACATCCATTCGCCGAACATCCCCAGCGAGGCGCATATCGTCCAGCTGATGCAAAAAGCGGCCGAGCGCATACCGGCTGAGCGTTTGTGGGTGAATCCGGATTGCGGCCTGAAGACGCGACAGTGGAGCGAGGTGATTCCGGCCTTGCGCAATATGGTCGCCGCGGCGAAGCAGCTGCGCGCCGCGCGGGCTTAAGCGCAGACGCTGCGCGGCCCCGGTGGCGGCCCATGCTGGCCGTGGCCGGGGCGTTTATCGTCTTGCTTTCTGGCGGCAGAGCCCTTGGCCGCTCCCGCCATGGTGGCGACCTGGATGAGAGGCCGCGCCAGCGCCAAAACCATCATGATCCAGGGCGCGACGTCCGATGCCGGCAAGAGCGCGCTGGCCACCGGCTGATGCCTGCTATTGTTCCGCCGCTATCGCCCCCAGCAGCGGCTGCGCCCACTCCGGCCGGCAGATCAGCAGGTCCGGCATGCTCGGTTCGGCCTGATTGTAGCGGCAGGGGCTGCCGTCTATGCGCGAGGCGTGCAGGCCGGCGGCCAGCGCCACGCCGACCGGCGCGCAGGTGTCCCATTCGTTCATGCCGCCGCTGTGCAGATAGGCGTGGGCCTCGCCGCGCAGCACCGCCATCGCCTTGGCGCCGGCCGACCCCATCGGCACCAGTTCGGCGTCCAGCCTGGCGGCGACCCGCGCCGCCAGTTCCGGCGGCCGGCTGCGGCTGACTAGTATTTTCAGTTTGCCGGAAGGCGCGGGGGCCAGTTCCGGGGGCGCTGCGGTGCTGTACAGCAGATGCGATGCCGGCAGCGCCACGGCGCAGGCGGTGGGCACGCCGCCCTCGGTCAACGCGACATGCACCGCCCAGTCGTCGCGGCCGCGTTCGCAGTATTCGCGGGTGCCGTCCAGCGGGTCGATGATCCAGACGCGGTGCTTCGACAGGCGGGTGGGATCGGGCGCGGATTCTTCCGACAGAAAACCGTCTTCCGGCCGGGCGGCTTGCAGCAGGTCCAGGATCAGCTCGTTGGCGTTGGCGTCCGCCAGCGCGCCCAGCTGCTGCGGACTATTCACGCTGCCGTGTCGCAGATGGTTCAGCAGTTCCGCCGCGTGGGCGGCGGTGATGGCTGTCAGCCTGTGGTCGTCGGGCATGGCGCTGGCCTGGCAAAGAGATGGGAAAAGTGTGCCATTGCCGAGGCGGGGCTGGCAATGGATGGCTTGGTGTCAGAAATATTCGACGCCGGCCTGCGGACTGAAATTCGCCCGCTGCAGGATGAAGGCTTCCGCCTCCGCGGCGGGCACCGGCTTGCACAACAGGTAGCCCTGCACCACGTCGACCTGGATGCTGGAGAGGAAAGTCAGCTGTTCCTTGGTTTCCACGCCTTCCGCCACCACCCGCAAATCCATGCGATGGGCAAGATAGGCGATGGTGTCGCACAAGGCGGTGTCTTTTTCGTCGCTGGCGATATTGCGGATGAACGATTGATCTATCTTCAGCGTGTCCACCGGGAAGCGGGTGAGATAGGACAGCGAGGAGTGGCCGGTGCCGAAATCGTCTATCGAGCTGTGAATGCCCATGGCGCGGAACTGCTGCATCATGCGGATGGATTGCTGCGGCGACAGCATGGTGCAGGATTCGGTGATTTCCAGCTCCAGCGATGCCGGCGCGATGCCGGTTTCCTTCAGCACCTCGGCCACGAACTCCGGCAGCTCCTGGTCGGTGAATTGCGCCACGCTGAGGTTGACCGCCATCTTGATGTCCAGGCCGCAGCCTTTGTCGTGCCAGCGCCTGAGCTGCTGGCAGGCCTCGCGCAGCACCCAGCGTCCCAGCGGCAGGATCAGGCCGGATTGTTCGGCGATGGGGATGAACTGGCCTGGCGAAATCATGCCTTTCTTAGGATGCTGCCAGCGCACCAGCGCCTCCACGCCCACCACCTGGCCGCTGGCCAGTTCGATCTGCGGCTGGTAGTGCAGCACCAGCTGGCCTTTTTCAATGGCGTGGCGCAGCTCCTTTTCCAGTTCGATGCGCTCGCGCATCTGCTTGCCCATTTCCGCCTGATACAGTTCGATGTGCCTGGTGCCGCGCTGTTTGGCCTGGTATAGCGCCATGTCGGCGTCGCGCAGCAGCTCCTGGCCGTTGCAGCCGTGCGGCGCGCCCAGGCTGACGCCGATGTTGGCGGCAATGCTCAGCATCATTTCGTCCACGGCGAACGGCGCGGTGATGGTGTCCAGCACATGGCTGGCCAGCGCCTGCGCGGCTTTGGCATGGGCGATGCCGGTTTGCAGCAGCACAAACTCAATGCCGCCCAGCCGGCCGGCATAGCCCGTGTTGCCTGCCAGTTGGCGCAGCCGGTCGGCCACGCAGCTGAGCAGCAAGTCGCCGATGCGGTTGCCGTAGACGTCATTGATGTATTTGAAGTCGCCCAGATCTATCAGCAGCAGCGCGAACGGCGGCCTTTCCTCATCGCTCAGGGCGCACAGCGCGTTCAGCTGCTCCAGCAGGCCGCTATGGTTGTACAGGCCGGTCAGATTGTCGAAATACGCCAGCCGGTTGATTTTTTCCTGGGCGGCCATGCGCGAGGAAATGTCGATGTAGCTGACGCGCAGCAGGTGGCCGGTTTCGCTGGGCAGCTTGCTCAGCCTGACCTCGCACGGCACCGTTTCCCCATCCGGCCGCTGTATGACGCGCTCGAATACCTGCACCTCGCCTTGCATGGCGCGGGCGGCATGCATGCGCACGGTTTCCATGGCCGGCAGGCCATCGGGCTGCTCCGCGGAGTACAGATCGCCCGGCGTCAGGCCTATCAGCGTCTGCAAGGGCCGGCCGGTCAGCAGCTCGGCCTGGCGGTTGGCGTCGACAAAGCGGCCGGTATCCTTGTCGAACACCATGATGGCCTCCGGCGCCTGTTCGATCAGCGCGCGGAAACGTTGCTCGCTCAGCCGCAGCGATTCGGTTTTTTCCTCAACGAGCTTGCTCAGCCGCTGTTTCAGACGGGACAGGTCCAGGTGGGTGTTGACCCGGGCCAGCAGCTCGCTGCGTTCGAACGGCTTGGCGATGAAGTCCACCGCGCCGGCGGAGAAGCCTTCCACCCGGATATCCGCGTCGGAGATGGAGCTGAGGAACAGCACCGGAATGTCGCGGGTGCGGGCATTGAGCTTCAGCTCGCGGCAAACGGCGACACCGTCCATGTCCGGCAGGCTGAAGTCCAGCAGGATCAGGTCCGGCGGTTGCTTTTGCGCCAAATCCAGCGCCTCGGCGCCGCTTTGCGCCGAGCTGACCTGGAAGCCCTGGGTCGATAGCAGAGCCAGCAGCATCATCAGCGTAGTCATGGTGTCGTCGACCACCAGAATGTTGCCAGTAAGCTGCATGCATCCCCTCCTCGGGAATAGGCCCGATGTCTCCAGTCTAGTCTTTTTTCTTTGTTTAGTGATTTTGTTAATTGTCTAAACTGCAACAGTTAATGTCGCGTTTGCGGCCATGCCGGGAGATTCGCGTGAAATTGACCGTTGGCAAGAATATGGCGCTGCTGGTGCTGGCCGCGCTGCTGGGCTTGGCCTTGTTGACCGGGCTGGAACAGTACCTAATGGAGAGGGTGTACGAAGGCGCCAATAACGCCAATATCAATGCGGTGCCGAGTTTGAAAATTCTCGGCGAGCTGCGCCGCAATTTTCAGGAAATCAGCACTCAGGCCGGGCGGCTGGATTATGGCGCGGACACGGCCGAGCGCAACCGGGTGGAAGAAAAGTTGCAGGTGGCGCGCGACAACGTAAGCAATGCGCTCCACGCTTATGAAACCGATGGCTGCGCGGGCACCATTTGTTTTGCCGACGAGATGGACAAGGCCTATCTGGGAAAAGAAAAGCCGGTTTGGCGGCAATACCAGATGCTTCTGGACAAAATGCTGCAGGAAAAAGGCTCTAGCGAGCAAAGCGTGGCCAAGGCCCATCAATTGCTGCTGCAACTGGACCCTGTGTCCGACCAGATGCTCAAGTTGATCGATGCGCATATTGATTACAACATCGTCATCGCCAAGCGTTTTTCCGACGAGGCGGCGGTGACCAAGCGCAATGCCATCTTGATGACTTTGTTCATCTGCGGCCTGATGCTGCTGGTCATCGCGGTGATCGGTTACTGGACGACACGGTCGATCTTGGGGCAGCTGGGCGGCGAGCCATCGCAAGCGGCCGAGATCGCCGCCCGCCTGGCCGAGGGCGATCTGGCCAGCGATATCCAGCTGAAGGCGGGCGACCAGAGCAGCCTGATGGCGCGGATCAAGTTGTTGACCGAATCGTTGGAACACCTGGCCAACCGCGCCTACGCCATCGGCCAGGGCGACCTGAGCCAGGAGGTCAAGCTGGCCTCGTCCAAGGACAGGCTGGGCATCGCCATCAACGAGATGATACGGATGCTGCGCATCGCCCGCGCCGAGGACGAGCGGCGCAACTGGCTGAAGGACGGCTATAGCGAAGTTTCGGCGGCGCTGACCGGCGATCTGACCACCGAGCAGCTGGCGGATGCGGCCATCGGGCTGATCGGCCGTTATCTCGACGCCGGCCGCGGCGTGTTTTATCTGTATCGCGACGCCGAACAGCGGCTGGACCTGATCGGCAGCTATATGTACACCGAGCGCAACAGTCTCGGCGCCACCTTTGCCTTGGGCCAGGGCGCGGTGGGGCAGGTGGCGCGCGAGCGCAAACCCATCATCCTGGAGGTCAGCGACGACGCCGCCGCGCCCATCGTCACCGGCACCATGCTGGCGTTGCCGCGCTTCACTTATACCTATCCGCTGCTGCATGAGAAAGAACTGGTCGGCGTGATCGAGCTGGCCAGCTTCGAGCATTTTGACGAACGCAAGCTGGAATACCTGTCCAACATCACCGGCATGCTGGCTTCTTTCCTGTTCGCCGCCGAGCAGCGCGTTCATATCCGCAAGCTGCTGGCGGCCAGCGAGGAGTCCGAGCGCGAGATGCGCGCGCAGAGCGAGCAACTGCGAGAGAGCAACGCCCGCATGGAGGAGCAGCAACAGCAGCTGCAGCAACAGGCCGAAGAGCTGCAACAGACCAATGCCCAGATGGAAGAGGCGCAGCAGCTGTTGCGGCAGCAGACCGAGGAGCTGCAGCAGACCAATGCGCAGATGGAGGAATCGCAGCAGCAGCTGGAGCAGCAGAATCAGGAGCTGGAAGAGGCGAAAAGGCAGCAGGAGGCCAAGGCGCGGCAGCTGGATCAGGCCAGCAAGTACAAATCCGAATTCCTCGCCAATATGTCGCACGAGCTGCGCACGCCGCTGAACTCCATCATCCTGCTGTCCAAGATGATGGTCAGCTCTGAAAATGGCGAGGTGCAGGGCGAGGCGCAGAAGTGGGCGCAGGTCATCCATCGTTCCGGCGAAGACCTGCTGCGGCTGATCAACGACGTGCTGGACCTGTCCAAAGTGGAGGCCGGGCGGATGGATGTGCATCTGGCCACGCTGAGCACGCGTGACCTGTGCTTCGAGCTGCAGGGCATGTTCGAACATCTGGCGCGCGACAAGGGGCTGGATTTCGTCATCGACGACCAGCTGCGTCGCGATTTCGTGTCCGATCCGGACAAGTTGTCGCAGATACTGCGCAATCTGCTGACCAATGCCATCAAGTTCACCCGCGAGGGCAGCGTCACCTTCCGGCTCAGCCACCATCCGAACACGGCGCTGCCTATCCGGCTCAGCGTGCGCGATACCGGCATCGGCATTTCCGAAGACAAGAAGGGCGTGATTTTCGAGGCCTTCCAGCAGGCGGACGGCTCCACCTCGCGCGAATTCGGCGGCACCGGGCTGGGCCTGACCATCAGCCTGCGCTTCGCCCAGATGCTGGGCGGCACCATCGAGCTGGAAAGCAAGCCGGGCGAAGGCAGCGAGTTCATCGTCTGGCTGCCGGAAAGCGCCGCGGCCTCGCGCGAGGCGGCCAGCCTGACGCCGCCGCCGCGGCTGGAGATGGCGCGCGACGACAGGGACGCGCTGCAGCCGGGAGACCGCGCGGTGCTGCTGATCGACGACGATCCGGTGTTCGGCCAGATGCTGCTGACGATGAACCGGCGGCTGGGCTACAAGACTTTGCTGGCCGGAACCGGCGGCGAGGGGCTGGAATTGGCCGAGCGCCATCAGCCGGCGGGCATTCTGCTGGACCTGGGCTTGCCGGACATGGACGGCACCCAGGTGCTGCATGAGCTGAAAACCCGGCAGGCGCTGGCGGCCATCCCGGTATACATCGTCTCGGCGCGCGACCGCGACGAAGCCTTGCTGCAGCAGGGCGCCATCGGCTTCTTGCGCAAACCCGCCAGCGACAAGCTCTTGGCGGCGGCCGAGGCCGAGCTGGTGCGCGCGGTGGGAGGCCACGCCGGCGGGATTCTGGTGGTGGAGCGCGGCGGCATCAGCCGCGATGAAGTGGCGGAGCTGGTGGGCGAAACCGGCGGCGCCATCGTCGGCGTCGGACCCGATGCCGACTGGCCGGCCTTGTTGCGGGAGAGCCGCTGCCGGCTGGCGATCATCGATCTGGGCGCGGCGCCGGTCGCCGCCAGTCTGGCGGTCGCCGCCGCCTTGCGCGAGGCCGATCCGGCCATCTCGCTGGTGTTCTACGCCGGCCAGAGCCCGGACGACGAGGACGAGGCGGAACTGCGCGCCTACTCCGACTGCATCATCGTCAAGACGCCGCAGGCGGGGCAAAGGCTGCTGGAAAACGTCGAGCGCTTCCTGCGCGACGTGCCGCGGCAGCAGGCGGCCTTGAAAGCGCCGCCTGCCGCAGCAGGCAGCCGGCTGCTGGAAGGGCGCAGCATCCTGGTGGTGGATGACGATCCGCGCAATCTGTTCGTGGTGACGGCCGCGCTGGAGCGGCACGGCGCCAAATTGTCCAGCGCCGTCAACGGCCGGCGCGCGCTGGAGTTTCTGGAGCAGCAGCGGCCGGATCTGGTGCTGATGGACATCATGATGCCGGAGATGGATGGCTATCAGGCCATCGCGGCGATCCGGGCCAACCCGGCCTGGGTCGATCTGCCGGTGGTGGCGATCACCGCCAAGGCGCTGCCGGCGGAGCGGGAAAAGATACTGGCTACCGGCGCCGATGACTATCTGTCCAAGCCGGTGGACTACGACGTTTTGGTGGCCAAGGCGGCGCAATGGTGCGAGGGCCGGGCTAAATGAGCGTGACGGTTCAGCAGCGCGGCGGGCAGTGCAAGGCGGCGGTGCTGGGCCGGCTGGATACGCATGAGGACCGCTCGGCGCTGCTGGCCTTGCTGCGCACGGAGCCGGCCGAGTCGCTGGAACTTTGCTTTTACGATGCGGATATCTTGCCGTCGGATGTGCTGTTGGCCATCGCGGACCGGCTGGACGCCGGCGGCAAACTGAAAATACAGGCCTATCACGCCTTGCTGGCGCACAGCCTGGCGCGGCTGAGCCTGCCGACGCGGCAGGTGGCGGCCAAGGTGGAGCAGCCGGGCGAAAGGCCGCCGCTGCGCGCGCTGGCGCTGGCCGGCTCCGCGCAGAGCCTGGAGCCGATTCTGCGCATCGTCGAGGCATTGCCGCTGTCGGACGTGGTGGTATTCATCGCCCAGCATGTCCAGGAGGATCAGGCCAATCTCTTGGATCAGCTGCTGAAGACACGCACCGGCTATGTAGTGGAAATGCCGCAGCAGATGACGCCGGCGCGGCCGGGCACGGTATACGTGGCGCCGCCCGGCCATCATATGAAGGTGGCGCACGGTTACGTCTATTTGACGCGCGACCGCCAGATACAGTTTGCCCGGCCCTCCATCGACGTGCTGTTCCAGTCTCTGGCCGCGGAGTATGGGGACGGCGCGCTGACGGTGCTGTTGTGCGGCTATGGACGCGACGGCGCCGATGGCTGCGCCGCGCTGCGCCAGGCGGGCGGCTGCGTCATCGTGCAGGATGGCGACGAGTGTGCGCCGGCGCGGGCCATGCCGGACGCCGCGCGCAACGACGGGCATTACGATTTTGTGCTGAAGCTGCCGGCCATCGCCAGCCTGGCCGCCTCGGCCGCGGCCGGCGCGGAGGCGGAACCCGACGGCGCGCTGCTGGATCTGTTTCTGGAGGCGCTGTCCAGCCATTATGGCTACGACTTCCGCCACTACCAGCGCGACAGCCTGAAGCGCCGCATCCTCAATCTGATGAGCCAGTTCAATCTGCGCGCTTTCTGCGATTTCCAGCGGGCGGTGCTGACCGACGCGGCGCTGTTCGAGCGCCTGTGCGCCGAGCTGCCGGTGGGGGTGACCAGCTTCTTCCGCCATCCGCAGCAGATGAAGCTGCTGCGCGATGAGATTCTGCCTTATCTGTCCAGTTTTCCGCTGATCAAGCTGTGGTCGGCCGGTTGCTCCACCGGCGAAGAGCCGTATTCGCTGGCCATCGTGCTGGAGGAACTGGGCCTGCTCGACCGCAGCCACCTGTTCGCCACCGACCTGAATCCGTACTTGCTGGAGCTGGGCAGCAGCGGGCTGTTTCCGGCCGGCGCCCTGGCGCTTAACCGCGAAAACTATCTGGCCAGCGGCGGGCCGCGGCTGTTCGACGCCTATCTGGCCGCCAACGGCCGTTTCCTGAAAATGGAAGACAGGCTGCGCCAGCGCATCCTGTTCTATCGCCACTCGCTGACCGAGGAAGGCATCTTCAATGAATTCCAGCTCATTGTCTGCCGCAATGTGTTGATCTATTTTGACGCCGAGCTGCAGCGCCAGGTGCTGCGCCGCTTCGCCCGCTCGCTGCATGCCGAAGGCTTTCTGGCGTTGGGGCCGCAGGACGGCTTGCACCGCCAGGCGCTGGATGCCGGCTTCGAGCCGTATTGCAGCGGCAGTTACCTCTATCGCGTCGGCAGAGGAGCGGAACGATGAGTGCCAGCTTCGCCATTCTGGTGGTGGACGACAATCCCAACAACCGCGTCACGCTGCGCGCCTTGTTGTCCAGGCTGTCCGACTGCGAGGTGCGGGAGGCCGCCTCCGGCGAAGAAGCGCTGATGGCCACGCTGGAGCACGAAGTCAATTTGATCCTGCTGGATGTGCAGATGCCGGGCATGGATGGTTTCGAGACGGCCGGCCATCTGCAGATGACCGAGCGCACCCGCGGCATCCCCATCGTCTTCGTCACCGCCATCTTCAAGGCCGAGGAGTTCATCAGCCGCGGCTACGGCCTGGGCGCGGTGGACTATCTGATGAAGCCGCTGGACGACAATCTGCTGCTGAACCGGGTGCGGCTGTACCAGAAGCTGCATGAGCGCGAGACGGCGCTGCACGCGCGCAGCTTGGCGCTGCAGCAGGCCAACAACCAACTGACCGAGGCGTTGGGCGAATTGCAGCGCAGCAGCGCCGAACTGGCGGAGGCGCGAGACGCCGCCGAGGCCGCCAATCGCGCCAAGAGCGATTTTCTGGCGGTGATGAGCCATGAGATACGCACGCCGCTGAACGGCGTGATCGGCATGACCGACCTGCTGCTGCGCACCCGGCTGGACGAACAGCAGCGCCATTACGTCAATGTGGTGCATCGCTCCGGCGAGAACCTGCTGTCCATCATCAGCGACATCCTGGACTTCTCCAAGATCGAATCCGGCCGTTTCGAACTGGACAGCCAGCCGTTCTGCCTCAATCAACTGGTGGAGGAGATCGTAGAGCGACTGGCCCCGGTGGCCTGCGGCAAGGGCCTGGAACTGATGTGCGCGCTGCCCCTGGAACCAGTGGATGTGTTCGGCGACGGCAAGCGGCTGGGCCAGGTGCTGACCAATCTGGTCGGCAACGCGGTGAAATTCACCGAGTCCGGCCAAGTGGTGGCGCGGGTGGACCGGCTAGAGGAGAGTAAAACCGAGGTGGCGTGCCGCTTCAGCGTCCGCGACACCGGCATCGGCATTTCGCCGGAGCAGCGCAGCCGGCTGTTCCAGCCGTTCTCTCAGGCCGACAGCTCCACCACCCGCCGATTTGGCGGCACCGGTTTGGGGTTGGTGATTTCGCAGCGGCTGGTGGGCATGATGGGCGGCGCTATCGATCTGGAAAGCGAACCCGGCGTCGGCACGGAGTTTCATTTCATCCTGCGGCTGCCGCGCGCGCCGCGCAGCCAGCCGGCGGAGCCGACCGAACTGCTGAGCCGGCTGCATGTGCTGGTGTTGGATGACAACGCCACCAATCTGGAAATCCTGCGCAGCCAGCTGGAGTCCTGGCGTTGCCTGGTGAGCGTCTGTCAGCACCCGGCCGAGGCCTTGGGCTTGCTGGCGGCGCCGGAAGGACGCTACGACCTGATCCTGTCCGACATGATGATGCCGGAGATGGATGGGCGGATGTTTCTGGAGGCGGCGCGCCAGCGCATGGGGGACGCCATGCCGCCGGCCATCATCCTGAGCTCCGCCGCCGATGATTTCCAGCAGCTGAATGCCGCCGCCAAGCTGGCGCGCCAGGTGTTGACCAAGCCGGTGCGGCGATCCGACCTGTATAACGCCTTGTTGCAGGCAAGCGCGCCAAATAGCGACGCTGAAGGCGTGCACGGCGCACCGCCGCAGACGCTCAGCGGCAGAGTGTTGCTGGTGGAGGACAATCTGGTCAATCAGGAACTCGCGCAGGCCATGCTGCGCAATCTGGGGTGCGAGGTGGAACTGGCCCGCAACGGCGAGGAGGCCTTGGCGCGTTGCGCGCAGACCCGTTTCGATCTGGCTTTGATGGACTGTGAAATGCCGGTGCTGGACGGATGGCAGACCACCCGTGCGATTCGCGAGCGCGAAGCCGGCGGCGAGCGGCTGACCATTATCGCGCTGACCGCGAATGCCGGCGCCGGCGAGCGCGAGCGCTGCCTGCAGACGGGCATGGATGACTATCTGGCCAAGCCGTTTACGCAGAATGCCTTGCTGGAAGTGCTGGCGCGCTGGATGAAGCCGGGGGCCGATCGCCCGGATGAGGCGTCGTCTGACGCGGAAGAGGAGGGATGGCTCGATCAGCAGGCGCTGGCAGGCATCCGCGACATCGATCCCGGATTGTTGCCGCGGATGGTGGCGGCCTGGCTGGTGGAAGGGCCGCGGCTCTTGGCCGCCATACATCAGGCGGCCAAGAGCGGCGACGGCAAGGAGTTGTTTCGCGCCGCCCATGCGCTGAAGAACGGCGCCGGCAGCGTAGGCGCGCAGCGACTGGCGGAGCTATGCCGGCTGCTGGAGCAGCTGGGCAAGGCCGACGACCTGGTGGATGCGGCCAGTCTGGTCGAAGACCTGGATCAGGTGTTCTACCACTCGCAGGAGGCGCTGAAGGCGCTGCGCGAAGAGTAGCGCGGGAGCGCGCGATGCTTGCTTATTCCGGCACGTTCAGCGCGTTGACGCTGTAGCCGGCGTCGACGTAGGTGATCTCGCCGGTGATGCCGGAGGACAGGTCAGACAGCAGGAAGGCGGCGGCGTTGCCCACTTCTTCGGTGGTCACGTTGCGGCGCAGACAGGCTTGGCCGGCCGCCATGTTCAGCAGCTTGGAGAAGCCGGAGATGCCGGAGGCGGCCAGGGTCTTGATCGGGCCGGCGGAGATGCCGTTGACGCGGATGCCTTCCTTGCCCAAGCTGGCGGCCATGAAGCGGACCGAGGCTTCCAGGCTGGCCTTGGCCAGGCCCATCACGTTGTAGTTCGGAATCGCCCGCACCGCGCCCAGGTAGGACAGCGTCAAGAGCGCGGCCTTGCGGCCCTGCATCATCGGGCGGGCGGCCTTGGCCAGCGCCGGGAAGCTGTAGGACGACACGTCGTGCGCGATCTGGAAGGCCTCGCGGCTCAGCGAATCCAGGAAGTCGCCTTCCAGCGCTTCGCGCGGGGCAAAACCGATAGAGTGCACCAGACCATCCAGGCCATCCCATTCCTTGCCCAGCTCGACGAACAGCTGATTGATCTCGTCGTCGTTCTGCACATCGCAGCGGTAGACCAGCTTGGAGCCGAAGTCCGCCGCCATTTCACGGACGCGAGTCTCCAGCTTGTCCACCACATAGGTGAAAGCCAGTTCGGCGCCTTCGCGATGACAGGCTTGCGCGATGCCGTAAGCGATGGAGCGGTTGGAGATCATGCCGGTGATCAGGATTTTCTTGCCTTGCAGAAAGCCCATTTGGTGTCCTTCACATGTAAACAGCGCGACATTATACCGAATGGCAGCCATTTGCAGCAGCCATCCATGCGCTGGATGCAGTATATAACCCGATGATAGGCAGGGATTCTTCCGCGCAGCATGCGGTTGCCGCGAGCGGCTGCGCTTGCTACCATCGGGGATTAGGCAAGCTATTTAATTTCGACGAGGAAGCCATGAGCGATTTGATCCATCACGTAACCGACGATTCTTTCGAACAAGACGTGCTGAAGGCCGACACCCCGGTGCTGGTTGACTACTGGGCCGAATGGTGTGGTCCGTGCAAGATGATCGCTCCGATTCTGGACGAAGTGGCGACCGCCTACGCCGGCAAGCTGAAAGTGGCCAAGCTGAACATCGACCAGAACGAGCAGACTCCGCCGAAGTTCGGCATCCGCGGCATCCCGACCCTGATGCTGTTCAAGGATGGCCAGGTTGTGGCCACCAAGGTTGGCGCGCTGTCCAAGAGCCAGCTGACGGCCTTCATTGACAGCCAACTGTAAAGCGTCTATTCTCCACGCACAATCTTCAAGGCGGGTGGCATAAAAAGCCGCCCGCTCCGTTTACGCTTCCACACCCCCGACGGCGTTCCGCCTGAATACTACCGAGTCGACCTCACGACCGCTATGCACTTATCTGATCTCAAACATCTTCATGTTTCCGAGCTCGTGGAAATGGCGATTTCCAACGAGATCGAAGGCGCAAACCGTCTGCGCAAGCAGGATCTGATCTTCGCGCTTCTGAAAAACCAGGCCAAAAAAGGCGAGAGCATCTTCGGCGAGGGTACGCTGGAAGTGCTGCCGGATGGCTTCGGCTTCCTGCGCAGCCCGGACACCTCGTATCTGGCTGGTCCGGACGACATCTACGTCAGCCCGTCGCAGATTCGCCGCTTCAATCTTCACACCGGCGACTCCATCGAGGGCGAGATCCGCACCCCGAAGGACGGCGAGCGCTACTTTGCGCTGGTGAAGGTGGACAAGGTCAATGGCGAAGCGCCGGAGAACTCGAAGCATAAGATTCTGTTCGAGAACCTGACCCCGCTGTTCCCGACCGAGCAGTTCAAGCTGGAGCGCGACATCCGCGCCGAAGAGAACATCACCGGCCGCATCATCGATCTGATCGCGCCCATCGGCCGCGGCCAGCGCGCGCTGCTGGTGGCGCCGCCGAAGTCCGGTAAAACGGTGATGCTGCAGCATATCGCGCACGCCATCACCGCCAACCATCCGGACGCGGTGCTGATCGTGCTGCTGATCGACGAACGTCCGGAAGAAGTGACCGAGATGCAACGCTCGGTGCGCGGCGAAGTGGTGTCGTCCACCTTCGACGAGCCGGCCACCCGTCACGTGCAGGTTGCCGAAATGGTGATCGAGAAGGCCAAGCGCCTGGTCGAGCACAAGAAGGATGTGGTCATCCTGCTGGACTCCGTCACCCGTCTGGCCCGCGCCTACAACACTGTGGTGCCGGCCTCCGGCAAGGTGCTGACCGGCGGCGTGGACGCCAACGCCCTGCAGCGTCCGAAGCGCTTCTTCGGCGCCGCGCGCAATGTGGAAGAGGGCGGCAGCCTGACCATCATCGCCACCGCGCTGATCGATACCGGCAGCCGCATGGATGACGTGATCTACGAAGAATTCAAAGGCACCGGCAACTGCGAGATCCATCTGGATCGCAAGATGGCGGAAAAGCGCATCTTCCCGGCGATGAACATCAACCGCTCCGGCACCCGCCGCGAAGAGCTGTTGATCCCGCAGGACCAGCTGCAGCGGATCTGGGTGCTGCGCAAGCTGCTGTACCCGATGGACGACCTGGAAGCGATGGAATTCCTGCAGGACAAGATCAAGGCCACCAAGTCGAACCAGGCTTTCTTCGACTCGATGCGCCGTTAAGCGGCCCTCGTCGCAAAACATGCCAGACCATGCCGGTCTGGCATTTTTTTTGGCTATGTCCCAATTACAAGTTGGTAACTACACTGAAGTAAGCCTCTCACCAGGAGCGTGATGATGGATACCCA